>JBASWX010000717.1:0-12007 GCA_049276695.1 Planctomycetota bacterium
CCGCACGCCCGGCCGGAACGGCGCGGCGGTCGGGCCGGCGCCATGGGCCGGTCGCGGCGGCGGGGCTACTGGACCCGGATCGAGAGAACGCGCGCCGCCGGGAAGGCGAGGATGCCGCGGGCCGTGCGCAGCACCACCCAGCCGGAGTGGCTGTCGCCGAGGTGCGCCGCCAGTTCGCCGTCGGTGGTGCCGCTCTCGGTGGTGACGCTGACCAGCGTGCCGAGCTTCGGCGGCCAGGCGGTGGCGGCGGCAGAAGGGTCCTGCGCGGCGGCGACCGGAGTCGCGGCGGGCCTGGGCAGCCACTGTTCCTTGGCGCCGCGCGCAAACGTCGCGTCGGGATCGTCGTCGCTGCGCGCCGCGAGCGTCACCGTGACCGGGAAGTGGTCGCTGTAGGTCTTGCGCCACGCATCGCGCGGCATGCCGTCGCAGTCGCCATCGACGGTGAACGAATCGCTGCGCAGTTCGTGGAAGCCGCTGCCGACCACGACCTGATCGATCGGTTCGGGGAAGTGCATGATCGTCGGCGTCGCCACGGCCGGCGCGAGGTAGCGGCGCAGCTGGCTCTGTTCGAAGTTGGTCTCCGGCACGGTGCCGTAGGTGGCGTTGAAGTCGCCGAGCAGCACGATGTCGGCGTCTTCGCCCGGGTTCTGCTGCAGCGCGTCGAGCCAGCCGGCGAGCAGCCGCGACTCGGCCGCGCGCTTCAGTTCGTCGTCGGCCTTCTGCCCCGCCTTCAGGTGCACGGTGACGAGCCGGAAGTCGCAGCCACTGCGCTTGTGCTTGAAGCACGCGGTGACCGGCACGCGGTGGAAGATCGGCAGGCCATTGGCCGTGCGCGGCAGCTGCAGCAGTTCCTCGGCCGCCAGCAGTTCGACCTGGGCGCGGTCGTACAGGAAGCCAATGTTCTGCGCCGTCTTGCCGTCGTCCCAGCCGCCGGTCGTGCCGAGCAGCACCGTCCACTCAGGGCCGGCACCGGCGGCGACCTTGCGCAGCGGCGCTTCGCCGCAGATCTCCTGGACCGCGAGCACGGCGACGCCGATCTCGACGACCTTCTTGCCGATCGCCGCGTAGTCGGCGTCGTCGCGCAGGGGCAGGTTGTTGCGGAAGCTGCCCGCAGCACCCAGGAACTCGAGGTTCCAGGTGCCGATCCGGAACGAGGACTCCGGCGCCTGCGCGAACAGCGTGGTGCACGACAGCGCGGCGAGGAGGAGGGCGAACGGTTTCATGTGGCACCTTCGGCCCGTGCGCGCAAGCCGCGCATCAGGTCCTGGAGGAAGTGGATGTTGTGGAGCGAGAGCAGGATGCCCGCCAGCATCTCGTCGGCAACGGCGAGGTGGCGCAAGTAGGCGCGCGAGAAGCGGCGGCAGGTGCAGCAGGCGCAGCCATCGACCAGCGGCGCCGGGTCGTCGGCGTACTGCGCGTTGCGCAGCTTGAGGCTGGTGCCGCCGGCACCGAACGCGGTGTGGTTGCGGCCGTGCCGCGTCGGCACGACGCAGTCGAACAGGTCGACGCCGGCGAGCGACGCCGCGGTCAGGTCCTCGGGCATGCCGACGCCCATCATGTAGCGCAGCTTGCCCGCGGGCAGCTGGTCGACGCAGGCATCGAGCGCCACCGCCATCTGCTGCTTGGTCTCGCCGACCGACAATCCGCCGATCGCGTAGCCGTCGAAGTCCATCGCCGCCAACGCCTGCGCGCTGGTCGCGCGCAGTTCCGGATCGATGCCGCCCTGGCAGATGCCGAACACCGCCTGGCCGCGGGCGGAGCCGCCCCAGCGTTCGTGCACGTCGCGGGCCACCCGGGCCCAACGCAGCGTGCGTTCGTGTGCGTCCCGCTGCACCTCGCGGGAGGCGTCGCCGGGCGGGCAGTGGTCGAGCACCATCGCGATGTCGGGGCCGAGCTGCCGCTGGAACGTCAGCACCGATTCGGGCGTGCAGCGATGGGTGCTGCCGTCGATCACCGACTGGAAGGTGACGCCGGCGTCGTCGACCGCGACCTTGCCGCCGAGCGAGAACACCTGGTAGCCGCCGCTGTCGGTGAGGATCGGCCCGTCCCAGCCCATGAACCGGTGCAGGCCGCCGAGCCGCTCGATGCGCTCGGCCCCGGGCCGCACGTGCAGGTGGTAGCTGTTGGCGAGGATCAGCTCGCTGCCGGTCGCCTTCACCTGCTCGGGAGTGAGTCCCTTCAGTGTTGCGTAGGTGCCGACCGGCGCGAAGCACGGCGTCTCGAACGTGCCGTGCGGGGTGTGGAAGCGGCCGCGGCGCAGCTTGCCGTTCACGCCCAACAGTTCGAAGCGGAAGGCGGTCACGGTGCGGCGAACCCGGGCATGCCGTCATTCCAGCACGGCGACCGGGTACTGGCAGCAGTCAGCACCGGGAATCACGGCGTGCGGTCAGAAGGCCGTGGTGCACGCGGTCGACAGGTGCTTGACGCTGTTCAGGTCGACGGTGACCGCCTGCGCACCGACCAGCACGGTGCCACCGGCGTTGCCGAAGTTGAAGGGACCGAACACCGCCTGCGACTGGGTGGCGCAACCGTCCGCGGGCGTCGTGATGGCGACCAGGTGCAGCAGCGGGTCGATGCACAAGAGGCCGTCGATGCCGACGAAACCGAGGTCGATCGGCGCCGGCAGGTTGAAGCCGAGGAACAGCACGCAGAGGCTCGATGGCGGGGCGACCGTGCGCACGCGCCAGCCGACCTGGTCGCCCATCGTCGCGATGTCGGGCCAGATGCCGGCGTAGCCGAAGTTCGGGTCGAGGCCGGTGCCGCCGGTGCCGGTGAAGCGGCCACCGGGGTTGTGCGCGAACGGCTGGCAGACATCCTCGAACAGCCCGGCCGCGATCGCCCACGCCAGGTCGCCGTTGTTGATCTTCAGACCGGCCGAGGCGCTGTTGCTCCAGCCGAGACCGGGCTTGGGTGCTGCCGCGTACATCGGGTTCGGCGGCGACAGGAACTGTTCGCCCGCCAACGCGAAGGCCTGGCCGCTGAAGTGGCACGACACGCCATCCGCCGGCCAGGTCGGGGCGGGGTTGAAGCGGAAGCCGACGTAGAAGTCCGCGGTCGCACCGGGGCCCGCCGGCAGCGGCACGCAGGGCAGGTTGAACGAGAACTTCTGCACCGGGCCGGTGAACGCGAGCAGCAGCGGCGTCATGTAGAGCAGACCGCCAGGAGTCAGGTCGGGCTTGCCCAGCGGGAACAGGGCGTCGGTCAGGTCGCTGGCGCGCACCTCCAGGTACAGCCACTCCGGGGTGGCGGGGTTCTGGTCCTGCAGCGTCGCCTCGACGCAGCACAGCTTGGTGCGGTTGCAGCACTGGTTCCACGGGTAGCGCTGCAGCACGGTGATCGACTCGGACGGCAGGCCGTGGCCACGGGACGTGGCCTCGGCGGTGCCGTCGTAGTGTTGCAGCAGGTTGCCGCCGGCCACCTGGGCGCCGAGCAGCGAGGACATCGCGATCGCGGGAAGGACAAGGAAGGGTCGCACGGGTCACCTCGGGGAATGGTCGTCACGAGGTAGATGGTCGTGGTGGGGGCGTTCCGGACGCCGACGCGCAGAAAACGTCGTATGGCGGTGCTCACCGGTCACTGGCATCGCGGCAGGTGCCGCGCGGGATCACGCCGCCACGCCGGTCAGGCGAACGGCAGTTCGCCAGGGCGGGCGGCCTTGTTGTCGATGCCGAGGTGCTCGTAGGTGCGCGCCGTGGCGACGCGGCCGCGCGGCGTGCGGGCGAGCAGGCCCTGGCGGATCAGGTGCGGCTCCAGCACTTCCTCGAGCGTGTCCTCGGCTTCGTCGATCATCGCCGCCAGCGTCTTCAGCCCGACCGCGTCGCCGCCCTGCACCAGTGCCCGCAGCAGGCGCCGGTCTACTTCCTCGAGGCCGAGGTGGTCGATGCGCAAGCGCGCCAGCCCTTCCTGCGCGGCCGCGGCGTCGATGCTCGGCTTCTGCTGCACCTGCGCCAGATCGCGCACGCGCCGCAGGATGCGCAGGCCCATGCGCGGCGTGCCGCGGCTGCGGCCCGCGCACAGTGCTGCGGCTTCTGGCTCGAGCACGACCTGCAGCCGTTTCGCCGCGCGCAGCAGGATCTGCTCGATGTCCTTGTCCGGGTACGGCTCGAGCCGTTCGACGATGCCGAAGCGCGAGCGGAACGCCGCGGTCAGCAAGCCCTCGCGCGTGGTGGCACCGACCAGCGTGAACGGTTGCACGCCCAGCCGCACCGAGCGGCCGCTCGGCCCGGGATCGAGCACCACGTCGATCGCGTGGTCTTCCATCGCCGAGTACAGGTACTCCTCGAGGGTCTTGGGCAGCCGGTGGATCTCGTCGATGAACAGCACCTGGTTGCGCTGCAACCGGGTCAAGGTGCCGGCGAGGTCCTTCGGCGCGCCGAGCGCAGGCCCCGAGGTGAGCACGATGTCCGCACCCATGCCCTGCGCGATCAGGTAGGCGAGCGTGGTCTTGCCGAGGCCCGGCGGTCCGCACAGCAGCACGTGGTCGAGCGGCTCACTGCGCGCGCGCGCCGCTTCGATCGCAATGCGCAGGTTGTCGCGGATCTGGTCCTGGCCGACGAACTCGCCGAAGGTGCCCGGGCGCAGGCTGCGGTCGAACTCGCGTTCGCTCGGATCGGGCAGGTCGTGGAACACCATCGGCGGCGCGGGATCGTACTTGCGTCCGGCGGCGGTTCCACCACGCTGAACGAGTGACCGACGCGGAACTGCCGATCTTCCAGCTGCTGGGAGCCGAGTGCCTGACGGCGATCGTCGCCGGCTTCTACCGCCGCGTGCCGCAGGACCCGGTGCTCGGGCCGCTGTATCCGCCGCACGACTTCGCCGGCGCCGAACAGCGGCTGCGCGCCTTCCTGCTGTACCGCTTCGGCGGTCCGCCTGACTACATCAAGGAACGTGGCCATCCGCGGCTCCGCATGCGCCACGCGCCGTTCCGCGTCGACCAGCGGGCGCGGGATCGCTGGATGGAACTGATGCTGGCGGCGATCGACGAGCAGCCGGCGGCCGTGCCGCACCGGGCGTACCTCGAGCGGTTCCTCGGCGACATCGCGACGTTCTTGATCAACTCGTGACTGCGGCCGCGGCGAGCACGCGGTCAGCGGTCGACGGCGATCGCTGCCAGGCCGAGTTCCTTCAAGGCTGCGTTGAGCCGGGCCAGCTCGCCCGCATTCAGTTCGTCCCACTGGCGGAGCAGCGCGAGCAGGGCGGTGTGCCGCTCGGCGGCGGCACGGACCACCGCGGCGGTGGGGGCGGTGTCGGCGTCCTGGGCGAGGTCGAGCAGGCGGGCGAACTGCTCGGGCAGACGCGTGAAGGTGTCGTCGGTTAGCAGCGCCTTCCCTTTGGCGTCGAGTGCATCGAACTGCGGGGCCAGCGCCGCCGGCCGGCCCGGTTGCTGCAGCCGTTCGCCGAGCCGCTGCAACTCGCTCCGCGCCCGGTCGCACGCCGAGAGGTCGGCCCACAACGACATCGACAGCTCGAACTGGCGCGTCAGCTCGGGCAGTGGCGTCTTGACGCGCGGATCCATGCGGACGGTCAGCGGCTGCTCGAACGTCTTGCCGTCGACGGCCAGACGCACGCGGTAGGTGCCGGGCATCACCCACGGCCCTGGCGGGGTGCGCGGCGTGTCCTGCCAGACCGCGGCGATCGGATGCCCGACCGCGACGCCCGCGGGCGGTGGCCAGTGCAGGTCCCACACGAAGCGGTGCGCGCCGCGCGCCGTCGCGACGCGGGCGAACGGCCGCAGCCAGCCGTCGGGGAAGTTGTGCGCGGGATGCTGTTCGTCCGGATCGTCGCTCGCGAAGCGCCGCACCGACTGGCCGTCGGGGGTCACGATCTCGAGCGCAACCTGCTTCGCCGGAGCGGCGAGCCAGTAGTCGACGATCGCGCCGTCGGGCGGGTTCTTGCCGGCCGGCTCCTCGGGCGGCAGCGGCGTGTCGGTGTTCATGTTCCAGCGCACCCGGGTCGCGAGCTGCGGGGCGAACAGCACCGCCGGCGTCGCCGCAGTGCCGGCGTCGAGCTGCCGCAGGCGCGAGATGTCGTCGAGGATCCAGAACGAGCGGCCGTGCGTGCCGACGACGAGGTCGTCGTCCTTGACCACCAGGTCGCGGATCGACGTCGACGGCATTCGCAGGCGCAGCGATTGCCAGTGCTCGCCATCGTCGAACGACACGTACACGCCGCGTTCGCTGCCCGCGAACAGCAGCCCGGCGCGCTTGGGATCGGCGCGCACGGCGTTGACCACCGCCCCGTCCGGGATGCCGGTGACGATCCGCTGCCAGCTCGCACCGCCGTCGCGCGTCCGGTAGATGTGCGGCCGCAGGTCGTCGAGCCGGAAGGTGTTGATCGCGGCGTAGGCGGCGTCGACCGCGAACGGTGACGCCTCGAGCAGCGACACCTTCGCCCACGGCGCGAGCTGCGGTGGCGTCACGTCGCGCCAGGAAGCACCGCCGTCGGCGGTCAGGTGGATGCGCCCGCAGTCGGTGCCGGCCCAGATCCGTTCCCCGTCGAGCGCCGAACCCGCCACCGTGTAGATCACGCCGCGGTGCTTGCCGGCCTCGGGGTCCATGGCCGCGAACGCGCCGAGGTTGGCCGGCGGCGGCGAGTTCTCGCGGGTGAGGTCGGGGCTGATCTGCGTCCACGACTGCCCGCCGTCGCGGGTCCGCCACAGCACGTTCGACGCGAAATACAGCGTGTGCGGATCGGCCGGCGAGAACACCACCGGCTGCGTGCGCACGACCCGGTAGCCGGGGCCGCGCAGCGGCTGCGGGGCGACGTCCTGGACCTGCCCGGTGCGGCGGTCGAAGCGCGTCAGCTTGCCGCCGTAGACGATGTCGGGATCGAGCGGATCGGGGGCGACGTAGCCGTACTCCTCGACGCCGACGGGGTGCCAGTCGCGGAACGTGATCTGGCCGTCGTCGCCGCGGCTGCGGATGCCGACCGAGCCGCTTTCCTGCTGGCCGCCGTAGACGCGGTACGGAAACGCGTTGTCGGTGGCGACGTGATAGAACTGCGCCGTCGGCTGATTGTACCAGCTGCTCCACGATGCGCCGCCGTTCACGGTGACGATCGCGCCCTGGTCGCCGGCCAGCAGCAGCACGTTGCTGTCGCCGGGGTGGATCCAGAAGCGGTGCGGGTCGTCGCCGCCGGGTGCGCCGCGGAAGCCGGTGAAGGTCGCACCGCCGTCGGTCGACCTCCACGCCGCGACGTTCGCGACGTAGACGATCTCGGCGTTCTGCGGGTCCGTCTTCACCTCGGCGAAGTCGCTGCCGCGGCCGTACAGCCGCGCGTCGTCGTTGACGCGGCGCCAGCTCTCGCCGGCGTCGTCGGAACGGTAGAGGCCGCCCAGCGTGCGGGCGTCGACCACCGCGTACATGCGGCCTGGCTGGCTCGGTGCCACGCAGGGACCGATGCGGCCGAGCCCGTCTGCTGCCGCCGTCGGCAGGCCGCGCGTGAGCTGCCGCCAGGTGTCGCCGCCGTCGTCCGACTTCCACAGACCCGCGCGCGGCAGTTGCCACGAGCTGCCGATCTCCCACGGTGGCTGCCGGCCGGCCCACAGCACCGCGTAGACGATGCGGGCATCGCGTGGGTCGAACAGCACGTCGAACGCGCCGGTGTCGGCATCGCGGTAGAGCACCTTGCTCCACGTGCTGCCGCCATCCAGCGACCGGAACACGCCGCGTTCCTCGTTGGCGCCGTACGGATGGCCCAGCGCGGCGACGAACACGCGCTGCGCATCGCGCGGATCGACGATCACCTGCGCGATCTGCTGCGCGTCGCGCAAACCGACGTTCCGCCAGGTCGCCCCGCCGTCGGTCGACTTGTAGACGCCGTCGCCGGTCGACAGGTCCGGGCGCTGCAGGCCTTCGCCGGTGCCGACGTAGAGCACGTCCGGGTCGCTGGGTGCCACCGCGATCGCACCGATCGAACCGGTGGGCTGGTCGTCGAAGATCGGCACCCAGGTGCGGCCCGCGTCGCGGCTGCGCCACACGCCGCCGTGGTTGACCCCGATGTAGAAGGTGTCGGGCTTGCCGGGCACGCCGACCGCCGCCACGGTGCGGCCGCCGCGGTGCGGGCCGATGCAGCGCCAGCGCAGGTCGCCGAACAGTTCGGCCGGCAACTGGGCCAGCAGTGGGGTCGCTGCGAGCAGGGGGAGCAGGAACCTGGGAAGGCGCATGCGCGGCATTGTGGCGACGGCCGCGACGCATGGCAGCACTGGCGGCGACGAACGCGGTGGCCCGCCCGGGTCACTGGCCGAGGTCGACGCGCAGACCAGCGCTCAGCACGAAGCCGTTGCTGGCAGTGGAACTGAGAGCTGCGCCCTGGAAGTAGAAGCTGACGCCGAGCAGCGTCGCGGTCGTGGGCACGGGCAGTGGAACCTGTGCGGTGCCGAGCGGCGACGCGGTCAGCGCCACGGTGGCTTGCCCGGGTGCGACGAGCAAAGTGCAGCCGGAGAGGGGCAGTGCCGCCGGGGCGTCGGCACCGGCGATCGCGACGAGAGCGTTGGCTGGCGCGCGGACGAGGTCGAGCGCGAACGCTTGGTTGCCGAGCACGGGCAGACCGCTCGCTAGCAGTTCCGGCGAATCTGGCGCGCAGGCAGCACCGTAGTGGGACGCGCGAGCCGGGGTTGCCAGCAGCTCGGACACGCCGACCAGTGCATTCACGACGAACACACGGCCGGCGGTACTCGTCACGGCGAGGGATTCGTACGGGGCAGTCGCCGAGGTCAGCGACGGCGCGGCGCCGATCGCGGGCAGCGCTGCCCAGGCCAGCCCATCGAAGGTCCACAGTGCCGGGCTGCCGAATGTGTACGCCCCCGGAACGCAGTAGACGATGCACAGCCTCGCTGGATCGAACGTGAGCGTGCCCGTTGGCGGCGGCTGGCTCGTGAGCACCGGGTGTTGCCAGTTCGTGCCGTTCCACTCCCATGTGTCGGCGAGCCCGGACCCCGGCCAACCGACGAGCACGGTGCGGTTGCGCAGCGGGTCGTAGGCCATCGTGAGCCTGTCCAACGGCGGTGGGTTCGTGAGGGGGAACAACTGCTGCCACTGCACACCGTCGAAGGTCCACGTGTCGTTCGAACTGGAACCGAGACTGGTGTCGCCGCCGAACAGGATCGCGCGGTTCGCGGCGAGGTCGACCGCTGCTGCGGAACCAACGCGAGGTGGTGGCCCGCCCACGATCGGCATCCAGGTGGTGCCGTTCCAACGCCAGGTGTCGCCGAGGACGCCTCCGGCCGACACGCCGCCGAAGACGAACGTTGCTCCCAGCATCGTCCACATCGTGGGGGCCCTTCGCGGAATCATCGGACCGGTCGCCGCGAGCGACCACACGCCGCCGTTGAACGTCCACAGTTCGTCGCTCAGGGTCGCATTCGAACCGAACCATCCACCGAAGCGATGGATGCCCGGGCCCGCTGCTTCCGGGGCGACCGCGGACTGGTAGACCGGATCCCGCCGGTCCGTGAACCCGGGGCGCGCGCTCCAGCCCACGCCATTCCATGCCAGCACCCGGCCGCGCTTGTAGTCCAGATCCGTGCCACCGAGGGCGAGCATTTCGCTGCGTGCCACGTCGTAGACGAGAGCTGGCGCCGCGAACGCGCTGGCTGGCGTCGCCGCTGCCCCGCCGGCGACGGCCGCCACCCGGGTCCACGTCGTCCCGTCGTACTCCCAATGCTCGAAGTGGCTGGTCGCCGCTGCCGCGCGACAGAGCATCACGACGCGCTGGCGCAGCGGATCGTAGGCGGCGCCGGGGTTGCTGCTTCGCGGTGGGCGCGTCGGCGTCGGTACCTGGGTCCACGCCATGCCGTTCCACTCCCACGTGTCGTCGAATGCGGTCACGGTGGTGGTCGCGTCCGTGCCGCCGAACAACACCACCCGCTGCCGCACCGAGTCGAACGTCATGGCGGCGTCGAAACGTGGAGCGGGCCCAGGGACCATGCGCTGCGTCCAGGCGCTACCGTTGAAGACCCAGGTCTCCCCCAGGAGGACCGGTGGCGTAAAGCCGCCGAAGACCACGACCTCGTTGCGAGCGGTGTCGTGGGCGCAGCTCATGTTCCAGCGCGGTGACGGCACACCGGTCGCGGCCACGGCCTGCCACGCGTGCCCGGTCCGCACGGACGCCTGGAGCGGCGAAGCCGGACCCGCTGTCCAGGAGGGGTCCTTGAACGCGAACATGCGGGCCGTGCTGGCGTCCCACCAGCAGAAGCCGCGCGGCGCTCCGAAGTCGGGGGCGCGGTGCCAGCGCGTGCCGTCCCACTCCTCGGTGTAGCGGGCGATGCCCGGCGCGAGCACCCGCTGCCGCACCGGGTCGAAGCACGCGTAGCGGAACTCGGGGCAGTCGATGTGGCGCAGCTCCTGTGCCCCGGCACACGGTGTCATCAGCAGCAAGAGCCAGGACGAACGGGAGGGCATTGGCGGGCCGAGGTCCGACGGCTGCTGTAGTCGCGCACGGCCGTGCCGGTAACACTGCTCGACGGATGCACCTTCATGGCCGGAGGAGGATTCCGCATACTGGGCAGATGCGCCTACTCGTCGCCGTCTCGCTCTGCGGGTCGCTGCTCGCCGCTCAGGGTGCGCAGGACCAGGGTCGTCTCATGGCGGTGACGCCGCTGTGCAACGGCAAGGACCTGGGTGGTTGGCACGGCCGCGCCGACATCGGGCCGTACAAGTACGCGGCGTTGACCGGCGACGAGCTCACGAAGCGCCGCGCCAAGGACGACACCGACACCGCGGCGCACTGGCGCGTCGAGAACGGCGAGATCGTCAACGACGGCGGCGGTCCGTTCCTGACCACCGACGCCGAGTTCGGCGATGCCGAGTTCCAGCTCGAGTACAAGACGGTGGCCAAGGCCGACTCGGGCATCTACCTGCGCGGTTGCCCGCAGGTGCAGATCTGGGATACCACCGAGGCCGGCGGCAAGTGGCAGCTCGGCGCCGACAAGGGCAGCGGGGCGCTGTGGAACAACGAGAAGCACCCGCGCTTCCCGCTGGTGCACGCCGACAAGCCGTTCGGCGAGTGGAACCACCTGCGGATCGTGATGCTCGGCGAACGGGTGTGGGTGCACTGCAACGGCAAGCTGACCGTCGACGGGGCGGTGATGGAGAATTACTGGGACCGCAAGCGGCCGCTGCCGGCGAAGGGGCCGCTACAGCTGCAGACGCACGGCGGCGAGATCCGCTTCCGCAACCTGACCGTGCACGAGTTCGCAGCCGAACAGGCGAACGCGATGCTGGCACGCATCGACGCCGAGGGTTTCACGCCACTGTTCGACGGCAAGACGTTCGCCGGCTGGCGCGGCGACCTCGACAGCTACGAGATCGTCGACGGCGCGATCCGCTGCAGGGCGGGCCAGGGCGGCAACCTGTTCACCGAGGGCATCTGGCAGGACTGCACGGTGCGGCTGCAGTTCCGGCTGCCGCCCGGCGGCAACAACGGGCTGGCGCTGCGCTACCCCGGGAAGGGCAACCCGGCCAACGCCGGCGTCGAGGTGCAGGTGCTCGACGACACCCACGCGAAGTACGCAGAGCTGAAGCCGTGGCAGTACCACGGCTCGGTCTACGGCGTGGTGCCGAGCCACCGCGGCTACCTGCGGCCGGTCGGCGAATGGAACTTCGAGGAGGTGACGGTGAAGGGCACGCGCTACACGGTCGTGCTCAACGGCACCACGATCGTCGACGCCGACGTGGCGACCTTGTCGAGCAACCTCGAGCAGCACCCCGGCAAGGACAGCCGCGAGGGCCACTTCGGTTTCTGCGGCCACGGCGACGCGGTCGAGTTCCGCGCCATCGCGATCAAGCGGTTGTGACGATGGCGGGGGACCTGGACCAGCGCGTGCGGACCCTCGCCGCGGAGTTGGCGGCGGCGGGGGAGGAAGCGGCGGCGGCGCGGATGCGCGCGTTCACCGGGGCCGCGTTCACGACCTCGTCGGAGTGGCTTGGCGAACTGCACTGCGCGTTGGCCGACGCACGCCGGCTCGTCCGCACGCGCCGGGCGCGGGCCGGCGTCGATGCGGTGGCCC
>JBASWX010000718.1:0-2149 GCA_049276695.1 Planctomycetota bacterium
GCCGGACCGAAGCGGCCGCCGGCGGCACCAGGACTCGCCGCCGGCGCAGCTAAGCGAGCCCGGCCAGGCGCAGGCTGGTGTCCAGGCGGTCTTCGACTGCCAACCGCACTGCCCACTTGCGCACGTACTCCGCGTCGACGCTGCCTTGCACCGCCAACACGTTCTGGATGTCGGCCAGGTCCTTCGGCCGTCCCGCGACGAGCTTGTGCAGGATGAGATCGGCTGGCCCGATCACCCACGCCGTCGTGTGGTCGATCCGCGCCTGCACCCGACGCGCGAACGCCGCGCGCTGGTACTCGGTGGTGACGAGGAACACGTCGACCTCGACGCGCCGCGACTCCGGCGTCCACCATTCGATCCGCAACTTGTCCATGCCGGACACCCGGTCGCGGAAGCCCTTCGTGAACGGCGGGTCGACGACGAAGCCATCAGCCACGGCAGCGGCGAGGAAGCGGTCGACGACCGCCGCGTCGCCGAGCAGCGTGACGTCGACGTCGTAGGTGGCACGTGGTACGCCCCAGATCGGCACGACGATTCCCCCCATCAACGCGTACGGGGTTTGGTCGCGTTCGAGCAGCCGGATCAACCGCAGCGCGACTTCGCGCACATGCCCGGCGAAGTTCACCGGCGATCCGCCTCCTGCAAACCGCGCCGCAGGTTCGCGTTCGACAACTCGTGCTCGCGGCGCCAGACCTCCCACCGCCGGTCGATCTCCGCGCGATCGAGGTTCGCCTCCCACAGGTCCATGCCGAAGCTGGCCAGTTCGAACCACATCTGCCAGCGCTGCGCCGGCGTCATGCGCCGGATGTCGTCGAGGCTGCGCTGGCTCTGCATCGCCGACAAGCCTAACGGACCGCGCACGGGCCGTCGCGCTCGATCGTCGCCCGACCGTCTCCAGTGCCCTGGCACCGTCCGCCGATGACGACACCGTCGCCGGACGCCGACCTCCGTCGCACCGGCGCGACGCACGCCATGGCCAAGATCCTCGTCGCCGACCCCGATCCGCGTGCGCAGCGCGACCTGTGCGCGCTGCTGGAGCAACACGGCTACCAGCCCGACGCGGTCGCCGACCTGCGCGAGGCACTGTCGCCGATCGCCGACGGCGACGTCGACCTGGTGCTGTGCGATCTCGGGCTGCCGGGCGGCGGCGGCATGGAGCTGCTGCAGCAGACCCGCGCGGTGCACCCCGACACCGCGGTGGTGCTGCTGTCGGCGTTCGGCTCGGTGCAGGACGCGGTGACCGCGATCCAGCAGGGCGCCGCCGACTTCCTCGGCAAGCCGTTCGCGTCCGACCAGGTACTGGTCGCCGTCGACAAGGCGCTGGAGAAGGCGGCGCTGCAGAAGGAGAACAGCGCGCTGCGGGTGGCGCTCGACGACCGGCTGCGCCTCGACAACGTGGTCGGCGACGACCCGCGGATGCAGGCGATCTTCAAGACCGTGAAGGCGGTCGCCGACACCCGCACCACGGTGCTGATCACCGGCGAGTCGGGCACCGGCAAGACGCTGCTGGCCCGTGCGCTGCACGCGCTGAGCACGCGCAAGGCCGGACCGTTCGTCGAGGTCAACTGCGGGGCCTTGCCGGAGTCGCTGCTCGAGTCGGAGCTGTTCGGCCACGTGAAGGGCGCGTTCACCGGGGCGGTGCGCGACAAGATCGGCAAGTTCGAGGCGGCGGCCGGCGGCACGATCTTCCTCGACGAGATCGGCACCAGTTCGCCGGCGTTCCAGGTCAAGCTGCTGCGCGTGCTGCAGGACCGCGTCGTCGAACGCGTCGGCGACACCAGGACGATCCCGGTCGACGTGCGCGTCGTGCTGGCGACCAACAAGGACCTCGAACAGGCGGTCGCGCGCGGCGAGTTCCGCGAGGATCTGTACTACCGGATCCAGGTCGTCAGCATCGAGATGCCGCCGCTGCGCGCGCGCCCGGACGACATCGGGGCGCTGGCCGAGCACTTCCTGCGGCGGTTCGCGAGCGAACACCAGCGCCCGGCGGTGCGGTTCTCGGCGGGCGCGCTGGAGCGCCTGCAGCAGGCGCCGTGGCCGGGCAACGTGCGCCAGCTCGAGAACGTGATCGAGCGCGCCGTGGTGCTGAGCCGGGTCGAGACCATCGATGTCGCCGACCTGCCGGCGCTGCCGGCGGCGGGGCCGGGGC
>JBASWX010000719.1:0-11866 GCA_049276695.1 Planctomycetota bacterium
GGCTGCGCACGCTCGCCGCCGCCGACCGCGCCGAGCAGGCGACCTTCGAACTGGCCGCCGACCCGGCACCCGGCAAGTAACGGCGCGGTCACCCGCTGGCGGCGGCGCCGCGCGTTCCGTAGGACTCCGCCATGCCGTTGCGCCCGTCAACCGTCCGGTTCTTCGCCCTGCTGTCGTGCGCTGGCGTGCTGGGCGCCCAGGCCGAGCCGCCGCGCACCGTGCCGGAGGCGACCGCGCACGCGGAGACTTCGCGGCTCGCCGACGTCGAACGCTTCGTCGCAGCGTGTCGCGGCCTGCCGCACGGCGACCAGCTCACGACCCGCATCGCCGGCAAGTCGCACGAAGGCCGGCCGCTGCTGCTGGTCAGGGCCGCCGCGACCGCCGCCCCGGCGCAGCCACGGCTGCGCGCGCTGCTGATCGCGAACATCCATGCCGGCGAATGCGAGGGCAAGGAAGCGCTGCAGATGCTGCTGCGCGAGTTCGCGCTGGGCCAGCACCACGACGTGCTGGCGCGCTGCGAGGTGTGGCTGCTGCCGATCTACAACGTCGACGGCAACGAAGCGGTCGGGCCGAAGAACCGCGAAGGCCAGAACGGCCCCGACGTAGTCGGCCGGCGCGCCAACGGCCAGGGCCTCGACCTCAACCGCGACTTCGTCAAGGCCGAAGCACCCGAGACGCAGGCGCTGCTCGGCCTGTTCACCGAGCTGGACCCGCACTTGTTCATGGACCTGCACACCACGAACGGCAGCGCGCACGGTTACCAGCTGACGTACGCGCCGGGCCTGTCGCCGAACAGCGATCCCGAGATCAAGGCGCTGTCGCGGGCACTGCTCGACGACGTCACCGCGACGCTGCAGAAGGACCACGGCTTGCGCACCTTCGACTACGGCAACTTCGAGACCCGCGACTGGGACGGCGGCGGCGCCCCCGAGTCGGGCCCCGTGCGCGGCTGGTACAGCTACGACCACCGCGCCCGCTACGGCGTCAACTGCTTCGGTCTGCGCAACCGGATCGCGATCCTCAGCGAGGCCTACAGCTACGCCGACTTCGCGACCCGCATCGCGGCGACGCGCGCGTTCGTGCTCGCGACGCTGCAGTGGCTGTGCGCGGCCGAAACCGAGGTGTTCGCGGTGAGCGCGCGGGCCGATGCGCGTCCCGCGAGTGCCGTACCGCCGGCGTTCGGCTTCGACACCACGTTCGCGGCACCAGAGACCTTGCCGGTGCTGGTCGGCAAGACGAAGCGGATCGAGGGCACGGACGGCGCGCCGATGCGGCAGGTGGTCGACGGCGAGCCGGTCGCCGAGCCGATGCCGGTGGTGCGGGCGTTCACGGCTCGGAAGAGTCTGCCGCTGCCGGAAGCGTGGGCGCTGCCTGCTCCCCTACCCGCAGTCGTGCATTTGCTGCAGCGCCACGGCATCGCAGCGACCACCACCGACGCCGCGCGCACGGTGACCGCGCAGCGCTTCGCGGTCACCGCGAAGAAGAAGCCGAAGCGGCCGTTCCAGGGCCACCAGGAACTGGTGCTCGCCGGCACCTGGCAGGACGCCGCCGCGGTCGAGCTGCCGGCCGGCACGCTGCTGGTGTCGGCGCGCCAACGCCTCGCCGTGCTGGCCGCGACGCTGCTCGAACCGGAGAGCGAAGACTCGCTGTCGACCTGGAACTTCCTCGAAGCCGCGACCGCCGACCACTACCCGGTGCTGCGCGTCGTGCGGCAGTGAGCCGCGGCACCGGCACGGCGACCATCGCCTGGCCGCCATGGGCGGCTGGGTCGAGGTAGACTCGCCGATTGGTCAAGAATACCTATCGTTTTTCCGATCGATAGGTATCTTGAAACGACCATGGCGGCCACCCAGCCACGACAGAGCAGACACGGAGTCCTGAGCCGCCTGCGCGGCCTGGGTGGCGCGTTCCGTTCCGGTCAAGCCCGGGCGCTGGGGCTGCCAGCGCGCACTCTCACCGAGCTTCGTGATGCTGGCCACCTCGAACAACTGAGCCGCGGCCTCTTCCGCCTCACCAGCCTGCCAGCGCCTGCCCAACCCGACCTGCTGATCGTGGCCGCCCGCCTGCCCCGGGCCGTGCTGTGCCTGATCTCGGCGCTGGCTTTCCACGACCTCACTGACGAGGTGCCGCACGAGGTGTACATCGCCCTGCCCCGCGGTGCCGAACAGCCACGCCTCGAACACCCCCCGCTGCACGTCGTGCGGCTGCGACCCGTCTCGTTCGAGGCCGGTGTCGAAACGCACCGCGTCGATGGCCTCGACCTGCGCGTCTACGCGCCAGCCAAGACCGTGGCCGATTGCTTCCAGTTCCGCGCGCAGGTCGGCCTCGACACCGCACTGGCGGCCCTCAAGGCCCTTCGTCGCCGCCGCGGCTTCGATCCGGAGGATCTGCTGCGCTTCGCCAGGATCTGCCGGGTCGAACGGCTCGTGCGGCGCTACCTCGAGGCGATCCTGTGACCCGGCCGATCCGCGATCTGGCGGCGTCGATCCGGCAGCGTCTGAACAACATCGCAAAGCAACGACATCGGCCGGCAGCCGAGTTGCTGCAGTACTTCGCCATGGAACGCTTCCTCTACCGGCTCGCTCAGTCACCGCATCGCGACCACTTCGTGCTGAAGGGGGCGATGATGCTGGTGGCATGGCGGGCGCCGACGATCCGCCCCACGATGGACATCGACCTGCTTGGTCGCGGTCGCAACCACTCCGCCGACCTGGAAGGCGTCGTCCGCTCGCTCTGCAGGATGGAGGTGACGCCACCGGACGGCCTCGCGTTCGACCCGGACTCGGTCGTCGGTGAACAGATCACCGTCGACTCGGAGTACGTCGGCGCCCGGCTCCGATTCCTCGCAACGCTGGGCACTTCCCGCGTACGCATGCAGATCGATGTCGGCTTCGGTGACGCCGTCCTCGATGCCGAGCAGGACGTCGAGCTGCCGACGATTCTCGACTTCCCGGCAGCTCGCCTCACCGGCTACAGCCGCGAAACCGCGATCGCGGAGAAGCTGAACGCAATGTTCCAGCACGGCCGGCTCAACAGCCGCATGAAGGACTACTTCGACATCGGCCTGCTGGCCAGCGCCTTCGCCTTCGACGGCGCCAGGCTCGCGCGCGCCATCCAGGCCACTTTCACACGTCGCGGAACAGCGATGGCCGCAACGCCGATCGGGCTCAGCGACGAGTTCGCCAGCGAGCCAGGCAAGCAGGCCCAGTGGGCCGCGTTCCTGCGCAAGATCCAGGTGTCCGACACGCCAGCCGAACTGGCTGCGCAGGTGGTGGCACTGCGGGCTTTCCTGGGACCGGTCCTCGCCGCTCTCGTCGATGGTGCGCCGTTCACGCGGCACTGGCCCAAGGGCGGTCCGTGGGCGTGACCCGTTCGCCGCGGGCCGAGAAAGGCGCGCAGCGATGGCGACCGCGCGGCAGTGAGCCGCGGCGCTGCGAACGTCAGCGCGGGAACGCTTCCGGCAGGCCGCCGTCGACCGGCAGCACGGCACCGGTGGTCGGCGTGCGCATCGCCGCGAAGAACACCACCGCCTCGCCGACGTGCGCCGGCAGCACCGTGGTCTTGAGCAGCGAACGGTCGCGGTAGTACTTGCGCAGCCCCTGCGCGTCGAGGCCACGCGCCTGCATGCGGTCGCGGCCGACCTGCTCCCAGAGCTGGCTCGGCACCTCGTCGTCGCCGAACACCGCATCGGCGTTGATCGCGTTGACGCGCACGCCGAGCTCGGCCAGTTCGAGCGCAGCGATGCGCGCGAGCTGCAGCGCCGCGGCCTTGCTCGCCGAGTAGGCGCCGAAGCCGGCTCCGGGCGCGAACGCGTTCTTGCTCGCCTGCACCACCACGCTGCCGCCGGTGCGTTGCCGCGCGAACACCGCGGCGGCCTGCTTCAGCACCAGCATCGTGCCGGTCGTGTTGACCGCCATCACCTTCGCGAACGCGGCCGGGTCCATCGCGGCGAGCGTGCTGACGTGCGCGATGCCGGCGTTGGGCACCACGCAGTCGACGCCGCCGAAGGTCGTGCAGCAGTCGGCGAACAGCCGGGCGACCGCCGCCGTGTCGGTCAGGTCGGCGACGCCGGTCGCCAGCACACCGGCGTACGCGGCGAGGCGCTGCGCAACGACCGCGAGCCGCGCGCCGTCGACGTCGGTCGCGTAGACGCATGCGCCGTTCTTGAGCAGGGCTTCGACGATGCCGGCGCCGATCGCTCCGGCGGCACCGGTGACCAGCGCCACCTGCCCGGCCAGCAGCGGTTCGGCCTTCGTCCCGAGCTTCGCCAGTTCCAGCGGCCAGTACTCCATCTCGGCGAGCTCCGCGTCGGCCAGCGGCACGTAGCGGCCGAGCGCGTGAGCCGCCGCCTTGACCCGCAGCGTGTGCTCGGCGACGTCGGCGGCGATGCGGGCCGCGGCCCGGGACGGCTGCAGCGCCACCATCCCGATGCCCTGCACGACGGCGACGTTCGGGGTCGGCCGCAGCGACGTCTTCGCGAAGCGCACCGCGTGCGCCTGGTGGTAACGGTCGTAGGCGGCGGTGTAGGCGAGCACCGCGCGCCGGCACTGGTCGGGATCCAGCGCGTCTTCGCGCCGCAGGAACAGGTAGTGCCCCTTGGTCCGGATCACGTGGTCGGGCGTCACCGGGTTGGTCGCGCACAGTGGCCCCGCCGCCTGGTGCGCGCTGAACGACGCGACATCGTCGCCGGTGCGCGCTTCGGCCACGACACGTTGCCACTGCGGGCCGAACGTCGTGTCGGCACTGACCGCGCAGGCGCCGCGCAGCACCGGCAGCGCCTGGGCGAGGAACGCCGCCCGCTCGGGACCGGGCAGCGGCGCCGGGTCGCCGAGCAGCATCGCCGGGCGCCCACTGATGCGCTGCGCCACGTACCGCTCGGCGCGCTCCACCAGTTCGATCGTGCGTTCGTAGCTCTGCTTCGCCGTCTCGCCGAAGGTGAACAGGCCGTGCTTGAGCAGCACGATGCCGCGGCAGCGCGGCGCCCGTTCCCACGCCAGCGCCACCGCCTTCGCGAGCGGGAAGCCCGGCATGATCCACGGCACCACGGCGACGTCGTCACCGAGCGCTGCGCGCACGTGCGCTTCCGGGTCCGGCTGGTCGGTCAGCACCAGGATCGCGTTCGCGTGGGTATGGTCGACGAAGCGGTGCGGCAGGAAGGCGTGCAGCAGCGTTTCGACCGACGGGTTCGGCGCGCGGCTGTCGAGCAGCGCCCCGCGCACCGCGTCGACCATCGCCTGGTCGGCGAGCCGGTCGAGCGCGCGCAGTTCGCGCAGCGGTTGCAGCCGCACCGCGGGCAGGCCGGCAGCGGTCACCGACGCGAGGTCGCTGCCGCTGCCCTTCACGCACAGCACGTCGACCGGCCGGCCGAGCAGGTCGGGCATCGTCGTCTTCACCGAGGTGTTGCCGCCGCCGTGCAGCACCAACGTCGGGTCGGCGCCGAGCAGGCGCGAGGTGTATACGCGCAGCGCCAGGTCGGACGGCAGGCCGGCGTGGTCGCGGACGAACGAACTGGCCGCGGTCTCGTCGTAACGGCTGGGCATGGGGTGCGGGTGGGAACGTAGGCGAGGACGCGTGCCGGCGCATCTGGGCCACCGTTCCCGACCGGCTTCAGCGCGGTGCCGTCTGGGTCCGCAGCCACGCCAGCAGGCGCTCCATGTCGGCCGGCATGCCCGCCTGCACGACCAGCCGTTCCTGCGTCGCTGGATGGTCGAACGCGAGCGCGCTCGCGTGCAGGCACTGCCGGCCCGGGTCCGGTGCCCCCGGCGGCAAGGCGTCGTGCTGCCGCGACCGCGACCGGTAGACGCGGTCGCCGACCAGCGAATGCCCGATCGACGTCAGGTGCACGCGGATCTGGTGCGTGCGGCCGGTGCGCGGCCGACACAGCAGGTGGCTCCACTCGCCGAAGCGCTCGACGACCTCGTAGTAGGTCGCGGCATCGCGGCCGCCCTGCTCGACCACGGTCATGCGGTCGGGATGGCGCGGGTCGGTGGCGATCGGCCGCTCGATCCAGTCGCTGTGGAAGCGCGGTTCGCCGAAGACGATGCACCGGTACTCCTTCTGCACCGTCCGGGCCTGCCACTGCGCCCGCAGCCCGGCCATCGCCGCTTCGGTCTTGGCCACCACCATGACCCCGGTGGTGTCGCGATCGAGGCGGTGCACGATGCCCGGTCGTTCGGCATCCGGCGGCGAGGGCAAGTCGCCGAAGCGGGCGCGCGCCCAACTGGCGACGGTGTGGGCGACCACGGTCCGGTCTTCGGGCGGGTGCGCCGCGAGACCGGCCGGCTTGTCGATCGCGCACAACCACGGATCGTCGTAGAGCACGGATACCGCCGGCAGCGGCAGTTCGGGAGCCAGCGGATCGGCGAGCCGTCCGAGCGGCGGCTCGAACGAAACGGTGACGCCCGCGCGCACGAACGAACCCGGCCGGCCGCGCTTGCCGGCCAGCAGCACCCCGCCTTCGGCCAACAGGCGCCGCGCCGCCGAGCGGGTGCCGACCTCTGGCTGCAACGCCAGGTACAGGTCGAGGCGGGTTCCATCTTCGGTCGCACCCACCACACGCGTGATCGCCGCCATCGCCGGAAACGCACGATCCGGGGACGACCCGATGCGCGCAACCATCCTGCTGACGCCGCCGTCGAGAACTTTCCACAATTCGAGAGATGGCTGTTGAGTCTGCGTTCGATGCCATGGGAAACTCGCGGCAATACGGCCCTCCGAGCACAATCGTCTTCTCGTTGGCGGGATGGAGTGAGACATGAGACTCCCCGAGGCTGGTCTGGCGTGGCGCACCCGATTGGATGAGTCGTCGCCGATGGCGCACTGCTCCCAAGTCGACGGCACGGCGCCCGGCACCCCCTTCGACCCGCGCGGCCTGCGCATCCTGGTGGTCGACGACGAGGACGACACGCTGCAGCTGCTGCGTCAGGTCCTGCTGGGCGCGGGGTATGCAGTGCGCACCGCGTCCGCCTTGCGCCAGGCCGAGTTGCTGCTCCGCGAGGAACGCTTCCACCTAGTGCTCACCGACCTGTACCTCGGCGACACCGAGCTCGGGGTCCACATTGCCGCCGCCGCGCGCGCGGGGCGGCCGGCCACGCCGGTCGTGGTGCTGACCGGGCGGCCGAGCTTCGATGGCGCCCAGGAGGCGCTGCGCAACCACGTCGCCGACCTGGTGGTGAAGCCGGTCGAGGCCAGCCAGCTGCTCGGCACCTGCCGCCGGGTGATCCAGGAGACCGAACTCGCCCGCCGCAACGCCGAACTGGCGTCGGTCAACCGGGTGCTGACCTCGGTGCTGCCGCGCACGATCGAGATGAAGGACCCCACCACCAGCGGGCACGCCAACCGGGTCGTCGGCTACACCGACCGGTTGGCCACGCAGTGCGGGCTGTCGGCCGAAGAGCGGTCGTCGCTGCGCCTTGCTGCCCTGCTGCACGACATCGGCAAGATCGGCGTGCCCGACGGCATCCTGACCAAGCCGGGGCCGCTGACCAGCGACGAGATGGACGTCGTGAAACGGCATCCGGGCCTGGGTTACGAGGTCCTGGCCGACCTGTCGGAACACCAGGACGTGCGCACCTGGGTCTACCAGCACCACGAACGCTGGGACGGCAAGGGCTACCCGAACGGGCTGGCCGGCGAGGAAGTCGCGTTGCCAGGGCGCATCCTGGTGCTGGCCGAGGTCTACGACGCACTGGCGGAACAGCGCAGCTACAAGAAGGCCTGGCCGATCGCGGACATCGTCGCGCTGTTCCGCGCGCAGGCTGGCCGGCAGTTCGATCCGGACCTTGCCCACCTGGTCGCCAACGGCCTCGAACGGCACGGCAGCCGGTTCTTCGCGGCGACCCCTCGACAGCTGTTCTGACCGCGGCGCCACCGGCTGGAGCCCACCACCTGCCGCCCTCGGCGACCGGGGCTTGGCAGCACCGGCGCCGCCCGGACAATCGTGGCACAACTCCGAAGGTGGGCTAGGATCTCGCCTCCCTCCGAATCCCAGGCGCCGCCCGACCCCCGCGGCGCTGCTCGCTCCCGCAACCACGCACGATGCTCCCGAACTCGCTGCGCGTGTCCTTCCTGACTTCGTTCTCTGCCAGCGCCCTGCTGTTGTCCGCCGCCGCGCAGAACGCCACGGTCACGGCCCAGACTGCGCCCGGCAGCGGCGGCCCCGACCACAAGGCCGCTGACGGCGCCGGCAAGGCCGCGGCCAACGCCAACGCCGGCCTGCCCGGATTCCTGCTGCTGGTGCCGGGCGGCACGGTCGAGGTGGGCCTCGACGCCACCCGCCTGGTCGACGCCGCCGGCCAGGTGATCAACCCGCGCAAGCCCGAGGACGCCGCCAAGATCTCGCCGGCGAAGGTCACCGAAGCGATGCGCCGCACGGCGTCCGCGCTCGGCCGGCGCAAGGTCGACGTGCCGCCGTTCCTGCTGGCGAAGTGGAACGTCAAGTGCGCCGAGTACGAGGCGTTCCTGCAGGCACGCCGCAAGGCCGGCGCCAAGATGCGGCCGCCGTTCGGGTGGTGGCGCGACGGCCGCGCCGACGACTACGACAAGCGGCTGGAGGAGATCCGCAAGGAGTTCCCGAAGGTCGAGAACGCGGGGCTGCTGTACTGGGACCGGCACGGCGTCGAGCTGCCCTACGCGCTGAAGGACCAGAAGGGCAACCCGATCGACGACCTGCCGGTCACCTACATCAGCTGGCGCGAGGCGAACGAGTTCGCGGCGTTCCTGGGCATGCGGCTGCCGACCGAAGTCGAGTGGATGCGGGCCGCACGCGGCGACGGCATCAACGTCTGGCCCTGCGCCGACCCGAAGAACGCGGCGAGCGACGCGTTCACCGAGGACCTGCTGAAGAAGCTGCAGATCTACGGCTCGCGCGAGAAGGCGCTGAAGGCCACCGGCACGGTGCAGGCCGCGGTCGGCCCGTTCGGCCACCTCGACTTCTTCGGGCAGGTGTGGCAGTTGATCGGCGATCTCGGCTATCGGCCGATCAACGGCGCCGATGCGTTCGCCGAAGCGTGGAAGCAACTGCAGAAGGACAAGACCGGGGCGCTGCTGCCCGCACCGCCGGCATGGAAGGACGATCGCGCGATCGCCAAGGGCGGTTCGTACCTGTCGGCCGGCGAGCCGATCCAACTGCTGCTGGATGGCCGCGCGCCGGTGCAGACGATCGACGTGCTCGAGAGCCTTGGCTGTCGCCTCGCCAAGAGCCTGAAGCCCGGCTACGACGCGCTGTACTCCGCGATGCGCGGTGTGTTCAACCGCAGCCAGTTCGCGCTCGACCAGGAGGTCGACCTGGCCGCCCAGGTCGGCGCCGAACGCTACGAACTGGCCGCGAACGGTTTTCCGACCGAGTACCAGACCGTGACGCTGGCGCCGGTGAACTGGCTGGCGAAGGACAAGAACACCGAACTGCAGAAGCTGATCGAGAAGAGCCAGGCGACGCCGCTGCTGATCGGCACGCTGATGACCACGACCGCACTCGCCGACGCCAAGGTCGGCCCCGGCATCTACTCGGTGCTGTACCGCCGTGAGGGCCTGCCCCGCGAACTGAGTGACGCGATCAAGCAGGGCCACCGCGAATTGACCAACCTGGCCAAGAGCAAGGGCAAGGACAAGGAAGAGGAGAAGCCCGAGGGCAGCGACGCCGAGAAGGACGACAAGGCCAAGGACGGCAAGAAGAAGAACAAGGAGCAGGAGAAGTCGAGCTGGCGGGAGATCATCGCCCGCTTCGGCCTGACCGAGCAGGAGATCGAGGCCAAGGACGCCGCCGATGGCAACCTGAAGGTCATCCGCCTCGACGGCATCGACGTGGCGACCGACCGCGACACGTTCCTGCTGTTCGGCAACGACGGCAAGATCGTCGGGGTGCTGCCGGCGACCAACCACAAGCCGGCACTGACCGCGCCGTTCGCCAGCACACTGTTGCTCGAAGCCGGCGACAAGGGCAACGCCGTCGCCAAGTTCCACTTCGCGGTGCCGCTGTCGCAGACCAACGCCAAGCGCGTGGTCGACTTCAAGCTCAACGTGACGCTCGACCGCCCGGCGCCCGCCGCCGACAAGCCGTGGCGGCTGCCGCAGTGATGCCGTCGCCGTCGTCAGGGCAGGCCCGGGAATGACTTCGCCGTCGCCCCGTCCCGGTGTGCGCCTCGACCAACAGGCCGAAGCCGCGTACTTCGTGCAGGACTACCACGCGCGCAGCACGATCGATGGGGTCCAGATCGTCGAGCTGAAGCGCTTCAACGACGACGGCGGCTCGATCACCGAACTGGGAAGGCTGGCGGCCGGAGTGCACGGCCAGCTGCCCGGTTTCGAGGTCAAGCAGGTCAACTACTCCGAGATGGAGCCGGGCGCGATCAAGGCGTTCCACATGCACCGCCGCCAGACCGACGTCTGGTACGTGCCGCCCTGCGACAAGCTGCTGCTGGTGCTGCACGACTGCCGGGCCGGCTCCAAGAGCCACGGCCAGACCATGCGGTTCGTGCTCGGCGACGGCAAGGACCGCCTCGTGCGCATCCCGCCCGGCGTGGCGCACGGCGCCCGCAACCTCGGCACCGCGACCGGGCGCATCGTGTACCTGGTCGACGTCCAGTTCTCGATCACCGCCGACGAGTGCGACGAGGGCCGGCTGCCGTGGGACTACCTCGGCGCCGCGATCTGGGACGTCGTGCGCGGCTGAACGGGGCCCGGCGACCCGGTCCGGTCACAGCACCGGCGACAGCAGCCCGCACAGCCCATCGATGGCCCGCGCCAACGGCCGTTTGGGCAGGTCGGCCGCAGTGATGCGCCGGCTCGCCGCGCGCAGTTCCGCCAACGTCGCGGTGACCTGACCGGCGAGCGCAGGGTCGCCGACCGCGACCGCCGCGACCTCGAAGTTCAGGTGCGCACTGCGCAGATCCATGTTGGCGCTGCCGGCGATCACGGTCTTGCCGTCGACGACGACGACCTTGGTGTGGTTGTAGTCGTCGACGGTCTCGTGGATCTCGACGCCGGCCGCCAGCAGGCGGCGATACCAGCTGCGCTGCGCGTGGTACAGGATCGCGGCCTCGCTGCGCGGACCGTTGGTGTGGATCCGGACGCGCACGCCGCGCGCCGCCGCCAGCGACAGCGCGAACTGCAGCGTCGGCGGCGGCACCAGGTACGGCGAGCTGAGTTCGATCGACTGCTCCGCCTCGCCGAGCGCCTGGATCAACGCGAACCACAGGTCCGAACGTTCGCGGTCCGGCCCCGAGCACACGACGGCAACCGCCGACCGCCCCCGGACCACCGGCGACACGAACGTGTCGGCGAGCACTTCGTCGGTCGCGGTGCACCAGTCCTGGACGAACACGTCCTGCAGTAGTTCGGCCGCCGGCCCGCGGATCGCGAGCATCGCGTCGCGCCAGCGCCGCTGCTTGCCGAAGCGATCGGTCATGTATTCGTCGCCGATGTTGCGGCCACCGACGAAGCCGGTTTCGCCGTCGACGACCAGCAGCTTGCGGTGGTTGCGCAAGTTGACGGTGAACGGGCGCCGCTTCCACAGCAGCGGCAGGAACGCGTGCGCCTCGCCGCCGGCGGCCCGCAGCGGCGCCAGCACGGCTGCCGAGAGGCCGAAGCTGCCGAACGAATCGAACAGCAGCCGCACCTTGACGCCGCGCTGTGCGGCCGCGGTCAACAGATCGAGGAACCGCAGGCCGGCGGCATCGGGCCGGAAGATGTAGACGACGCAGTGCACGTGCCGGCTCGCCGCTGCGATCGCCGCGGTGGCGGCCGCCAGGAACTGCTCGCCGGTCGCCAGCCAGGTCAGTTCGTTGCCCGCGGCCAGCCCGGTTCCGTCTTCGCCGGCGAGCAGCGCCGCGAGCCCGCTGCCGCGTTCCGCCGCGCCTGGCGATCGCAC
>JBASWX010000720.1:0-4961 GCA_049276695.1 Planctomycetota bacterium
AGGCAACCGCCAGCTTCAAATTCGCTCACACGCTTCTCTTCGAGGCCACCCGGAATGCCAAAGATCACCCCGCAAGCACGCGCGATCGCTCGGCTGCACGCTGCGAGGGGCGGGAGAAGGTAGCGAGGGATCGGAAACGGTCAAGCGGGCGCATGAGTTTTTCCGGCGCAACTCCGGCCACCACCGCACCTCGGTTCGGGGTCAACTGCGGCAGGCGGTCAACACGGCAACCGCGACACCGCCGGCTTCCCGCAACACGCCCGCACAGGCTCGGGCCGTGGCCCCTGAGGTGAACACGTCGTCGACCAGGATCAGGTGGCGACCGGCGACCCCACCCGGCCGGCCAACCGCAAAGGCACCCTCGACGTTGGCCGCCCTGGACTGCACTCGGGGGTCGCCCTGGGGCAGCGTGGGCCGGGTTCGCGCCAGTGCCCCAAGCCGCACCTCCAGTCCAAGTCGTTCCCCCAGGCCCGTGGCAAGCCAGGCGGTCTGGTCGAAACCGCGCCGACGGCGTCGCGCCGGATGCAGCGGGACCGGGACGAGCACCGCGCGCCGCCACGCCGGATCGGACCCGACCTGCTGCCGCCAGGCGTTGGCCATGCCACGGACGATCCACCTGCCGGCGCCAAGGTCCGAGTCGAGCTTGCACCTGCGCACCAAGGCTCCCCCCGTGCCAGCGAAGCGCCACGGCGCGACGAGGCGAACGAGGTGCCGCAGTTCGCGATGATCGCCGCTACAAATCCCACCCCCCGGCACGATCAGGTCGCCGCATCGCCCACAACCGATCGTCGGTCGGCGCACCAGGTTCTGGTCGCACCCGGGGCAAAGGTCCCAGCCAGAGCCGACGCCGCCACACCCTGGGCAGACCGGTGGAAGCAGCAAGTCGAGCCCGGCGCAGGCAAGTTCACGGAGCGGGCGACGCCAGCGCCGCCACGGCATTGGATGGTCCACACCCAGAGTGGCATCCTGGGGCGCAATCCTGGCTGGAATCTGCCGCCCGCTAGCGTCCCGGCAGCGCGATCCGGCGCGCGCGTTCCGCCGGGGTGGTCACCTTCGGCTGCGGCGGAACGCCCAGAGCCTGGCGGACCTGGTGAACATACGCCTCGACCGTCATGTCCTTGGCATTCGCCACGCCGAGCACCTCGCCGATCTCCTTGGTCAGTTCCATGTCGTCCTGGAAGGACCACGGCTCGGACCGGAAGTACTCCATCAGCATCCGGCGGAACGCCCGCCGCGAGTTGTAGGCCCCGATCGAGTAGACCGCAGCGGCGAACCCGATGATGCCGGCGCACAGCAACAGGGTCGTGATCTCCATGTCCCACATGGCCACGATCTGCAGCAGGAACCCGGTGGTCAGGAACAGGAATCCCAACATCACCTGCATGTTGTTGAGAGCCGTGTCGCGCACCTTCAACAGGCTTCGTCCGGCGACTCCCAGTGCGTCCGCCAGGGCCTTGCGCGGCTCGCGAAACCGGATCGAGTTGGCCAGGAAGAACACGCCAACCACGTTGCAGGTCAGGCCAACGACTGCCAACTCGGGGTTGTCCATGGGCACGAAGGCGGCGCCGGGGCCGGGATCACCGACCCCGGACTGACCTCCAGGACCGGCCCGATCGACGGCGGGCGCCACACTTGCGCAGCATGGTAGCCCGGCCCCTCCCCGGTGCCATACCTCGCCGACAAAAGCCTCTGCCGTGAAACGACCTGTTGCCCCTACCATCGTTTCGCCATGCCGAACCCACCCGCCATCGACCGCGCGCTGATGCTGCACCTGGCCGACCTCGCCAGGCTGCACATTCCTGCCGAACGGCTGCCGTCGTTGCGCGCCCGCTTGGAGCGCATCGTCTCCGCTTTCAGTGCTTTGCAGACGGTCGACGGCGTTTCGTCGCGTCCCGCGCCAGCCTTCGGCGACCTGGGGTTACCCACGCGTCCCGACGTCGCCGGCGCGCCGCTGGCGCCGGCCATCGTGCTGCAGAACGCTCCGCAGCAGGCTGGCGGCAGCTTCGTGGTGCCGCGCGTGATCGAAGCATGACCGCGCCCCCCCCAACCTCGGCCCGGGCCCTGGCCGCCGCCATCCGGAGCGGCACGACCACGGCGGTCGCAACGGTGGAGCGGGCGCTGGCCCGGATCCGGACCCTCGACCCCGACTTGCACGCGTTCCTGGAACTCTGGCCCGACCGGGCGGTGGCCACCGCGGCAGCCGTCGACGCAGCCCGGCGTTCCGGCGACGCACTTGGGCCCCTGGCCGGCGTGCCCATCGCGGTGAAGGACAACATCGTGCTGGCCGACCAGCACTCGAGCGCCGGCAGCCGCATGCTGGCCGGGTTCCGTTCGCCGTACAGCGCGACCGTGCTGACCCGCCTGGAGGCCGCCGGCGCCGTGCTGCTCGGACGCACCAACATGGATGAGTTCGGCATGGGCAGCACCACCGAAACCTCCGCCCACGGCCCCACCCGCAACCCGCACCGGCCGGATTTGATCCCCGGCGGCAGCAGCGGCGGCAGCGCAGTGGCCGTCGCCGCCGACTTCTGCCCGCTTGCACTCGGCTCGGACACCGGCGGATCGGTCCGGCAACCGGCTGCGATGTGCGGCGTGACGGGTCTCAAACCCACCTACGGCCGGGTCAGCCGCCACGGGCTGATCGCGTACGCCAGTTCCCTCGACTGCATCGGTGCCTTCGCGCGCGACGCAAGCGACCTCGCGCTCTGGCTCGACATCGCCGCCGGCCACGACCCCGCCGACCCGACCTCGCTGCCCGATCTTCCCGCCGTGTCCCCAACCCTCGCCGCCAGGGCCGACCTGCGCGGCCTCCGCGTGGGGATCCCGTGGGAACTGAACGGCCCCGGCCTCGACGACGCGGTCGCCGCCGCGACCAAGGCCGCCGCCACGACTGCGCGGGACCTCGGCGCCGGATTGGTCGAATGCGCGCTGCCCACGGTCACCGACGCCGTCGCCACCTACTACCTGATCGCCACCGCCGAAGCTGCCTCCAACCTCGCCCGCTACGACGGGGTGCGCTACGGCCTGCGCCGCGACGGCCTCGGCCGCATCGAAACGATGATGACCCGCAGTCGCAGCGCCGGCTTCGGCGACGAAGTGCAACTGCGCATCCTGCTCGGCACGTTCGCGTCCGCGCACGGTTACGCCGAGCAGTTCCATGGCCGCGCCGAAGCGCTGCGCGCCCGCCTGCGGGCCGACTACGCCGCCGCCTTCGCGAAGTGCGACGTGCTGCTGTCGCCGACCTCGCCAGTGCCGGCGTTCCCACTCGGCAGCCAGGGCGACGATCCGTTGACCGCGTACCTGTGCGACGCCCTGACCGTGCCAGCTAGCCTCGCCGGCCTGCCGGCAGTATCGCTGCCGTTCGGCGCCACCGCCGACCACCGGCCGCTCGGCGTGTCGTTCACCGCACCCCACGCGCGCGAGGATCTCCTGCTGCAGGTCGCCCACGTGCTGCAGCAGCACACTTCCTGGCACCTGGTCCGGCCGCTGCCATGAACGCGTTCACCACCGTGATCGGGCTCGAGGTGCACGTGCAGCTCGCGACCGCCAGCAAGCTGTTCTCGCCGGCCCCGGCGGCCGCACTCGGCGAACCCAATACCCGCGTGCACGCCATCGACCTGGCGCTGCCGGGCGTGCTGCCGCGCCCGAACGCGCGGGCGATCGAACTGGGCATGCGCGCCGCCCTGGCGCTCGGAGCCACGGTGCAGCGCCGTTCGGTGTTCGCCCGCAAGCACTACTTCTACCCCGACCTGCCGAAGGGCTACCAGATCAGCCAGTACGACGAACCGCTGGCCCGCGGCGGCAGCATCGCAGTGGCGCCCGACCGGGTCTGCCGCCTGCACCGCGTGCACCTCGAAGAAGACGCCGGCAAGCTGGTCCACACTGATCTCGGCACGCTGGTCGACCTCAACCGCGCCGGCGTGCCGCTGGTCGAGATCGTCACCGAGCCGGACTTGCGCACGCCAACCGAGGCGCACGCGTTCCTGGCCCGGCTGCGGCACGTGCTGCGCTTCGCCGGCGTCAGCGACTGCGACATGGAACTCGGCTCGATGCGCTGCGACGCCAACATCTCGCTGATGCCGACCGGCAGCACCACCTACGGCACCAAGGTCGAACTGAAGAACCTCAACTCGCTGCGCATGGTCCAGCGCGCGCTCGAGTACGAAGAGCGGCGGCAGACCGCGGTGCTCGCCGCCGGCGGCCGGATCGCCGCCGAGACGCGGGGCTGGCACGACGAACTCGGTGAGTCGCGCGCGCAGCGCAGCAAGGAGGACGCGCCCGACTACCGCTACTTCCCCGATCCCGACCTGCCGGCGCTGATGCTGACCGCCGACGTCATCGCGGCGGCCGCCGCCGCGATCGGCGAACTGCCGGACGCGCGCGCGGACCGCTACCGCACCGACTTCGGGTTGCCCGACACCGACATCGCGCAATTGGTCGCCGAGCGCGCCACCGGCAACTGGTTCGAACAGGTCGTCGCCGCCGGCGTGAGCCCGAAGACCGCAGCCAACTGGCTGATCGCCGAGGTGCTGCCCGCGTGCCAGGAACGGGGCCACGATCTGGCGGCTTGCCGCGTCAGCCCCGCCCGGCTCGCCGCGCTGCTGCGCCTGCTCGCCGACGGCACCCTGACCCAGGTCGCGGGCAAGAAGGTCCTCCGGCACCTGCTCGACCACGACCAGGAACCCGCGGCGGCGGTGCGCGAACTCGGCCTCGACAAGATCAGCGACGCCGCAGTTCTGGCGCCCCTGGTGGCAGCCGCGATCGCAGCGCTGCCCGAGGCGGCAGCCGCGGTGCGAGCGGGCCGCAGCAAGGCACTCGACGCGTTGAAGGGCCACGTGATGCGGGCGACTCGCGGGCGCGCCGCGCCCGAAGTGGTCGATGCGTTGCTGCAGCGGGCGCTCGCTGCCGGCTGACGACGCGGTTCAGTTCCCCGGCACTGGTTGGGCCGCGGCGTCCATCGC
>JBASWX010000721.1:0-7509 GCA_049276695.1 Planctomycetota bacterium
GCCGTGGCTATGTCGACGCGCGCACCGGCGCGTTCCTCGGCTTCACCAGCGACAAGCACGAGTGCAGCCTCGCCTGCGGCGCGCTGCACGGTGCCACCGGGCCACTCGCCGGCGCGACTCCGGGAGCGCCGCCGCCGATCCCGACCACCTGCACGGTGATGGGCTGGACGCACACCGGCTTCTCGCCGGTTTCGACGCCGACCAACATCCCGCTCGCCGGCCTCGAGATCTCCGTGCCGGGCATCGGCACGCTGGTCACCGACCAGAACGGCCAGTTCACCGCCAACCTCACCGCGCCGACGCCGGTCACCGTGGTGCTGAACGGCGTGCACAACAACCCGGTGATGGGACAGAGTCCGGTCAACCTGTTGGCGACGCTGCAACCCGGCGTCAACACGACGCTGCAGCTCGCCAGCGCTGCGGCGTCCGAGTTCGAGCTCGCGCACACCACGACCTACTATTGGACCTGGCGCGTCAACGAATGGGCGCGCAGCATCCTCGGCAACACGCCGGAGCTGGCGGTCGCCGACGGCGTGAGCCCGACCGTCAACATCGGCAGCACCTGCAACGCCTACTACACCGGCAACACGATCAACTTCTACGGCTCGGGCGGCGGCTGCAACAACACCGCCGCCGCCTCGGTGGTCGCGCACGAATGGGGCCACGGCCTCGACGACCGCTACGGCGGCATCTCGCAGACCAACGGCCTGTCCGAGGGATGGGGCGACATCTGCAGCATGTACCTGCTCGACGACCCGGTCATCGGCCACGACTTCTTCAGCGGCGGCGGCGGCATCCGCAACGGCAACAACAACCAGCAGTACCCGAACGGCTCGGGGCCGCACGCGCAGGGCCAGTCGTGGATGGGGTTCGCGTGGAAGCTGCGGCAGATCCTGAGCACCGCGTTCGGCCCGGCCCAGGGCATCGCGATGAGCAATGACATCGTGCTCGGCTCGATCGCCGCCAACGCCGGCAACCAGCCGGATGCGGTGGTCGCCGCGTTCCAGGCCGACGACGACGATGGCCAGCTCGGCAACGGCACGCCGCACTACAGCCAGCTGGTCGCCGCCTGCAACCTGCACAGCCTGCCGTACCCGCCGCTGACCAACGGCTACCTGCAGCACACGCAGCTCGGCAACACCTGGCAGCAGGCCACGCCGCGCCGCATCGACGTCGACGCGATCCCGTTCAGCGGCAACTTCACGCAGGTGCGCGTGCACTGGTTCGACGGCACCTGGCACCAGCGCAACCTGGTGCCGAGCCCGACCACGGCGAACCGCTGGCACGGCCTGCTGCCGGGCCAGAACGCGCCGAACACGACGATGTACCACATCGAGGCCCAGCACGTCGCCGGCTCGACGCACCGGCTGCCGGTGACCGGCGAGTGGGCGTTCCTGACGCTGGCCGAACACCGGGTGTGGTTCGAGGACTTCGAGAGCGGCGGGCCCGGCTGGACCCACGGCGCGATCAGCGGCAACGACGACTGGCAGATCGGCGCGCCGGCCGGGCGCAGCGGCTTCGGCTGGTTCGATCCGGGTGCCGCGGCATCGGGCACGCAGTGCGCCGGCACCGACCTCGGGCAGACCACCGACGGCGCCTACGCCGCGGCCAGCGAGTGCTGGCTGCGATCGCCGCCGATCGACTGCACCGGCTTCGCCGGCATCCGGCTGCGCATCAAACGCTGGATCTCGTGCGCCGGCCCGACCGACCGCGTCGAGGTGCGCGCCAACGGCATCCTGGTGTGGACCAGTTCGTTCTCGCTGCTGCAGGACACCGGCTGGTCGACGCAGGAGTTCGTGATGCAGGCCGCCGACAACCAGCCGAACGTCGTCGTCGAGTTCCGGCTGATCAGCGCCGGTCCGATCCAGTTCGGCGGCTGGAACCTCGACAACGTCGAGGTCTACACGCTGGCCGCGCCGGCACCGCTGCCGGTGACGCTGCGCGTGCTGCCCGAGCAGGCGGTGCAGGGCACGCCGGTGACGATCACGCTGAACGCGCTGCCGTCGCGACCCTTCCTGCTCGCGCTCGGCGACACCGCCGGTCCGACCAGCGTGCCGGGCATCCCGACGGTGCAGGTCGGCGGTCCGACGCTGTTCGTGCTGGCCGCGGCGACGAACGGCGCTGGGCTCTACACGCTGCCACTCACCGTGCCATCGTCGCCGCTCACCGGGACGTACTGGTACTGGCAGGCGCTGACGCTGGATGCCGCGAACGCACTGATCACTTCGAACCCGTTCGTCAGCCTGTTCACGCAGTGACGGCCGCCGGCTCCGAAGGCGCTACGCGCCGAGCAGCGCCGCGTGGACAGCCACGCCCGGCTCCTGAACCACGATCCACGGAGTCGTCGCCAGGGTGAAGGCTCCTGGCGCGTCGCTGCCACCCGCGAGCTTCGTCACGAACCGCGGTCGGAGTCCGCACGCGGACTCCTGGCAATCCAGGCAGTCCTGGCAGCGCACGCCAACGCTCCGTGTGTGCACACTCGACCACGCGGCGAAGGGCAGAGGGCAAGAGGGAAAGGGAGAAGAGGGTTACAGAGTCCGCGCGAGGCGGAAGCCGATCCGACCGAACCGGCCCCATTTGCCGCGATCGGCGGAACGACAGCACCAGGCGAAGTCGTACCAGGAGCCACCGCGGCACACGCGCGAACCCTGACCGCGAGTCGGCTCCTCGGTGCCAGTACCGGGGTACTCGGCCTCCGTGTCCTCACACCACTCGTACACATTGCCGTGCATCTCGCGGAAGCCCCACGCATTCGCCGGCAGGTTGCCGGCAGGCACCGTGCGCTGCCGATCCTGACCCGTGGCTGCCCCGTTGTACGGGTGGTCGCCGTCGTAGTTGACCTGCTGTGGGGTGATGTTGGCGCCAAAGCTGAACGGCGTCGTCGTCCCTGCCCTGCATGCGTACTCCCACTCCGCTTCGCTCGGCAGCCGGAACCCGCCGCCCGCGCGTTCGTCGAGCACCTGAACGAAATCCTGGCAGTCGTTCCAGCTCACCTGTTCGACCGGACACCGATCATCGCCGGTCAAGCTGCTCGGGTTGTTGCCCATCACCGTCCGCCACTGTGCCTGCGTGACCTCCGCCTCGCCGAGCCAAAACGGCTGGCGAATCACGCGCTGATGCTGTTTCTCGGCGCCAGCGCGCCCGACTTCATACTCGGGCGAGCCCATCAGGAATGCCCCGGCCCTCACCAGCCGCATTCTCATTCCGGTGACCTGTTCGACGACGATCGTCGGACACTTCATTCCGCCGATGACCTCGTACTGCGTGTCCTGGGCGGGCAGCGCCCAAGTCAGCTTCAGCCCGGGGTACTCGCGCCGCAGCATCTTGGTCAGCGCCTTCGAGTCGTTGCCCGCCTTGTCCTGCGCCGTGATTCTGACCTCGCGCGACTGGCCAGCCGCAACCTGGACCGTGCCCGACCAGGTGTTGCCCTCGACCTTCGCCGGCGCACCGTTGACCAGGACCGCGACACCCGACGCGTCCGTCACCGTGCCGCTGACTGCCACGTCGCCCGCCTCCACCGTCTCCGTCTTCGGCGTCGTCCAGTCCAGCACCGGCGCCGTCGCGTCGTAGCGGACCCGGAACCGCTCGGTGCCTTCGTTCTTCGCCGCATCGCTCGCCACGAACACGACCTCATGCTCACGCTCCTCAGCGAGGCGCTTCGTGAACGCGAACGACCCGTCGCCGCCGAGTTCGACCCGTTCGTCGTCCGCGCGCAACGTCACCGTGCCGCCGCCCTCGTCGACGACCACGCCCCGGATCACGAACTGCGGCTCCTTCGTCAGCTTCGCGAGATCGAACGCGAAGTTGATGCGCGGGCCCTCGCTGTCGACGCGCACCACCACCAACTCGGTGGCCTCGTTGCCGGCGGCGTCCTTCGCGGTGACCAGCACCCGCTGCTCGCCGTCGGCGAGCGCGACCTCGGCCGCCCAGCGGTCTCCTTCCATCTTCGCATCCGTCGTCGCGACGACGACCGTGCACTTCGTCGCGTCGGCCACGGTGCCGGTGACCGCGACCTTGGAACCGACGGACTCCCCGGCTTTCGGCGCCGCGATCTGCACCTTCGGCTTCGTCATGTCGACGACGAGACCGCGCGGCTCGATCTCGCCGAACAGCCCGCGCGTGTCCTCGATCTGCACCCGCACGACGAAGGCGCCGTCGCCTGGGGCGGTGAACACCGACTCGAAGTCGCCCTGGATCAGCCGGACCGGCACGATGCCGGTCGGGAACGGAGCCTTCGCGTCCGCCAGCGGCACCAGCAGCAGTCGCACCGCCTGCACGTCCTTGGCCACGGTCGAGCCCACCACCGCCACTTCGCGCTGGCCCAGCACCGCCAGCGGCGCCGGCGAAGTGAGCCGAGCCGTCGCGGCGATCCGCTGCGCCAGGGCTCCGATCAGGCGCGCCTCGACGTCGCGGTAGGCCGCGTCGCCGGGCAGCACCTCGTGCGCCCGGGCGATGCGCTGCCACGCCCCGTCGAGATCGGTGGCTTCGAGTTCGTTCGCCTTGCGGGCCAGCGCCATGACGAGCCCGCTCTTCGCCGCGGCGAGATCGCGGTCGAGTTCCAGCGCCTTGCCGAACGCTTCGATCGCGGTGTCCAGTTCGCCCTTGACCGGCAACGCCCGCTCGCCGCGTTGCAGTTCCTCGCGCGCCTTCGCCGCGTCCTCCGCGCTGACGACTCCGTTGCCGCCGTTTGGGTTCTCGGCCGGCTTGGGTGGGTCGGCCGGCTTGCCGTCGTTGCGTCCGACCTTGCCGGGATCGCCCGTCGCGGCCCCGCCGCCGAACCAGCCGGCGGAAGCGCCGTAGCCGAGGCCCGCGACCAACAGCACCACCGCCAGGAACCTCGGCCAACGCGCGCCGTGCGCTGCCACCGAGGCCTGCTGCTGCGCCACCGTCGGCTGCTCCGACGCGGGCCTCGACGAACCCGCCTCAGCGCTCGCCATCGATTCGACGCCCTCCCTGACCAGCAGCTTGATCTTCGCGAGCGTGCTGCGCGGCGGCGGCGTCACGATCGCAGCGCGCTTGTTGCCGGTTCCGGTCTCGGCGTCGCGTAGCGCTTCGTCGTCGTCAGCGCACAACGGCTTCAGCGCCGCGAGCAGTTCGCGCGCATCGGCGTACCGCTCCGCCGGCTCGCGCCGCGTGCACTTCGCGACCAGCGCGCACACTTCGGGCCGAACGTCGGGCCGCACCTCGGCGAGGCCAGGGAAGTCGTGGCTGCGGATCTGGTCGGCGACGTCGAGCAGTTCCCCGTTCTTGATCGCACTCCTGCCGGCGAGCAGATACCACAGGGTCGCCCCGAGCGCCCACACGTCGGCTGACGGCTTCACGTCAGCGGACCTCCACTGCTCTGGGGGCATGTACTGCGGCGTCCCCATCACCCCCGACGCAAGCATCGTCAGGCTCTCGCCGCCAGCAACCTGCTTCTGCTTGGCAAGCCCGAGGTCGGCGAGCTTGACCGCGCCGTCGACGCCGATCAGCACGTTTTCGGGCTTGATGTCGCGGTGCACGATGCCTTCCTGGTGTGCCGCGCGCAGACCGCGCCCAGCTCCGAGGACGATCGCCAGCGCTTCCTGTTCTGCGAGTTTGCCCTTCCGCTGCACCCGCTCGCGAGCCGTCTCGCCCTTGACGAACTCCATCACCAGGTAGTGGATGCCGTTCCAGTGGCGCACGTCGAGCACTTGCACGACGTTGTCGTTCTTGATGAGGGCGGCAAGCCGCGCCTCGCGTACGAAGCGAAGGACGAACTGCTCGTCCTGCGCGAGATCGCGCTTCAACACCTTGATCGCCACATCGCACTCGAGGCTGAAGTGGCGGCCGCGGTAGACGGCGCCCATGCCGCCTCCGCCGACCTTGGCGTAGAGCACAGCGGGGTCGAGCACCTTGAATCCCTCGATCACCGGAGCGCTGGCGAGCAGCGGGTCGGTGGCCAGGTCGTCCTCGGACTTCTTCATTGCCGGCTGCGGCGGAGTCTACCGACACCGGCCAGCCAGGGCACGCTACGCCAGCAGCCAGCACCACGCTGGCACCGGCGACCCGCTGGCCGCCGAGCCGAAATCGGGGCCAGGGAGCCGCGTGGTAGTCTTGCTCACGAGGAGCGACCGAATCATGAAACTCACAGTGACCATCGAACGCGACGAGACGGGCATGCTGGTCGCCGAGTGCCCGGCGATCCCCGGCTGTGTGAGCCAGGGGAGCACCGAGGAGGAGGTGCTCGAGAACATCCACGAGGCGATCGTCGCCTGCTTCGACGTTCGAGCCGAGCAGGGCCTGCCGCTGACTATTCGCACCGTCCAGATCGACGTAGACGTTGGCTGATCTTCCTGGCATGTCCCGGGCGGTCGCCGCTGCGCGCAGCGAGGCAACGCGCCGCGGCCCGCGGCGAACGACGACTCGTCAGGCCGGGAACGGGCACGGCGCCGGTTCTGGAACCACGGTGGGCGCAGCGCCCCGGCTGAACGCGACCGGCGTCACCGTGCCTTGCACCACGCGCAGCCCGATGCCGCTGGCGTCGAACGCCGGCAGCACCCAGTAGTCGGGCGCGCTGCCGTGTGCGAAGCGATGAATGTGGCCGAACACGAGGCGCGAAGCGCCATTGGCGAACGCCGCGGCGAGCGCGCGGGTCGTCGGCAGGAAGCGCGTCTGGTCGCCCGCTTGGATCACCATGCGGCTCTTCTGGCGCGCGCGCTCGGCAACGTGCAACGCCACGCCGAGCGGCAGGCAGCGCGCGATGCCCTTCACCACCGGGTTGCGCAGCCACTTCTTGGCACGCTGGTACGGCAGGTCGTTCTGGCACAGCTCGTCGCCGTGCAAGAGCAGCGTGTCGACGCCGCCGAGCCGACCCCGCAAGCCGCCGGCGACGACCCGCGCGCCGCTGGCGCGTTCGAACTCGGCGCCGAGCAGGAAGTCGCGGTTGCCGTGCAGCAGCGTGACCTGGACGCCGGCGCGACTGGCCTCGGCGAACAGCGCCGCGACGTCGCGCCAGATGCCGTGCCGGACCTGGGCCCGGCAGACGTACGAATCGAACAGGTCGCCGAGCACGAACAACGGGGCGCATTCGGCGATCGCGGCGGCGACCGCGGCGCGCAGGTGGGCGAACGCCACACCGCCATCGGCAGGCACGTGCAGGTCCGAGATCAGCAGGGCCGACGGCACCTCGGCAGCGAGCGTGTGGATCGGCGTGCCGAGCACGCTGGTCACCGGCCGACCTCGAGGAACAGGGCACCGAACGGGTCGAGTTGCAGGTCGAAGCCGGTGCCGTCGCCGATCGTTTCGCCGCCGAGGTGACGCAGCCGGGCCGGTGCCGCCAGTTCGACGCGCACCTTGCGCGGACCGTCGGCCGCGAGGCGCTGCAGCACCGTTGGTGCTTCGAGCGCGTTGACCCGGATCGCCAGCACCTCGCGGCCGTCGCGCGTGCGCAGCAACGTGCGTTCGATCAGCGTCGGCAAGCCGTCGCCGCGCACCTCGCAGGGCGGCACCACGCCCGCGGCGACCAACGCCGAGCGCACGCGCCGCCGC
>JBASWX010000722.1:0-3292 GCA_049276695.1 Planctomycetota bacterium
CTCGAGCGTCGCTCGCTCCTCGTCACTCAGTTCGATCGCCGCGGCTACTCGCATCGGTTTGCCTCGAAAGACTACCGAACGCGCGGCGCTCAACATAATTACCGCCAATTCCGGCGCACTACACTAGGGCGGGCAGCGGAGGCGCTGCCGCAGTTCGAACGGGCCTTGGCGATGAGGAAGCGGCTGTACGGCGAGCGCGATCACCCCGACGTGGCGGTGGGCCTGAACAGCGTGGCCAGCTGCCTGGAATCGCTCGGGCGCGCGGCTGAGGCGCTGCCGCGCTTCGAACAGGCCTTGGCGATGAGGAAGCGGCTGTACGACGAGCGCGATCACCCCGACGTGGCGGTGGGCCTGAACAGCGTGGCCAGATGCCTGGAATCGCTCGGGCGCGCGGCGGAGGCGCTGCCGCGCTTCGAACAGGCCTTGGCGACGAGCAAGCGCCTGTACGGCGATCGGGACCACTCCGCCGCTGCGACGAGCCTGAACAACGTAGCCTTCTGTCTGCGATCGCTCGGGCGAGCAGCGGAGGCGCTACCCCAGTTCGAGCAGGCCTTGGCGATGAGAAAGCGTCTGTACGGCGATCGGGACCACCCCGCCGTGGCGACAAGCCTAAACAACGTGGCCTCCTGCCTGGCTTCGCTCGGGCGGGCAGCGGAGGCGCTGCCGCAGTTCGAACAGGCCTTGGCGATGCAGAAGCGCCTGCATGGCAATCGCGACCACCCCGATATGGCGCTTGGCTTGAACAACGTGGCCGACTGCCTGCGATTGCTCGGGCGAGCGGCGGAGGCGCTACCCCAGTTCGAGCAGGCCCTGGCGATGAGAAAGCGCCTGTACGGCGATCGGGACCACCCCGACGTGGCGACGAGCCTGAACAACGTGGCCCACTGCCTGCGATCGCTCAGGCGAGCGGCGGAGGCGCTACCCCAGTTCGAGCAGGCCCTGGCGATGAGAAGGCGCCTGTACGGCGATCGGGACCACCCCGACATGGCGATGAGCCTGAACAACGTCGCTGCCTGCATGCACTCGCTCGGGCGCTTCCGCGAAGCAGTGCCTGTGGTCGCGCAGGCCTGCGACATGGTCGAGCACCTGCGGGACGCGGCCCGGATCTCGTCCGAGATCAAGCAGTCGTTCTTCGACCACTTGAAAAGCAGCGGCGCTTTCGAGGGGCTCCAAGCCCTCACTCTGCGCAGCGACCCCGCGACTGCTGTATCGGCCGCCGAGCGTAGCCGCGGTCGCGACCTGCTCGACCTGCTGGAGCAACAGCGGTTCGATCCGCTGGATGAAGCGTTTCAGCGCGCGAAGCGGCGCGGGGACGTGGAGGGAAGCAGGGTCTTGGAGCGCCTGCGTACCGAGCTGGCCACCGTGACCCTGGAAGGCGACCGCCTCCTACACGAGGTTACCCAGCTCGATGGGGCCGATATGCCGGTAGCCGAACGTGAGACGCGCCGTGCCATGCTGGTTGCTCGATCCAACGAGCTTGCCGTACGCGAGCGGCATGTGCGCGACGAGCGCGCCCGCCGGCTCGGCGACGTGCTGCCGGTCGGGCGGACCCGCACGGTTGCGGAGATCCGAGCGGCATTGCAGCCGGGCGAACTGTTCCTGGCGTTCACGCTCGCCGAGGGTTGGGCGGCCCTCTACGTGCTCGCGCCCGATCGCGACATCGAGGCGATCGAGCTGCCCACCGCCCAGGCCACCGCAGCCCGCGTGCTGCCGGGGCTGCTACAGCGCAGCTCGCACGAGCAGCTGCGCGGCCGCGACCCCGAGGGCGGCGGCGCAGCCAAGGCTGATGCGACTTCATCTGCGCGCGAGTTGTTCACGAGCCTGTTCCCGGCGGCGGCCTGGCAGCGCGTCCGGTCGTGCAGGCGCGTGTTCCTCGCCGCGCATCGCGAACTGCATCGGCTGCCGTTCGAGCTGCTCGTTACCGACGTGGTCGCTGGCAAGCCGGTGTCGTGGCTCGAGGAAGGACCGCCGATCAGCTACGTGCCGTCGGGTAGCGCCCTCCACTGGCTGCGGCAACGCGGCGAGGACGTGGGCGACGACCTGACGAGCGTCGACCTGCTCGCCGTCGGCGATCCACGCGGACTCGACGTCGCTCCCGAGGTCCCCGAGCACGGCGCGTTCATCGTTTCGGTGGCGGACGGCGGCGAAGGGGCACGCGTCGGTCTGCGGCCGGGCGACGTGCTCACGAGCTACGACGGCCAGCCACTCGCCGACGACAAGGCGCTGCGCGATCTGCGCATGAACACCGAACGCGCGATCGAGGACGGTAGCCGCGCCATGGCCCCGATCCCGATCGAGGTCTGGCGCGCCGGCGAGACGCTGCGCTTCCAGGTGCAGGCCGGGCTGCTCGGCATTGGCGCCCGCCCCGGCAAGGCGCGCGCCGCCTACGAGGCGAGCCTGAGCGGCGACGTGAAGGCAGAGCGCGTCCTGCGCGCTGGCGATCTCGAGCGCCTCGGCAAGCTGCCGCCGCTGCACGGAGCGCAGGCCGAGACCGAGGCGATTGCGCGCGTGTTCGCGGCCAGAGAGTTGACGGCGAAGCACCTGCTGCAGGCCGAGGCGTCGGAGAGCGCGGTGTTCGAGTTGGCGGCGAAGGCGAAGTACTTGCACTTCGCCTGCCACGGCATCGCCGAGGAGTTCGCGGGGCAGAGCCTCAGCATGCTGGTGCTGAGCCAGCCACAGCACGTGCTGCCGACGGACGACGGGCTGCTGAAGCTGTCGGACCTGCTGCACCACTGGCGTGGCCGGCTGTCGTCGTGCCGGCTCGTGGTGCTGTCGGCGTGCCGCACCAACGTCGGGCCGACCTTCCGCGACGAGGCGCCGCAGGCGCTGCCGCTCGGCTTCCTGTTCGCCGGGGTGCCGTCGGTGGTCAGTTCGCTGTGGGCGGTCGACGACGCGAGCACGCGCGAGCTGATGGTCGACTTCTACGGCCGGCTGCTCGCGGGCGAGACCGACCGGCTCGCGGCGTTCACGGCGGCGAAGAAGGCGCTGCGGGTGAAGTACCCGGATCCGTTCCACTGGGCGCCGTTCCTGTTCGTCGGCAGCCCGGATTGAGCCTCTGGCTCTGCGATCGTGAACGGCGTTCACGATTCGCGGAGCCAGAAGCCCACGTGGGTTCCGAGCTTCGGGCACGCCCGGGGTGAGCAGGCAACACGACGGATCATCGCCAGTCAGACTCTTTTTCGACAGTTGCTGGTTCGGCGCGGTCGGACGCTCCCAGGTGATTCGCGAACTGTGCGTCGCTGGCGCGTGAAATGTAGTGCCAACGATCGAGATTCTCCCGGTGGCTCGACGT
>JBASWX010000723.1:0-12242 GCA_049276695.1 Planctomycetota bacterium
CGAGTGCCCCGAGCCACGCGGTGACCGGAAGCGCCTGCCGCAGCCGCCGCAGCAGCGCGCCGTGGTCGTCGCCGGCGCCGCCGAAACGCCCCGTCGCCGCGTTCGCGAGCCAGGTGCCGTACCGCAGCCATCCGGGCACCCGTTCACCGGTCTCCGGATCGAGCGCGCCGTAGCGGATGCGCAACTGTCGGATCGCGGCGTCGCGCGCCGCGGCGTCGGGGAACGCGCGCTCCTCGGCCTGCAGCACCGCCAGCTCGGCGCGGTCGAGCGGCGCCTGGTCGACCAGCAGGAAGGTCACGAACGTGACCGCGAGCAGGGTGACCGCCGCCTGGCCCAGCCGCACCAGCAGCCAGCGCAGCATCGTCACTCCAGCAGCACGACCGCGAGGATCGCGTCGCGAGTCTCGCGCCAGTCGGTGCGCGGGTCGCTGCCGCGTTCGTACTCCAGCGTGAGGATCGGGATGCCGAGCTTGCGGCCGATCCACGATCCGAGCGACCCCGGCGTCGGCGCGATCTTGTCCGACGGCTTCACGCGGTAGCCCGAACGCTGCGCGAACAGTTCGGCGTGGCGTTCGGCCGGCCCGTCGAAGTTGATGAAGTGGTCGCCGCGCCACGCGTGCGCGACGATCACCAGGTGCGGCCGTTCGTCGAGCACGAGGTCGTGCACGACCTTCGCTTCGGGCTGGTCGAGCGGGTGCGTGCCGCGGCTGTCGCCGGGCAGCCAGTTGTTCGCCGGGTAGTTGCGGTTGAGGTCGACGCCGTTCTTGTTGCTGCGCGTGTTGGCGGCGGAGCCGTCGGGATTGACGTCCTCGAGGATCGTCAGCGTCACCGCGTCTTCGGCGCCCGGCGTGGCGAAGAACGCGCGCGGCAGTTCCGCGGTCGCGAAGTGGCCTTCGCGTTCGTCGCCGTGGATGCCGCCGATCCACAGCACGCGCCGCGGCCCGTGTCCCAGTCTGAGCAACCGCAACGGACGGCCTTCGACGCTCTTGCCGATCACCTGCCACTGCGGGCGCGCACGCGGTGCCGTCGCCTTGCCGCCGGTGGCATCGACGGCAACCGTCTTGCCGGGGCGGCGCCATTCCGGGTCGCGCGGATGGAACCCGACGCACCCCGCCACCACCAGGAGTCCGAGCACAACCGGCCGCATCGGGCCGAAGATAGCGGACTGCGGGCCCGGAGCCACGAAGCCGATGTTCGCCGCCGTGACTGCCACCGACCACGCCTTCGCCGAACGTGTCGCCGATGGCACGCTGCAGACGGCCCGCCTGGTCGTGCGGCTCATCGTCTACGGCCTGCTCGGCGCCGCCACCCATCGCTACGACTGCGGCCAGGCGCTGCTGACCGGAGTGCTCGCCGGCGACCTGCTCGCCAGTGCTGCGCGCGCGGTCTGGCAGTGGCAGGAAGGGCTGCGCGCGGCCGGCGCCGAACTGGCGGTTCTGGCCATCGCCTGGCTGTGGGTGCGCAGCGACCTGGTGTGGCCGGCGGACCAGGCCGACCGCGCCCTGCTCGGCCTCGCCGCATTCGGCGTGCTGACGGCCAGGCTCGGCGCCACTGCGCTCACCCGGCTCGGTCCGAGCGACTGCCACGCCCGCTGATCACCCGGCGCCGCGACGGCACCACCGGGCCAGCGCGAGAATGGCCGGGTTTCCGTTGGCCGCCGGCTGGCGAACGTCGCCTTGGCGGCGACAGCCCCTCGCCCTCTCCCGGGCCGTCCGCGTTCTCCCCGCGGGCGGCCCCCTTTTCCTGGCCTCAGATCCCGAACCGGCACGGATCGTCGGGATCGAGCACGAACGTCGGGAACCCGGTGATCCACGCCGAGCCCTCGATCTCGGGCACCACCGCGGCGAACGGCCCCACCTTCGTCTCGCGCACGACGCGGGCCCGGAACTCGGTGCCCAACACGCTCTGCGAACGGAACCAGGCCCCGGTGCCGAGTTCGCCCTTGGCGTGCAGCACCGCGAGCTTCGCCGAAGTGCCGGTGCCGCACGGCGAGCGGTCGTAGGCGGTGCCGGGGCACAAGGTCAGCGCGCGTGAGCCGCACGCTTCACCCGGGATGTCGGCGAACAGCTTCACGTGGTCGATGATCTCGTCGTCGCTGCGTTCGGGATGGCGGCCGCGCACACCTTCGCGCACCAGCCCTTCGCGCACCGCGACCGCCGCCTGCATCAGCACACCGAGCGCCGCCTTCTCGACCTGCAGACCCATCTGCTCCGCCTCGACGAACGCGAACCAGTTGCCGCCGTACGCGACGTCGGCCGCAACCTTGCCGAAGCCGTGCACCGGCACGATCACGCGCTGCCGGAACAGGAACGACGGCACGTTGGTGATCGTCACGCTGCGCACCTTGCCGCCCGCGACGGCGACGCGGCACGGCACCACGCCGACCGGAGTGTCGAGCAGCAGTTCGGTGACCGGCTCGACCGCGGGCACCATGCCGGTGGCGACGGCGACGGTGGCGACGCCGATCGCGCCGTGCCCGCACATGCCGAGGTAGCCGGCGTCGTTGGCGAACACCACGCCGAGCGCAGCACCCGGCGTGCACGGCGGCAGCAGGTACGCGAGCACGATCGCGTCGTGGCCGCGCGGCTCGAGCACCAGTGCCGTGCGCAGGTGGTCGAACGACTGCTGCAGCGCCGCCCGCTTCGCCGCCATCGACGCACCGGCGACGAACGGCAGCCCGCCGGTGACGATGCGCGTCGGTTCGCCGGCGGTGTGCGAGTCGACGGCGGTCAGGACGTTGCTGAACTGCAGCATGCCCCGATCATGCCGCGACGAGGCGTGGAATGGAGACGGTTCACTTCGAAGAACCGTCTCCCCTCGTCAGGGACGACCCGCGAGCCGCGGCTCACCCATTCGCGGCCAATGTGCTACAAGGTACACCATGCGGTCCATCGGCCTTCGTGAACTCCGTCAGCACGCCTCTCGCTACCTGCGACTCGTGCAGTCCGGTCAGTCGCTGCAGGTGACCGACCGCGGCCGCGCGATCGCCTTGCTCGTTCCGATTCCCGACGGCAGCACGCTGGAACGACTCGTCGCCGCCGGCCGGGCGGAGACCGCCGACGGCGACCTTCTGGAGCTGGGTCCACCGCTCAAACCGGCGAAGGGAGCTGCGTTGCCGAGCAAGCTGTTGGCGGCGGCCCGCACCGGAGAACGCTGACTGTGGTTGCCTATCTCGATTCGTCGGCAATCGTCAAGCTCGTGGTTCGCGAGGGCGAGTCCGCGTCACTGCGCAAGTTCCTCCGAACGCACCCCGTTCGCGTCGTCAGCGCCCTGGCACGTGTCGAAGTGCCTCGGGCAGTGCGGGCCCATGGCCAGGACGCAATCGCACGTGCTGGGGAAGTGCTGGATCGCCTCGTTCACGTCGCCGTCGACAACCCGATCCTCGATCGAGCCGCGACGCTCGACGCAAGCGTGCTGCGCAGCCTCGACGCAATCCACGTGGCAACCGCACTGCAACTCGGCGAGGACCTGGCCGTGCTGGTGACCTATGACGATCGCATGCGTTCGGCGGCGCTGGCCCACGGCTTGAGAGTCGAAGCGCCCACTGCTTGAGGCAACACCGCCGCGGGCCTTGCCGACGGGAACCCGTGCCGCCGCCGCCCGAAAGCAGGATGAAGACGACAACGCCTGTCGTCAGGAGCTCCGCCGATCAGCGACCGGCGACAGATCAGCGACCGGACCCCGGCAGCAGCCAGGATGGTCGGCCGCGACCATCGCGGTGCTGGCAAGCCGATCAGAAGCGGTGCTCGACCAGGAAGCCGACCTCGTCGCCGCTGACGTACGGCAAGAACGAGGTGGAACTCGTGCTGGTCCGACCGAGTTCCGCGTCGTCGACCGCGCCGGTGGCGAGCCAACCGATCCACCAGCCGAGAGCGACCTGAGAGAAGTAGTGGCGCGAACCCTGCAGCCGCGCGGCCGCGACCAGCGTCGAGCCGACGTAGCAGACGCCATCGATCCACGGGTCGTCCTGCATCCGTGCCACGGTCAGCAGCGGCACGGAGCCGATGAAGGCGTGCCCGCTGACGCCGTTCGTGTGTTCGAATGGTTCCCACTCGGACGATGTCGTGTTGTTCGGGTCGTCGGGTCGTCCGGCACCGATCAGGCGCTGCAGCGCCAGCATCGGCGGTGCGCCGACCACGATCGCGCGCAGCGAACGTTCGGCCCATTCGCCCGGCGCCTCGGCGCCGAGCCGGGGCGCGACCAGCGCCGTCGCCGCCAACAGCGGTAGCACCAGGGCACCTTCGCCGGCCGGCAGCACCGTGTCGCGCAGTTCGCGGACCTCGTCGGTGCGCCACTCGGGCAACACGTCCTCGTAGATGTCGCGATCGAGCTGGGTCTCCGCCGACAGCGCGGCGAGGCCGATGCCGGCGCCGAGACCGAGCATCGTGTCGGTGTCGTAGAACGCCACGTGGTCGGTGCGAACCGTGCGCCAGGTGCGGGTGAACCAGCCCGCGTCGTCGTCGACCCGGTTCGCCAACGGCCTCCACCGCGTGTCCTCGGCGAACGCTTCGTCCAGCCACGACGGCGCGAACCGCAATGCCGCTGGCTCTGGCGCGGCAGTGCATCCGCCCAGGATCAGGACCAGCCCCAGAGCCAACGGCTCCGGGGTGCTGGCTACCGCCACTCGGCGTCGCCGCACGTCACTTCTTCTTGGTGTAGGTGCAGCGGAAGCTCTCGAACGGCGCCGCAGTACCCGCGATCGTGTGGCCAACCGCCGACTTCGCCGCGCCGGCGACGTCGAACTCCATCAGCATGCGCTGCACGGTCGGCTGGCCCTGGTAGACACCCGCCATCGTGCTGATCAGCCTGCCGTCGCTCGACCACCACGCGTCCATCGTCATCACCTCGCCCATGTTGCTGACGTAGATGCCGAGGATGCGCTTGCGCGCACTGTCCCAACCCCAGAACACCTCGCCCTCGTACTTGCCGGGCATGCCCTCGGCGGCGCCGTCGGTGTGGCCGTGCAGCACCGTGCCGCCGAACACCGCGAGGAACGTGTCGGTGCCGGAGATCTTCATCGTGCCCTGGCCGGGCGCGAGGATCATCTCGCCCTTGGTTTCGTACGCGCCGGCCGACTTGCACAGCCGCGCAACCGCCTCGTGCGGCTTGCCGTCCATGAACGGCGGCGCAGTGAAGGCACCGCCGAAGGCTTCGCCGCCGCGCGTGAACCTGCTGTCGATGAACGCCATCGACGCGCCCTCCGGCAGCAGCAGGTCGATCGTGTGGGTCATGGTGTCGCCGGCCACTGCGATCACCGAGCGTTCCGCGTACGGCAAGGCCGCCTCGTCCTGCACCATGATCTGCAGCAGGCCGCCGTCCGGCATCAACTTCAGCTCGTGCATCCTGATCTGCCCGGCACTGGTGGCGGTCAGGTGCACGTAGCGGCCGTGCTCCCGATCCCAGCCGTAGTAGCCGCGGATCACCATCGGTGTCGCGATGCCGGTGAACGCAACCGCGAGGTCTTCCTGCAGGAAGTGGCCATCGAGACACCAGCGCCAGGTGCCGTGCGCCTGCCACTGCGTGACGACGCCGCCCGGCTCGGTCATCTTGCCGGTGCCCGACCAGTTGCCGAGCAGCGGTTCGAGCTTCTTCAGTTCGGGGGCCGGACCTGGCATCTGGTCCTGGGCCGGAGCCGAGGTGGACAGCACGCAGACGAGGACGGCGAACGGGGTGACGGTGCGAGTCATCGGGAAAGCCTCCGGGACGAGTCACGGATCAGACGGCGCGCGCCGCCGCCGTTCGACATGGGCGGCGGGAATCCTCGTCGTCGCGAACAGGAACACCGGCGTCGTTGAGCCTGCGCCGCGGCATGGCGATACTCCGCGCCCCCGAATGACCGCCCCTGACCTGTGGACCTGGATCACGATCCCCGCGATCGGCGGCGTGATCGGTTGGAGCACGAACTGGCTCGCCGTGAAGATGATCTTCCGGCCGATCCGCGCGCGCTCGTTCCTCGGCATCCGCGTGCAGGGCCTGGTCGGCCGCCGCCAGCGCGAACTGGCGACCGCGATCGGCCGCGTGGTCGGCAACCACCTGGTCGAACACAAGGACGTGGTGAAGAGCCTCAACAAGCTCGACTTCCACGGCATCCTCGGCAACGTGCTCGACAAGGGCCTCGCGCCGAAGATCCAGGAACTGCGTGGGCTGCCGCTGATCGGCGGCTTCCTGACCGAGGCGCGCGTCGCCGACCTGCGGGCGTCGATCGTCGACGGCGTCATGAAGCACAAGGAGACCGTGCTCGACGAGGTCGAGAAGGGGCTCGCCAAGGGCCTCGACGTGCCGGCGCTGGTCGAACAGAAGGTCGCCGCGTTCGCGGTCGAGAAGCTGGAGGCGCTGATCCTCGAGGTCGCCAACCGCGAACTGCGCGCGATCGAGATCCTGGGCGGAGTTCTCGGCGTCGTCATCGGTCTGTTGCAGGTCGCCTTCCTCTGGTTCCGGCCCTGATGCCGTTACGCCTTCCCCGCCCCCGGACTAGTTCCCGCCGCATGTCGGTCCGCCTCCACGCCGCCGTTCCCGCCTTCCTCGCCCTGCTGGGCGCCGCCGCCGCCCAGCACGAGAAGGCGATCGCCTATCCGCAGCGCGATCTGCTGTCGCCGTTCCGCACGCCGAGCGACGCCTACGCGCCGCCCGACGAGGTGTTCCGGCTGCTGCGCACGATGCAGGCGCTCGCCGACGCCGGCAACGCGAAGCGGGGCTACGACGCCGACGGCCGCGAAAGCGTCGACGATCCGCGCTGGCGCGACGCGCGTTCCGAGCTGGCGAGGAAGGGCCTCGATGCCGGCTACCTGGCGCAGATCCTGCGCCTCAACCGCAACGGTGCCGACCGCGCGACCGCGTTCTACGGCGCCTTCTTCGTCACCGAACCGAACCTCGTGTTCGAACTGATCGCGCACATCCCCGGCGAGCCGCACCAACCGACGCGCCAGGCGATGCTGCCGCGCGCGATCGAGTTCCTGCGCAAGAACCTCGGCCGCCGCTTCGGCGACCTGGACAAGGACCAGAAGGAAACGTTGACGCGAGCGCTGCCGGAGCCCGGCAGCCCCGCCGCCCGCGCCGCCGGCATCACGCGCGCGCCGCAGGACGCCGACTGGCTGCACAAGATCACGCTGGTGCCCTTCTTCCAGCTGCTCGATCTCGACGAGGCGATCGATCAGGCGCAGGGGTTGTGGTTCCTCAAGGAAGTGTTCACGATCCGGCTCGACCTCGCCCTGATCTGGCTCGAGCCCGCGCTGCCGCGCATCCACCAGCTGCTGCTCGCGAAGTCGGCGACGGTGCGCGAGCAGGCGATCGGCCTGTTGCAGGCGATCGGGCCGAAGGACCTGCCGCCGCTGCCAGCCGACGACGGCCAGCTGATCGCGTGGGCCGAAGCCGCGGCGAAGCCGCTGTTCCCGCCGATCCGCAACCTCAACGACACGATCGTGCAGCTGATGCCGAGCCCCGAACGCGAGGCGGTCGTCGCCGAGGGCACGAAGGCGCTCGAAGCCTCGGCAATCGGCGACCCGGTCAATGGGGTGCGCGAGGACGGCACGCGTTACCGCGGCTTCCGAGTCATCACCGTTCCCAAGGGGCTGTCGCCGTTGGCGATCCCCGCCGAGGCGGTGATCACGACCGTGAACGGCATCGCCATCAGCGACGCCGCGTCCCTGCTGAAGGCCGTGCGCAGCCAGCTGCAGTTGCTGAAGCACCCGCGCAAGCTGTTCGTCGAGTACGTGCTGAAGGGCGAGTCGCACGCGGTCGAGTACCGGGTGATGTGATCGGCCACGTCGCGGCGGTCGCGGCGGTATCGTGATCGCCATGCGGCCCGCCCGCACGCTCTGCACCGCCGGCGCCCTCGTGGCCGCGGGACTGTTCGCGTGGTGGCTGGGTGGCGACGTGGAGCTGCCGGCGGGGCCGCCGGCAACGCAAGCGACGCCGACCGATGCCGCGGCAACGGAACGAAGAGACCCCACCGAGACTGCTGGCTCGTCGACACCCGGTGAGCGCCGCAGCGCGGAGTCGACGCCCCCACCGCACGCGGTGGCGACCACCACCGAACTGCCGCTGGAGTTGCGCGTCCGCCTGCGCGGCTTGCACCCGCAAGCGGCGTGGACCTCGCCGATCACCCTGAACCTCGCCGGCCGCGACGAGATCGAGTGGTTGAAGCACCGTGACGACGAGACGCCGGACGAACGTGGTGAGGCCACGTTCGTGTTGCCGGCGTGGGCGGCGACCGCAACCAATCAAGAGGGACGGCTCGACGCCGCCGATCCGAACTACCGGCCGCTCGCCGAACGGTGGCAGGGCGCCCTCGACCTGTCGGCAGTGCGCGTGCTCGAAGTGCAGGTCGTCGCCGTCGTCACCGGCCGCGTCGTCGATGCCGCCGGTGCGCCGGTCGCCGCCGCGCGCCTCACCGGCTTCGCGTTCCGCAACGGCGCTCCCGTGGCACCGGAACTGGCGCAGGTGAACACGCGCGTGGACGGCACCTTCGGGCTGGTGGTGCCGCCGGACGTGTCGTTGTTCGTGCTGGCAACCCCGATGCGCGCCGCCGGCCGATTCCGGCCGCGCATCGACTCACGCAACGGCGGCGTCGTCGACACCGACGAGATCCGTGCCGATCTGCTGCCAGCGCACGTGCTCGTGCAGGGCCGCGTCGGCTCGCCGACGGCGATCCCGGACATCGTGCTGCCGACCGCGGTGGTGCTGCGCGGCACCGTACGTTGGCAGGACGGCGCGGCGGTCGACCTCGCCACCGTGCAGGTGCGGCCGCGCGGCGGCACCGTGTTCGCGCTCGGCGAACACGCGCACGTGCAGATCGACGCTGGCGGCAGCCTGCTGCCCGGCGGCTCCGCGACGACGAACGCGCAGGGCACCTTCGAACTGCCGGCGCGCGCCGGTTCCGAAGTCGTGGTCGCGGTCACCCGCATGCAGGAGGTCCATCTGGTCGGCGAGTTTGCGCTTCCGGTGACACCACCGGCGCCGGCCGAACTGCTGCTGCCGCGGCCGATCCGGCTGCGCGCCCGCGACGGCGCGCGACTGGTGCCCGCCACCTTCCATCTGTCGACTGGCGGCACGGTGACCGCCACGCTCAGCGGCGGCGTCGAAGTCATCACCAACCAAGCGCTGCGCGTGCGTGCCAGCAAGGACCGGCTGCGCTCGCCTTGGGTCGACGTGCCGGTCAGCGCCGCCGGCACCACGATCGACATCGACCTCACCAACGAACTGGTGCCGCTGTCGATCGAGTTCGACGGCGAGTTCCGCGTCCGCAACACAATCGTCACCTGGCGCCGCGACGACGGCGTCAGCAGCGGCCAGCACCTCGGCCGCGACGACCGCAGCGGCCCGTTCCAGCTCTTCCTCGAGCCCGGCCGCTACCACATCACCGCCGGCGCTGGCGGCGGTGAACGCAACGGCGTGTTCCTGCTGCCGGTCGAACGCGACGTCGACCTGAACGCCGGCCCCGCCGAACTGCGGCTGCCCGCGCTGTTCGGCGGCACGTTCACGGTCACCGCGACCGACAGCAGCGGCGTGCACGTCGGCGGCACCTGCCGCGTGTACGACGGCGGCGGCGGCGACGTCAGCGCCGGGTTCTCGGTGAACGGCACCGGCCGTCACAGCCGGCCCGGCGAGTTGCTGCGCGATGGCACCAACCACTTCACCGGCGTCCTGCCGCCCGGCGTCTACGAGCTGGTGTTCGAGTTCGTGCACCACGGCACGCAGCAACAGCGCGTGACGATCCGGCCGCGCGAAGTCAGCGACGTGCGGCTGCGACTGCCGTGATCACCCGCGGCTTTGCTGACAACGGGCCGCTCGATTAGCCTGCCGGCGCAATGGAACTGCAGGCGACGACCCCGAACTACACGCTGCAAGAGGCCGCGATGTTCGTACGGCTGCCGCAGTCCACGCTGCTGTACTGGACCCGGGGGCGGAAGGGTACGCCGCCAGTGATCCGCACCAAGAAGCTGCTGTCGCTGGTCAACCTGGTCGAGATCCACATGGTCAGCATGTTCCGCGCGCAGCATGGCGTGTCGCTGCAGCGTGTGCGGCGGGCCATCGCGCGACTCGCCCGCGAGCATCCGCAAGAGAAGCACCCACTGGCGACCAAGCGTTTCTGGACCGATGGGCGCGAGATCCTGACTCAACGGGTCGGAGGCGACCTGGTGAGCCTCAACGTTCCGGGGCAGATGACCTTCGGTGCCGCCATCGAACTGTACGCGCGGCGCGTCGAATGGAACGCCGGCGTGCCGGTGCGTCTCTATCCGTGGACGGTCAATCGCATCGCCGACGTTGCGAGCGAACGGCGTTCGGTCGTCGTCGACCCGCGCGTGGCGTTCGGCCGTTCGGTGATCGCGGGCACGCGCGTGACCACGAAGGCGATCAAGGAACTGTGGGACCTCGGCGTGCCGATCGACGAGATCGCCGAGGAGTTCGACGTCACGACCATCCGGGTGCAGGATGCCGTCCGACTCGAGGAAGCACGTCCGGCGCGCCGCGCCGGTTGAGCGCCGGCCGGTGATAGCGGCGAGACGCGAGGGTCCCGCCCTGGTATCCTGGCTCACCGCATGTTGCGTTCGTCCGTGCTCCTGCTGCTGCTCGCCGCCGTTCCCGGTGGCCCGGGCGGTGACCCGAAGAAGATCGGCTTCGACACGCTCGCCGGCTTCGACTGGAAGGAAGGCGTGACGCTGCCGAAGGAAGTCACCGGGCTCGACGAGACCGAGGTGACGATCCGCGGCTTCATGCGGCGCGAGGTGCCCGGCAGCAATCCGGTGAACCAGTTCATGCTGGTCAACGACGCGTGCGGCTGCAACGGCACGCCGAAGATGAACGAGATCGTGTTCTGCACGCTGCCCGATGGCGTCACGATGGACATCAAGCCGGGCGTCGTCACCGTCACCGGCAAGCTGTACGTGGGCGAAGAGAAGGAAGACGGCGTCGTCGTGATGCTCTACCAGATGGACGCCGACACGGTGAAGTGAGATTGAACGCGGTGAAGATCCTGTTGCTGGTGGCGGTGTTGTCGCCCCTGCTCGCACTGTGGCCGACGTTCCAGGACGCGGCGACCGACTGGGGCAAGGAAGTCGAGCGCGCGTGCACGTCGCCGCGGTACGGCCTGCGGCTGGCCGCCGCGCGCAAGGTTGCCGCGGCCGGGCCGGCGGCGATGCCGGCGATCGTCGCGTGGGCCGACAAGAATGGGGTCAACGGGTTGCCGTCGGCGCTGATCGACGCGATCGCCGACGAGACGCATCTGGAGGCGGTGGTCTGGGAGCAGCTGATCGCATGGAGCCGCAACCGTGACTTCTACTGGCGCGCGGCGGCGCTGCGTGGCGTCGCGTTGCGCGCGCCGAGGTTGACCGGGCAGGCGGTCGCCGACGCGCTGCGCGCGCTGTTCGTCGAGTTCCGCGACGACCCGGCATGGCTGATGCGAACGCATGCGCGGTTCGGCCTCGCGCTGACCGGTGACGACACGGTGCTGGCACTGCCGGAGGCCGACCCGCGGGCCAGAGCACGGTTGCCGCTCCTGTTGCTACAGGCGGGCAAGGTGCCGGCGTTGCAGCCGCTGCTCGACGCGCTCGCCGACGAACGCACCTTCCAGGAAGTGCCGTGGGCGCAGCAGACCGCGGCCGAGGTGCATCGCGTGCTGAAGGCCTGGCTTGGCGACGCGCACCCGCTCGCCGCCGGCGGCTCGTTCGCCGACACCGCGACGGGGTTGGCGGCGCTGCGCGCGGCGTGCGAGAAGAAGAGCGGGCAGACGCTGGCGCTGCCGGCCGTGCGGCGCGACGCCACGACGCCGTTCACCGGTGGCATCGAGCTGCTGTCGTGCAAGCACGGCGACCAGTTCTTGCAGTGGACCGACGCCGGCGAACTGGCATTCGGCATCGACGCGGCGACGTCGCTGGCCCTGCCGGCCTCGACCTGGGACAGGCTGTCGCAGGAACGCACAGCACTGGCGCTCGCCGACGCGCACGGCGTCGTGGTCTGCGACAGCATCCGGCTGCGATGGACGACGCCGAAGGTGCACAGCAAGGCCGCGCCCGCGAGCCTGCCGGCGCCGGCGGCCGACTGGCTCAAGCGGCTCGCTGCCGCGATCGAAGAAGCCGGTTCAGGTAGCACGGCCGCGAACCTGCGCGCCGGCATCGAGCAGTTCACAGCGCGCTGAACAAGGGACCCGGACTCCATGTGTGGAATCATCGCCGTGCTGCGCCGACCGAGCCGCCAGGCGCCGCCGTCCGTCGACGCCGTGATCGCGGCGTGCGCGCTGGCCGAACG
>JBASWX010000724.1:0-3423 GCA_049276695.1 Planctomycetota bacterium
CGCCGTCAGGGCGACCGATCGACCTGCCGACCGTGGGCAGGATCAGCCGGGTCCGATGCGCGGCGCGCATCCTGCCCACGGTCGGCAGGTCGATCGGTCGCCCTGACGGCGAACGCGCCGGCCTTGGCCTTCAGCAGCTCGCGCTCCATCGCCGCGAGCTTGTCGCGCAGACCCTGGTTCTCGGCGCGCAGCCGGTCGACGCCTTCGTCGCTCTGCCGGGCGCGGTCGCCATCGCGCGCGCGGGCGCGGGCGATGTCGTCCTGCACGGCGGCGCGCAACTTCTCGACTTCGCGGCGTTCGCTGATCAGCTTCTCGAGCAGCGAGCCACGATCGGAGTCGCGTTCGGCCTTCTGTGCCTGTTCCAGGTCGCGCGCCCGCGCCTCGAGCGCCTTGCGCTCCTGGGCCTGGGCGGCGGAACGTTGCTCCAGTTCCTGCGCGTGATGTTCGGCAACGGCGCGGGCGGCACGCTCGGCCTCGGCGCTGCGGCGCTCCTGGGCGCGCGCCCGATCCTGCAGTTCTGCTGCCTGGGCCTCGGCGCGCCGCTGGTGGTCGCGCAGCGCTTCGATCTCCGCCTGCAGCTTCTTGCGGTCGGCGTCGCCGCGCTCGGCCAGCCGCGCACGCTCCTCGTCGAGTTGCTTCTTCAGCTTGCCCTGTTCGGCGGCGAGCGATTCCTTCTGCTGCGCGACGGCGGCCTTCCACTCGGCGCGCTCGCGTTCCTGCGCGACGGCGCGGTCCTTGGCGGCGCGCTCGTGTTCGGCGACGACCTGGCGCAACCGCACCAGTTCGGCCTCGCGGTCCTGCAGGGTCTTCTGCTGGTCCGCGGTCTGCTGCGCCTTCTCCGCTTGCAGCGACTTCAGGTACTCGTCCATCTTGGTGAGCCGCTGTTCGAGCCGGGTCACCGAACTCTGCAGCGTCTTGCGGTCGTCCTGGGCGCGGCAGCCGACCAGGCCACCCAGCAGCAACAACGCGGGCAACACGAGGCTTTGGTACATCGGGGGTCCTCCGCTACGTTGGCAAGCGATCCGACCGCGCCAAACTACCGCGGTCGTGGATCCTTGGAAAACACTCCACATGGCGGTGCAAAGATTCCTGGCGTCCGGCTGGGCCTCGGTCCACGGCCCTGGGGAGCCACGCCGGCTCCTGCTATCGGTATTGGAGGCCCGCTTCGCCGGCCTTTCCGTCGCACCGGGGCCGCGGGTGGTCGATTGGCCCGCGTTGCGCGGCGCCGCCGCCGACCTGCCTTTCCGTTTCGCCGCGGTGCGGGTCAGCAATCCGCTGGCAGAGACGTCGGCGACTGCCGGGCTGGGGTCGGCGAAGGACTCGGAACGGCGGCTTGCAGTGCACGCGATCCACCAGGCGGTGGCCCTGGCGCGCGTCGTCGAATGCCCGGTGGTAGTGGTGGATCCAGGCGTGGTGCCGGTGGTGGGCGAGATCGAGGCCGAGGACCTCGGGGATCCCCATTACGACTGGACGCCGGCCCGGGTCGACCCGCTGCGCGCCCGGGTCGCCGTCGGCCGGAACGGGGCCCTGGACCGGGTCTGCCGCGAACTGTTCGCGGTGGTCCGGGCGCATCCGGACATCACGTTCTGCCTGACCCAGGGCCGCAGCCTGCGGTCGCTCGCCGAGCCGCGGGCCCTGCTGGACCTGTTCGAGGACCTGGGCAACCTTCGCCTGCAATACTGGCACGACGCCGCCCTGTCGGCACGCTGGCAGCAGGTCGCCGGGCTGGCCCAGGGTGAGTGGTTGGAGACGTTCTCCAACCGTCTGCGAGGAATGACGTTAGGCGATGCCAGCGCCGATGGGCTGTACCTGCCCCCCGGTGCCGGTGGGGTGGACTATGCCCTGCTCGCCTCCTATGTACCGCGCACCGGTCAGCCCTTGCCGGTGGTCGTCGAACTCGACGTCGCGATCCCGCCCGCCGATCTGCCGGGCGTGCGTTCGTGCCTCGACAAGTACGGCCTGTAGCTGCAGTGCTGCGGACCACCCTACCGATGCACGGCGTAGGGTCGCCCGCCAGCCCCTCCCGCGATGAAACCCGAACCGCTGTTGAAGCCCGCCCCTCGGGCCGCCGTGGCGCCGCGTGCCCAGGCGCTGCGCGACCTGCTGCGGTCGCGCCGGCGGCTGCTGGTGCTGACCCACAACAACCCGGACCCGGACTCGCTGGGCGGGGCGCTGGGGCTGCAGGAGTTCGCGACGCTGGCGGCCGGGATCCCGAGCCGGCTGGCGATCACCGGCAAGATCCTGCGCGCCGAGAACCAGGCGATGGTGCGGGAACTCGGCATCGAGCTGGATCGGCTCGACAGCCTGAAGCTGGCTGACTTCGACTGCGTGGCGCTGGTCGACACCCAGCCGGGCTTCGGCCACACCCACGTGCCGCCGGGGCTCGCCGTCGACATCGTGGTCGACCACCACGTCTGCGCCGATGCCAAGGTCGGTCCGAACGACGTCGCGTTCTTCGACGTGCGGCCAGAGATCGGCGCCACCAGTTCCATCGTCGCCGGCCATCTGATCGAGGCTGGCCTGCAGCCGAGCTGGCGGGCGGCGACCGCGCTGGCCTACGGCATCCGCACCGACACCGCCGACCTGTCGCGCAACGTCAGCGACCTCGACCGCGCCGCGTGGGAGTTCCTGTCGCCGCGCATCGACCGCAAGCGCTGGGCGGCGATCACCAACCCGCGGCTGCCGGTCGCCTACTACCAGGCGCTCAAGCAGGCGCTGTCGAAGGTCCGCCTGTACGACGGCCTGACCCTGTGTTCGCTCGGCCGCACCTCGAGCGCCGAGATGGTTGCCGAAGTCGCCGACATGCTGCTGCGCATGGAGGGCGTCAAGGCGGTGTTCTGCGGCGGCCTCGTCGGCACCACCTACTACGTGTCGGTGCGCACCGAGATCGGCATCGACGCCTGGTCGCTGATCCGCGCCGGCATCGAAGGCGAGAGCGGTTCGTGCGGCGGCCACGGTTCGGTCGCGGGCGGCTCGATCCAGCTCGACAGCCCCGACGTCCGGGCGCTGCGCCGGCTGGAACGGCGGCTCGAGCGCAATGTGCTCCGTGCCATGGGCGTCGAGGGCGGCAACGCCGCGATGCTGGGCGACCGCGACGACTGACCGGCGTCGGTGGCGGTGACGGGTCGCGCCGGGGCGCGCGCGGCGGTCCCCGCCGTCGTATGCTCCTTGTCCGCGATGCGTCCGTTGCCGTCAGTCCTGGCCTGGGTGCTGTGCTCGCTGGCCGCCGGCAGTGCCGGGCCCGGCCGCTGGCGGTCTGGCGTTCCGGTTCCGTCCGGTGACGTGGCGGCGGTGGCACCGGCGCTGGGCGCACTGCAGTTCGTGCCCAACCTCGGGCAGTGGGATGCCGCGGTGCGTTACGGCGTGCTGGGAGACACCCTCGGGTGGCTCCACGACGATGGCTTCTCGTTGCTCTGGCAGCGC
>JBASWX010000725.1:0-5319 GCA_049276695.1 Planctomycetota bacterium
CGCCGCCGGTGCGCCGGCCGCTGTGGCCGTGGCTGCTCGCCGCAGCGGCACTGCTGTTGACCGTGGCGCTGGCGTTCCACCGGCCGCGGCGTGGCCCCGAAGGCCACGACGGCGAGCAGCTCGGAGCGATGTGGGCAGCGGCGTTCGAACACGCGGACACCAACGGGTTCGGCACCGGCGCCTGCTGCGATGGCGGACTCGACCTCGCCGGGCAGTGCGAACAGCGCTTCGCGGTGAAGCTCTTCGGTGGCCGTGGCATGACCGTGCACGGCTGCTACTGCGGCCTGTCGACCGGCGGCTGCGTCGCGGCGCTGGCGCAGTCCGGCGACGAACGGATCGCGGTGTTCGTGCTGCCGCGGGACCAGGATCCCGGCCCGTGCCTGCCGGCCGGCTGCCCGCTGCACCTGGCGCGCCGGGAACTCGGCCCGCTGGTGCTGTACGCGGTGTCGCGCGCGCCCGAGCCGATGGCGCTGGCGCAGTTCGCACTCGGGCCGTAGCGGCGGCCCTGCAAGTAGCCCAGAAACCTGCGCTGGCAACCGGGGTTGTCAGCAGTGTGGGCAGTGCGCGGCCGCCGCGCAGAATTGCTGCGCAGGCCGCGGCGACTCCCCTGAGCCGGGTGACTAGAGGTCGATGCGAGCGCCTCGCCGACCCCAACCCAAGGAGCAATCCCCATGAACGCCGTCCACTCGCTGCTCTCCCTCGGCTGCCTGACCGTCGCGCTGGCCGCGCAGGCGTCGCCGATCCCCGTCAAGGAACCCTTCGGCCCCGAACTGGTGGTCCAGCTCGACCCCGCGATCGTGCGCCTGACGATCGTCAGCGAGCAGCGCCCGTTCGTCGGCATCTTCCTGATCTCGGCCGAGCCGACCCTGGCGCACTACCTGACCGGCCTGCCGCCCCTGCTCGCCGACGCGACGCTGTTCGCGTGGGGCTACTGCGAAGCGGCGCGCTTCCAGGTCTCGGTGCCCGACATGACCTTCCCGGCGGGCATGATGATCTACGCGCAGGGCGTCACGATCAGCGACGTCGGCATCCTGGCGACCAACATCGGCGAGTTCGTGCTCGACGTCACGGTCGGCGGCGGCGGCCGCTGAAGCGTCGGCCTGGCCGCCGGGCCGCTCAGTTCCCGGCGGTCAGTTCGCGCACGCGTTCGCCGAGCGCCTGGAACTCCCTGACCTCGGCGTCGAACTTCGCATCCTTCTGCCGCGCGTCGTCGATCGCTGCGGCGTCTTCGGGCGCCAGCGCGCCGTCGGCGTAGAGCGCGAACAGGGCGCGTGCCTGCTTGGTCGTGTGGCGGCGCACCAGTTCGAGGCAGCCGCTGATGAACGCGAGCATGCCGCCGGTCTGCACCAACCCGTGCCAGATCGCGCGATGTTGGAAGATGCAGCCGAGCACGATGCCGAGCACGAACGCGGCGAGGGCTGGCCAGAACACGCGGGTGTAGAACGGCAGCGGCGCGTCGTGCTGCACATGCCGCAGCAGCACAGTTGCCGGCAGGCGTCGGCGCCAGTCGTTGAGCGTGCCCCAGAGGCCGCCGAGGCAACCGATTGCGCCGCCGAGCCCGCCGCCGATCGCGCCCCACCGCCGGCCCGATTCGTCGACGAACAGGGCGCCCCAGGTGACGAGGCCCAGGCATCCGAGCAACAGCACGATACACACGGCGACGGCGGCGCGCACAAGCCAGCGCGGCAGGCAGACGACGCTGCGGACGGGGATCGGGGTGGCGTTCGCCTTCATGGTGCGAGTCTCCGGCGCAAAGTGAGGATCGCGGCGGCGCGTTCGCTGGCGACGGTGCCGAGCGAGCAGCCGAGGATCGCGGCGACCTCGCGGTAGCCGAGACCGTCGACTGCGGTCAGCAGCAGGACCTCGCGCTGTGCTGGCGGCAGCGCCGCCAACGCCTCGCGCAGCTCGAGGTGCGGCCGTTCGTCGCGCGCCGCCGGATCGAGTGCGCCATCGGCGCTGGCCCGGTGCTTGCGCCGCACGTCGCTGCAGCGGTTGCGCGCGATGCGGAACAGCAGCACGCCCGGATCCTGGGCGAGGTCGAGCCGGTCGCGGTTCGCGAGCAGTCGCGCGAACACGTCCTGCACGACCTCCTCCGCGTCGTGCGCGTTGCCGAGCTGGTGGCTGCAGAACCGCACGAGCCGGTCGCGCCACGCATGGAAGATCGGCTCGATCACGGTGCCCTGCTCACGACCGAAGGCACCGCCTGTTCAGGAAAACCCACGGCCGGGCACGGTAGCGATCGCCTTACCATCGCGATCATGTTGCTCGCTGCGTTGCTTGGCTTCGTCGTCTGTGTCCCCCAGGATCCGCCTGCGTTCGACCTCACCGCCGCCTGGCAGGACGTCGCCGCGCAGTTCCGCCGCGAATGCGAGAGCGCGGGCGTCGTCGGCGCTGGCCTGATGTTCGTGAAGGGTGGCACCGTCGCGGGTTTTGCCGCGCACGGCTTCGCCGATCGCGCCGGCAAGCGCGCGGTCGATGCCGACACCAACTTCCACTGGGCGAGCTGCACCAAGACGTTGACCGCAATCGCGGTGATGCAGTTGCGCGACCGCGGCCGGCTGCGCCTCGACCAGCCGATCGTCGAACTGGTGCCCGAGCTGCGCACGGTACGCGATCCGTTCGGCCCGATCACCGACATCACGGTGCGCCACCTGTTGTCGCACTCGGCGGGATTCCGCGGGCCGACGTGGCCGTGGGGCGGCGACAAGGACTGGCATCCGCACGAGCCGACGCAGTGGAGCCAGCTGGTCGCGATGCTGCCGTACACCGAGGTCGAGTTCGCGCCGGGTTCGAAGTACTCGTACAGCAATCCGGGCATCGTGTTCCTCGGGCGGGCGATCGAGGGACTGACCGGCGAGGACTACGAGGTCTACATGGAGAAGAACGTGCTGCGTCCGCTCGGCATGGCCCGCACGTTCTTCGATCTTGTGCCGTGGCACCTGCAGCGCTTCCGCTCGCACAGCTACGCCGGCAAGGGCGAGGCGGCGAAGGACGAGGGGCCCGACTTCGACACCGGCATCACGGTCAGCAACGGCGGCCTGAATGCGCCAATGAACGACATGGCGAAGTACCTCGCGTTTCTGCTCGGCGACGTGGCGAAGGACGGCGATGCGGCCGGCGTGCTCGCGCGCGCGTCGCTCGAGGCTATGTGGGAGCCAGTGCTGCCGTCCCGCCCCGACGGCAAGGAGCACATCGGGCTCGGGTTCTTCGTGCAGGACCGCGGCGGCACCCGCTTCGCGACGCACACCGGCGGCCAGCGCAGCTTCGTGACGTTCTTCTACGTGCACCCGGCGTCGGGCACCGGCGCGCTCGGCGCCTTCAACACCAGCATCGCCGGGCCGGTGATGGCGAAGGTGCGCGCGATGTGCATGGAGACGCTGTCGCTGCCGCTGGCCAAGGCGCGCTGAGCCGGCGCCGGCTGAGTACCGCGGGCCCGGAACGCCGATGGGAAGGCGATGCGCAGTGTCGCCTTCGTGCTGCTGCTGGCACCGGCCGCGGTGGGGCAGGTGCCGGACTCGTGGGGCGACCCGCTCGAGGCCATGCGCGCTGAGTTGCGCGCGGCGCGTGACGAGCTGACCAGCCTGCGCGAATGGTCGCCGCCACTGCGCGGTTCGCTCGGCGTCGACGTCACCACGCAGTATCTGTTCCGTGGCATCCCGCAGGAGCACCGCGGCGTGATCGTGCAGCCGAGCGTGGAGCTGGTGTTCGGCTTGAACAGCGCGACCGAAGAACTGCCGGCGACCGGTCTGGTGCTCGGCACCTGGAACAGCCTGCACGATGGTCCGACCGGAGCGCCGCCGTCGGCGTGGTACGAGAGCGACGCGTACGCCGGCTTGTCGATGGCGGCGGCGGACTGGCTGCAACTGGGCGTGCGCTACACCGCCTACGCCAGCCCGAACGATCGCTTCGGCACGGTGCAGGAAGTCGCGGTCAGCGCGGTGTTCGCCGACGCCGGGCTCGGCCTGCCGGTGGCGCTGCGGCCGTCGCTGCTGGTGGCGTTCGAGGTCGCCGGCCAGGCCGACGCGGCGAGCGAGCTCGGCACCTACGCCGAGTTAGGGTTCGATCCGGACCTGCTCCTCGGCGAGATCGACGAGTGCGCGGTGAGCCTGCTGCTGCCGGTGCGCGTCGGTTGCAGCCTTGGCGACTACTACGAACAGCCCGCCGGCGGCCGCGACGCAGCGTTCGGCTGCCTCGATGTCGGTATCGGGCTCGCGCTGTCGCTGCCGTTCGTGCCGGCGGTGCGGGATGGCTGGCTGCTCGAGCTGTGCCTGCACTGGACGACGCTCGGCCGCAGCAACGAAGAACGGAACGGCGGCGACGGCAGCGAACTGATCGGCATCGTCGGGATCAGCACGACCTTCTGACCGCGCGCGGTGCGTGGCCGGATTCGACCGCAAGAAGCGGAGTGCACGCGGAAAGGGGAGCGGTAGGTTGTTGCGCGTGCTGACCGCAGCAACGAATTCGACGAAGGCCGACCCGCGCTGGCAGGCCGTGCTGGGACGGGCTGCGTCGGCCGACGGTACGTTCGTGTTCGCGGTGCGCACGACCGGCGTCTACTGCCGGCCGTCGTGCGGGGCGCGGCGGCCGCGACCCGAGAACGTCGTGTTCTTCACGGCTCCGGCGGCGGCGCGCGCTGCCGGGTTCCGTGCTTGCAAACGCTGCGCGCCCGATGCCGAGAGCAGCGATGCCGAGACCAGGACGCGACTCGTCGCGCAAGTGTGCACCTGGATCGACGAGGCGCCGACCATCCCGCGCCTCGGCGACCTCGCGGCGCGCGCCGGCTACAGCACGTTCCACTTGCAGCGCATGTTCCGGGCCGTGCTCGGGATCTCGCCCCGCGCCTATGCCGCCACCCGCCGCGCCGAACGGCTGCGCGCGGGCCTGCGGGCCGGCGACACGGTGACCGCGGCGATGCACCGCGCGGGGTATGGCTCGGCGAGCCGGTTGCACGCCGATGCCGGACGCGTGCTCGGCATGCTCCCGCGCACCGCCCGCGCTGGTGGGCGGGGCGAACGCATCGAGTACGCCGTGGAACGCTGTTCGCTCGGCCGGGTCCTGGTTGCGATGACCGCGCGCGGCGTGTGCGCGATCCTGCTCGGCGACGCCGAACCGGTCCTCGCCGCCGAGCTGGCGAGCCGCTTCCCGGAGGCGGGCCTGCACCGCGGCAACACCGCGTTCGGCCGCAAGGTCGCCACGGTTGTCGCCTGCGTCGATGGCGGGCGCGCTGATCCCGGGCTGCCGCTCGATCTGCGCGGCACCGCGTTCCAACAGCGGGTGTGGCAGGCGCTGTGCGCGATCCCGGCCGGCAGCACCGCGGAC
>JBASWX010000726.1:0-5203 GCA_049276695.1 Planctomycetota bacterium
ACCAGCAGCAGCGCGGTGCTGTCGACGCCCCCCGAGATGGCCGCCAGCACCGGGGCATGCCCGGCGACGTTCTCGTACCGGCAGAGGCACCGGGCGGTGGCGTCGCAGAGGTGCCGGAAGCTGTCCATTGGCTGGCGCGATCCTGTCGGTAGACTGCTCGGCCGATTTTCCGCGCAGCCAACCACACTCAGGAGATTACCTCGTCATGGCCACCCGGGTCGCCATCAACGGATTCGGCCGCATCGGCCGCCTCGTCTTCCGTGCTCTCGTCGAACAGGGCCTGCTCGGCAAGGAACTCGACGTCGTCGCGGTCGGCGACATCGTGCCGGCCGACAACCTCGCCTACCTGCTGAAGTTCGACTCGGTTCAGGGCCGCTTCCAGGGCGAGGTGTCGTCGCAGAAGAGTTCGCCGGACAAGCCGGAGGACGACGTGCTGGTGGTCAACGGCAAGCAGATTGCCGTGGTGTCGGCGAAGACGCCGGCCGAACTGCCGTGGGCGAAGATGGGCGTGCAGGTGGTGATCGAAGCGACCGGCCTGTTCACCGATGCCGAGAAGGCGAAGGGCCACCTGACCGCGGGTGCTTCGAAGGTGCTCATCACTGCTCCGGCGAAGGGCGAGGACATCACCGTCGTGCTCGGCGTCAACGACGACAAGATGGACCTCGGCAAGCACCACATCATCAGCAATGCGTCGTGCACGACGAACTGCCTGGCGCCTTTGGTGCACGTGATCCTGAAGGAGGGCTTCGGCCTGACCGAGGGCCTGATGACGACCGTCCACGCCTACACCGCGACGCAGAAGACGGTCGACGGCCCCAGCAAGAAGGACTGGAAGGGCGGCCGCACCGCGGCGCAGAACATCATCCCGTCGACGACCGGCGCGGCGAAGGCGGTGGCTCTGGTGCTGCCCGAGGTGAAGGGCAAGCTGACCGGCATGGCGTTCCGGGTGCCGACGCCGACGGTGTCGGTGGTCGACCTCACGTTCAAGACCGCGAAGGAGACCTCGCTCGACGAGATCAAGCAGGCGATCAAGCGCGCCTCGCAGACCTACATGAAGGGCATCCTCGACTACACCGAGGAAGAGGTCGTGTCGTCCGACTTCATCCACTGCAAGGCGTCGTCGATCTTCGACGCCGGCAGTTCGATCGAGCTCAACAAGAACTTCTTCAAGCTGGTGGCCTGGTACGACAACGAGTGGGGGTACTCGAACCGCGTGGTCGAGCTGACGCAGAAGATCGCCCGCCAGCTCCGCTGAACCGTCGAGCAGTCCCATGCCGTTCCAGACCCTCCGCGACCTGCCGCTGCGTGGCCAGCGCGTGCTGATGCGCGTCGACTTCAACGTGCCGCAGGACAAGGCGACGCTGGCGATCACCAACAACCAGCGCATCGTGTCGGCGCTGCCGACGATCCGGTTCGTGCTCGAGCAGGGTGCCGCGGTCGTGCTGATGTCGCACCTCGGCCGGCCCGATGGCGCGAAGGTCGCCAAGTACTCGCTGCGGCCGATCGCCGCCGAACTGCAGCAGCTGCTCGGCAAGCCGGTGACGTTCCTCGACGACTGCGTCGGGCCCGCCGTCGAGACCGCGTGTGCGAAGGGCGCGCTGCAGCCCGGCAGCGTCGTGCTGCTCGAGAACCTGCGCTTCCACCTCGAAGAGGAAGGCAAGGTCAAGGTGAAGAACAAGGACGGCACCGAGACCAGCCGCAAGGCGGAGCCGGCGGCAATCGAAGGGTTCCGCGCGAGCCTGAAGAAGCTCGGCGACGTCTACGTCAACGACGCGTTCGGCGCCGCCCACCGCGCTCACTCCTCGGTCAGCGGCATCACGGGCATGCCGTGCGCGGCCGGCTTGCTGATGCAGCAGGAACTCGACGCGTTCGCCAAGGTGCTGCAGCGCCCCGCACGGCCGTTCGTCGCGATCCTCGGCGGCGCCAAGGTCAGCGACAAGCTGCCGGTGATCGAGAACCTGCTGGCCAAGGTCGACACGCTGATCATTGGCGGCGCGATGGCCTACACGTTCCTCGTGCACCAGGGGCAGCAGGTCGGCAAGTCGCTGGTCGAGAAGGACCTCGTCGACAAGGCCGGCAAGGTGCTCGCGGCGGCGAAGGCGGCGGGCAAGAAGCTGCTGCTGCCGGTCGACCATGTCTGCGCTGCCGAGTTCAAGGCCGACAGCAAGGCGGGCGTGCACGGCTCGATCCCCGACGACCTGATGGGCCTCGACATCGGTCCGCAGACGATCGCCAGCTACGTCGCCGCGCTGGCGGGAGCGAAGACGGTGGTGTGGAACGGGCCGATGGGCGTGTTCGAGATGGACGCGTTCTGCAAGGGCACCGAAGCGGTCGCCAAGGCGGTCGCGGCGGCGACGGCCGCAGGCGCCTTCACCGTCGTCGGCGGCGGCGACTCGGTCGCGGCGGCCGAGAAGCTCGGCATCACCGGCAAGCTGTCGCACGTCTCGACCGGCGGCGGCGCCTCGCTCGAACTGCTCGAGGGCAAGGTGCTGCCCGGCGTGCAGGCGCTCGGCGGGTAGGCGCGCCGCAGCGGCGGTAAGCTGACCGCCGACATGCGCCGTACGAAACCCGTCGCGCAACCCGTGGGTCGCGAACGCTCGCACGCGGCCGCGCTTGCCTGGGCGTCGCTGTTCGTGGCGAGCACAGTGATCGCGTGGCTCATCTGGGGCGACGCAGCGTCGCCTGCGGTGCAGACCACGAAGGCACCGGTGCGCGCTGCTGCCGCCGCGCCGGTCGCGACCAGCGAGGCGCCAGCGGTCGCTGCCGCGCGTGAACTCGCGACCGCCGGCCCGGCGGTCGAGCAGGCGTTGCTGCTGTGCACGTTCCTCGACGGCGAACCGGTGCCATCGCTGGTCGAGGACACGACGACGGTGTGGAGCCGCGTGCCCGACTGGGATTCGGCAGTGGCGCGGCATCGGCTGCCGGTCGCCGGCGAAGCGCTGGCTGTACTGTCGCGGGACTGCGTCGCCGCGGTGGTGCGCCGCAACGAGCTGCCGGTCGCGGGCGAGCATCGGGTCGACCTGAGGCGTTCGCCGATCCTCGATGTGCGGCTCGTCAATGTGCCAGCGGGGATCCGCGACCGGCTCGAGCTGAAACTGCAGCTGGAGTACGGCCAGCTCGAGCCGGCGATGCAGAGGGCAACGCTCGGGACCGGTCGCCGGCAGCCGGTCCTCATGGCCGACGATCGGGCGCTCGTGCCGTTGGTTGTGTCGGAACCTGGACGCGTCGTCGTGCACGCGCGGTCGCGCCACTCCACACACAGTTATCCGACGGCGAAGACCGCGTTCGAGCCGGTATCGCAGGTGATCGAGATCGACTGCTCCGTGCTCGCTCCGGCCTGCTCGCTCGCGGGCCTGACGCTGACGCTGCGCTTCCCGTACGCGCACCCCAGCGGGGAACTGGACCTCGACCTTCACGATGCCGAAGGGTCGAGCATGATGTTCCAGCGTCGCCAGCGCGGCGGTGCCAGAGAGCTGCGCTACACGTTCCGCGACCTGCCGCGCGCGATCGTGCAGCCCGTCCTGACGTTGCCCGGCGCGGCGCCTTGCATCTACCTCGCGCCGATCGATTTGAACGGCGGCGGCGGCGACCTCGTACGCGATGTCGTCGCCGAGAGTTCGCTGCGTGTCGTGCTGACCGGCCACGAAGGTCTCGCCGAATCGGGGGTCCGCGTCCTGCTTCGCCTGGCTTGCGGCAGCGTGCACAGCGCCGCCGGGCTGCACGGCAACGATGCCAGGTTCGAGCATCTGCACGCGGGCAGGTTCTACGCGCAGGCTGTCGCCCACGATGACCGCCGCTGCTCGCCGGTCGTACCGGTCGACGTCGGCGTGGCTGCGGCCCACGAGCTGGCACTGCAACTCGTTCCCGCGGGCGAGATCGCGATTGCCGCGGCGGCGTTCGACATGGCGGCGCACGTCGAGGCGCACCAGGTCGGCCAGCCACCGAGCCGCCTGGGTTTGCACCGGGTGCGAACGACTCTGCTCTGGCTGCCGGTCGGCGAGGCCCGGATCGAATGGGCCAGCGGTTCGCGCACGCTGCGCGTCGAACCGGGCGTGCTCAATCGCTGGTGACGACGGTCCGGATCAGTTGCGCAGCGCGAACTCGAACTGGTTGACGCGCGCGACGGCGTGCCACAGGTCGTCCTCGACGAAGTGCGGCTCGACCTGGAACTCGCCATCGCGGCCGGCGCGACCGGTGCGCACCAGGATGGTGCCGAGCTCGGCGCGCTGCGCGGCCAGCACGTCGGCGGTGGTGTGGCCGACCATCCAGCAGCGCTGCAGGTTGAGGTCGAACTCCTGCTGCGCCATCTTGAAGATGCCGGGGCCCGGCTTGCGGAACACGCTCTCCTTGCGGAAGCGGCCCTTGCCCTTGGGGTGGTACGGACAGCTGTAGATCTTGGCGATCGGGATGCAGTGCTCGCGCATCGCCGCCAGGAAGACTTCGCAGAACTGGGTGAAGTCGCGCTCCTTCAACTCGCCGAAGGCGATGTCCTGGCGGTTGGTGGCGACGAAGATCTTGAACTGCGTGCAGTCGATGCGGGCGAGCGCGTCGAGGCCTTTGGGCAGGAACGGCACGCTGCCGTCGGCGGCGAGCCGGGCCTGGTGCACGAGCACGCCGTCGAGTTCGAAGAACAGTCCTTGCTGGTCGGGGATCTTGGCCATGTGCGGGGGGCGGGAGGGCGGGGGTCGGGGGTGCCCATGCCATCGGACCGATCGACGAAGCCCTTGAAGACAAGGGCGAAATGCCCTGGTCGACCGACGGCGGAGCTGTGCGAGGCACCGTTGGCCGGGGGCCGCCGGGCTGCGCAAGCCCCTGCCGGGCAGGGCCGTGCGCAGTGTGCTCCCCGCCACGGAAAGTCGACCCGGCGCCACCTGGCGCGGGCGTAGTGCCGGCATACTGCTGCTTCGTCCTCGCCGCGCACCCTTGAGTCCACGCTCCGACAACGAGCTGATGCTGCAGATCCAGGCTGGTGACCTGGGCGCGTTCGAGCAGCTGGTGACACGGTACCAGACGATGGTCCATGGCCTGGCAATGAGCATCCTGCGGCGGCCGGAGGATGCGGAAGAAGCGACGCAGGACGCGTTCCTGAAGCTGTTCCGCGCCCGCGCCTCGTTCGACGCGGCGCGCGCGCTCGAGCCGTGGCTGCTGCGCATTGCCGGCAACGCGTGCCGCGACAAGGCGCGCCGGCGCAAGGTCGCGGAAC
>JBASWX010000727.1:0-2634 GCA_049276695.1 Planctomycetota bacterium
TCCCCGGATTGCGCGATCACCGCACCCGCGACGGGCGCGCCGTCGATGCGCACCGCGTACAGGTGGCCGAAGTCGGGACCGGGATCGAGCGGCAGCGCCGCGATGCTCAACGGCGCGCGGTCAGGGAAGTCGAGCGCGCGCGGCGGCAGCGGCCGGGTCTCGCTCGGCTCGGTGCAGAAGTCGGCGCGGGCGGACGGCCCCGGTGCGGCCGCGACCAGCGGAGCCGCGGCGACCGCCTTCGGCTCGTAGCTCGCCTTCGTGGGCTTGAAGTTGGCCGCGTACGACGGCTCGCCGAGCAGGCCGTTGCCGACCCACGCCGCGAGGCCGAGCGTCAACAGCGCCAACACCTGTTCCCTGCGCAGACGCATCACTTGCTGACCTCCACCACCGCAGTGTCCTTCCAGGCGATGCCCTGCAGCGTGCCCTTCACCGTGCACGGCTCGCCCGGGCGCACCGGCTTCAGCACCTGCCAGGAGTCGACCACCAGCGTGCGCTGGGGCCTCCGGCACGATTCGAAGAAGGCGACCGCGGTCGGCTCGTCGGCCTGGAACTGGAACGTGACCTGCTCCTGGACCAGGAACTCGCGCGGGTCGACTTCGCCCGCCTTGGCGCGCGCCTGGCCGCGCTGGTTCTTCCGGCTGTCGAGCTTGAGCTGCAGGATCGCGCGCAGCCCGGGCGCCTCCTCGGCGGCGGCCTTGGTCGCGTCGTGGGCGGCGAACAGCCGCTGCTGCAACTCGTCGAGCAGTTCGAGCGCGAACAACGTCGCGCGCTGGTCGTCGATGCCGGTCGGCACCTCCCACTGGATGTTGCTCTCGGCGATCTGCACGTCGCGGCTGTTCGCCGCCGCGAGGATCGCCTCCCGGACCTCCTTGCCCACCCGGTACAGCCGGTCGTCGGCGCGTTCGTTGCCAGCGAGCTGGAACTTCGCCCCCGGTACGAAGCCGAGTTCCTGCTGCAGGCGTGCCCGTTCGGCCAGCAGCTTCTCGTTCTCGTCCTTGGCGGCCTGCAGCGCCGCCTGGTCGTACATCTCGTCGTTCGACGCGCCGAGCTTGTTCTTCGACGGCGGCACCGCGGCGTAGATCGAGCCGAGGATCGCGCTGCCGATCAACCAGACGACGCCGCCGATGGCACAGCCGAGCAGCCACCGCTTGTTCTCCTGCACGAACGCACCGGCGTCCATCAGCGTGCCTCCATCAGGTCGACTGTGATCTTGAACCGTTCGCTGGCGTCCGTCTTCGGCAGCGGCGCCATCTTCGGATCGGGCAGCCCCGCCATGCCGGGGTCTTTGCGGAACTTCTCGCTGAACTGCAGCCACGTCTGCCCGACCTCGACGCCGTCCAGTTCCTTGCCGGCGATCTCGACCACCACCGCCGGCTGCCGGCGCGCCGCGGCCCCGGTGGTGCCGGTCACCTCGATCTTCTCGACCCAGAACTGCGGCGGCAGGTGCGCGGCCAGCGTGCGCTGCACCCGCAGCACGCCGTGCAGCGGCAGCGCCTGGCCGGCCAGGAATTCGACCACGGCGCGCTCCTGCTTGTTCGCTTCGATCAGCGCCGCCGCCTCGTTGTGCACCGCGTTGGCCTTGTTGATCTGCTTGCGCATCTGCGCAGTGGCGGCGTCGGCCGCGGCGACCTCGGCCTGGCCGTAGCGCGCCTGCAAGCCGAGCACGCCGACGACCAGCACGCCGGCGGCGATGTTCCAGATCGTGCGCTGCTGGAAGCGCTGCTTCTTCTTGACCGCTTCCGGCAGGATCTCGAGCGAGTACAGCGTGTCGTCGAGCCGGCCCGCCGCGAGCCCCAGCGCGACCACCGCCTCGTGCCGCATCGCCGCGAGCTGTTCGGCGTCGGCCGGCGGCAGCGCCGTCAGGTCCAGGTTGGCGAACGGATCGAAAAGTTCGACCGGACAGCGCAGCACTTCGCGCAGGAAGCCGCGCACGCCGCGCAGCCGCGCGCCGCCGCCCGACAGCAGCACGCGGTCGAGCCGCAGGTCGGCGATCTTGGTCTGCGCCTTGCAGAACGACAGCGAACTCTGGATCGCCGCCGAGATCGAGCCAGCGGCGGCGGTTGCCGCCAGCGTCACCTTCTCGGCCTGGCCGCTGGCGTAACGGCCGCGGCTCTGCGGATCGAGGTCGAGCACGTCCTTCTTCATCGCCTCCGCCTTGCGCGGGCTGACGTTGAACGCCGACGCGATCGCGTCGTCGAGCACCGCGGCGCCGCTGCCGAGGTTGCGCGCGAACAGCAGGTCGGTGCCCTTGACGATCGCGAGGTCGATCGTCTGGTGGCCGATGTGCACCAGGCACGCCACCGCGTCGGCCTCGACCGGCCCGCACTTCAGGTAGGCGTTGTAGAGCCCGACGCAGTTCGGCACGAACGCGGCCGCCGAGCCGCCGGCGCGCCGCAGTTCCTGTTGCCGCCGGTCGAGCGCCTCGTCCTTGGCCAGCGCCAGCAGCACGGTGTCGACGCCCGCTTCCGGATCCTGGCTCGGCAGCAGGTTGAAGTCGGCCGACAACGAACCGCCCGACTGTTGCGCCAGGTCCTGGATCTCGAGGTCCATCAGATTGCGCAGCTGCCAGTCCGGCGTCGGCGGCACCTGGCTGTAGCGCAGCGTCATGTCGCGGCCGGCCAGCCCGCACACGGC
>JBASWX010000728.1:0-5829 GCA_049276695.1 Planctomycetota bacterium
TCGACGTCGAGGCCGAGGTCGTAGCCGAGCCAGCCGACGGTGCGGCGCTGCCGGTGCCGCGCCAGGAAGTCGGCCAGCGCCGCGAACCCGCCGCGCCACGCTCCCGCCGGCAACGTCAGCGCATCGACCGGATCGGTGCACAACCAGTCCGGGCCCGCGCCGCCGCTGTGCAGCAGCGCCACCGGGCCAGCACCGCGCAGCGCGAGCAGCGCCTCGAACGGCGCGCGACCGGCGGGCTCCGCCACGTCTAACTGCGCAGCCAGCCCGGCTTGCGCTTCTCGAGGAACGCGGCCATGCCTTCCTTCATCTCGGCGGTGCTGCTGGCGATGCCGAACAGGTCGGCCTCGAGCTGCAGGCCGTCCGCGAGCGGCAGGTTGGCGCCGCGGCGCACCGCCTGCTTGGCCAGCGCCAGCGCCTGCGCGCCGCGCGACACGATCTTCTGCGCGATCGCCTGGCAGTGCGCGAGCAGTTCGGCGGGCTCGGTGACGCCGTTGACCAGGCCGATGCGCAGCGCCTCGTCGGCGCTGACCGGATCGCCGGTCAGGATCAGCTGCAGCGCGACGCCGCTGCCGCACAGGCGCGGCAGCCGCTGCGTGCCACCGTAGCCGGGCAGGATGCCGAGCGAGACTTCGGGCAGGCCGAGCTTCGCGGTCTTCGCGGCGAAACGCAGATCGCACGCCAGCGCCAGCTCCAGGCCGCCGCCGAGCGCGAAGCCGTTGATCGCGGCGATCACCGGCAGCCGGCTGTTTTCGATGCGCGACATCATCGCCTGGCCGGCGAGCGAGTTGGCCTTGCCGTCGAGCACGCCCTGCTTTGCGAGGACGGCGATGTCGGCGCCGGCGACGAACGCCTTCTCGCCCGCGCCGGTCAGCACCACGGCGCCGACCGCCGCGTCGGCGTCCAGCGCCGCGAACACCGCGTCGAGCTCGGCGATCGTGGCCCCATCCAGCGCGTTCAGCTTCGCCGGCCGGTTCACCGTCACGGTCGCCACGTGCCCGGCCCGCACGAGCAGCACGTTCTGCAGCGCTCCGAGGTCGATCGCCATCAGCTCACCTGGGGCCGGACCGTGCGCGGGCGCAGTTCGATGGCCTTGATCTCGACGCGCTCCTTCGGCTTGCTGCGTTCGCCGGCACCGCCGAAGTCGCACTCGACACCGGCGATCGCATCGAGCACGTCGAGGCCTTCCTCGACCCGCGCGAACACCGTGTACTGGCCGTCGAGGAAGCTCGCGTGCTCGCCGTGCACCAGGAAGAACTGCGAGCCCGCCGAGTTCGGGTCGCGCGCGCGCGCCATCGACACGATGCCGCGGCGGTGCTCGGTGTCGTTGAACTCCGCGGCGAGCTGGTAGCCCGGCCCGCCGGTGCCCGGCATCCCGGTCGCCCCGCGTTTGCTGTTGGGACAGCCGGTCTGCACCATGAAGTTCTTCATCACGCGGTGGAACGCGACACCGTCGTAGAAACCCTGCTGCGCCAACGTCAGGAAGCTCTTCACATGGCGCGGCGCCAGCTCGGGGAAGAACGTGAGCACCATCGTGCCCTTGTCGGTGACGAGGGCGGCTTCGATGGTCGCGGGGTCGGTCTGGTCGAGGTCCATGGCAGGTTGGAGATCCTGCCGCAAACGCCGGCCCGGCGCGAGCGCGCGCCCGGCGTTCCCACCCGCTCGCCGGCCGGTGCCGCTACTTGCCGACCGGCAGCACGATGGTCGAGTACAGGATCACCGGCGAGAAGGGGCGGTCCTTGTTCGTACCGCCGGTGCCGACCGGCGTCTCGGCGATCAGGTCGAGGGTGTCGGCGCCCTCCTCGAGGTTGCCGAACGCGCTGTAGTTCTTGTCCAGGTGCGGCGAGTCCTTGTGCACGAGGAAGAACCCGGAGCCGGCGGTGTTGGGCTTGTCGGTGCGCGCCGCCGACAGCGTGCCGCGCAGGTGCCGCAGGTCGTTGGCCTCGAGGTCCAGCGTGTAGCCCGGACCGCCGGTGCCCCACAGCTCCGGCTTGCTGTCGTCCTTGGTGTTCGGGCAGCCGCCCTGGATCATGAAGTTGCGGATCACGCGGTGGAACTTGGTGCCGTCGTAGAAGCCCTGCAGGCACAGCTTGACGAAGTTCTCGACGTGCTTGGGCGCCTTGTCGGGCCGGAACGACAGCGTCATCTCGCCGCGGTTGGTCACCAGCACGACCCTCGTCTTCGCCAGGTCGAGGTTCTCGAGCTTCACGTTGCGGGTGTCGGGCGCGACCTTGAACGCGAACGCAGCGCCGGGCACGCCGTCCCAGGCGACCACGATGCTGGCCAGCGCCGCATGGTCGGGCGACGGCAGGAACGATGCGGCAGGGAACGTCAGCACGCGCTCGATCCGGGTGCCGGCACCCAGCGGCACCGCGCCGCCCTTGCCCGGCTGCACCTTGCCCTCGCGCGCCTGGTCGTCGCACTTCACGGTCAGGTTCAGGCCGTTGACCAGCTGTGCCGGCACCTCGACATCGGCGTCGGCCGTCAGCACCAGCCGGAGCTCGACGTTGCTCTGCGCGGGCACCAGCGAGCGACCGCTCAGGCTGACCTTGAGCCCGGGCACTTCCTGGGCGACGGCGGTGGCGGTGAACAGGGGAAGCAGGACGGTGGCTAGGAGTCGGAACATGCGGCGGTCGGTTCGGGTTCGGGGCGACAAGTCATAGCGACCAGCCGCGCCAGCGGAACACGGAACTGCGGCGAGGCGCCGTTCCGACCTCAATCGCCGTCGACGAGGCTCGGGCGGACCCGTCCGGGCAGCAGGCTGGCGACGGTGCCCAAGTCCGCCCGTTCGAGGCGCAGGTCGGCGCCAAACCACAAGGCGCAGGCGGGCAGGTTGTCCCGGGTCCGATCGAACTGGAGGCGCAGCGGCGCGTCGTCGTAGGAGGTCGACACCACGATGCCCCAGCCGCGTTCGTGTTGCCACGCCCACAGCAACACCATGCCGGGCGCGCCGTCGGCTGCGGCCGGGGTCTCGAGCACGCGGTGCGGAGCGCCGAGCCGTTCGAGGCACGTGGCCAGCGTGTCGCTGCCGACCTGCAGCGCCGCCACCTGGTCGGCGGTGATCGCCTGGTCGACGGTGACGCGCCCGTACTGGCCGGTCACGCACGATGCGGCGAGCGCCACCAGCGCCACGGTCGCGCGCGCGCGACCCGTGCGCGTCATCGCCGGGCCCCCGGTCGGTCCTCGTCGGCGCTGGCGTTGTCGGACGGCTCGTGCACGTCTTCCCACGGCATCGCGTACTGGGTCCGGTGCGTGCCGAACGTGGAACCGCAGTGCGTCAGCACGTCGCGTTCGTCGAAGAACACCCACAGCCGGTCGCTGCGGCTGTCCTGGTTGGCGAAGTTGACCAGCAGCAGGAACAGCACGGTGCTCTTCGTGGTGCTGCCGTCGTAGCGGTACGCGGTGCGCTTGCCGATCTGCACCACCTCGCTCGGCGCGCCGAGCTTCTCGACCACTTCGCGCGCCGTGGTCTGGCCCGGCTGCAGCGAGCGCACGAGCTCGGCGTCGATCGGACCGTTGAGGTCCTGGCGCGCGAACGCGCAGGCCGGGAGCAAGACGAGGAGCAGGAGGATGGCGGAGCGGACGATCATCATGCGAGGTCGGTGCGACACGGTAGCGCCAAGGCCGCAGCGGTCAGCAGCATCCGCAGCATTCCGGCCGGCGCTGCGGCGCCCCGTTCGAGGTATGCTCCTGGCGTGGTCTCCGCCGCGACAACCCTGGTCGACCGCCTGCGACCGATCCTGGCCAGCTACCCGCAGATCGCTGCGGCGTGGTTGTTCGGGTCGGCGGCGCGCAACGAACTGCGCCGCGACAGCGACGTCGACGTCGGCATCCTGCTGCGCGACCCGCAGGCGACGGGCGTCGACGAGTATGCGCTGCTCGGCGAACTGACGGCGAGGCTCGAGGTCGCGACCGCGCCGCGGCCGGTGGACGTGGTGTTGCTCGAGCACCAGGGCCCGGTGTTCGCGCACCAGGCGCTGATCGACGGGTTCTTGATCCTGGAAGCGGATCGGGACCGGCGCGCTGCCTTCGAGGCCACCACCGTGATGCGCGGCATCGACTTCCGGCCGACGTGGGAGATCGCCCGCAACGGTCAACGCGAGGGCCTGCGGGCACGGTTGCGGAGAATGCCGCGATGAGCGGCCACGACGCGGTGCGCAAGGCCCAGGTGGTCCGCGCCAACCTGGAGAAGCTGCAGCGCATCCCGCAGGGCAGTTACGAGGAGTTCGCCAGCGACTTCCGCAACACCGAGGCATCGCTGCACCTGCTGCAGACGGCGATCCAGGCTCTGCTCGATCTCGCCGGCGGCATTTGTGCGCGCCTGGGCCTCGACACTCCGGGCACGAGTTTCGAGGTCCTCGAACGGCTGGAAGCAGATGGTCGGCTACCGGCCGGATCGGCGAAACGGTTCGCGCCGATCCTCGGCTTCCGCAACCGCGTCGTGCACCTCTACGACCGCATCGACCCGGAGATCGTCTACCGGGTGGTCCGCGAACGACGCGGCGACCTGCTCACGCTGCTCGAACTGCTGCTCGCGATCGACGCCTGATCGTCGTGCCACGCATCGTCATGGCCGCTCGAACTCGATCGCCATGCCCATGCCGCCGCTCATGCACAAGGTCGCGAGCCCACGCTTGCCGCCCCTGAGCACCAGTTCGTGCAGCAGCGTGACCACGATGCGCGCGCCGGTGGCGCCGATCGGATGGCCGAGCGCGATCGCGCCGCCGTTCACATTCAATCGGTCGCTGGCGATCGGCAGGTCGTGCAGGCACGCCAGCATCTGCGCCGCGAACGCTTCGTTGAGCTCGACCAGGTCGAAGTCCGCGAGCGTGCGGCCGGTCTTCTGCAGCAGCGATCTCACCGCCGGCACCGGGCCGATGCCCATCACCCGTGGACTCACCCCCGCAGTCGCCGATGCCCCGAGCCACGCCATCACCTTGCCGCCGCGGCGCGCCACTTCGCTGGCCGGCATCAGCACCAGCGCCGCGCCACCGTCGGTGATGCCCGACGAGTTGCCGGCGTGCACGGTGCCGTTCTTGCGGAACACCGGCGGCAGCTTCTGCAGGTCGGCGAGCGTGACGCCGGGCCGCACGTGTTCGTCGGTGTCGACGACGGTCGGCCCCTTCTTGCCCGCGATCGTGATCTTGGCGATCTCGTCGGCGAAGCGGCCGGCCTTCTGCGCCGCCTCGCCGCGCTGGTGCGACTGCAACGCGTACTCGTCCTGTTGCTGCCGCCCGATCTTGTAGTCGTCGGCGAGGTACTCGGCGGTGTTGCCCATCGGCTCGCCGAGGATGCCGCAGGTGAAGCCGTCCTGGTAATTGCCGTCCTTGACCTCGACGTGGCCGAGTCGCCAGCCGGAACGGAAGCCCGGCAGCAGGAACGGGATGTTGGTCATGCTCTCCATGCCGCCGGCGACGACCACCTTGCGGCCATCGAGCAGGATCGCCGCGCGCGCGAGGTCGATCGCCTTCAGGCTGCTGCCGCAGGCCTTGTTCACGGTGGTCGCGACGCAGCCATCGCCGCTGCCGGCCTTGATCGCGACCTGGCGCGCCGGGTTCGGTCCCGAACCGAGCTGCCGGGCCTGGCCCATGTACAGTTCCTCGACGTCGCTGGGCGCGATCCCGGCGCGGGCGACCGCAGCGGCGACCGCGGCGGCGCCGAGTTCGACAGCAGACAACGACGACAGGGCGCCCTGGAACTTGCCGATGGGCGTGCGGGCGGCGGCGACGATTGCGATGCGTTCCATCCGGAGCGAGTGTCGAGATTCGCGGCGGTCCCCGCAACGACCCGGATCACGTTCCGGTCGACTGCGCACCTTCACCACCGGCAGCG
>JBASWX010000729.1:0-20935 GCA_049276695.1 Planctomycetota bacterium
CGACCGGGCCGAGGTGCCGAGGCTGGTGCTGCCGGCCGACGCCGACGGCTTGCCGAACGTCGTGCGGCCCGCCAGGCCGGCGCTCGCGCTGGTCGGCGATTCGTTCACGGTGTTCGGCGCGCAGCAGGAGCCGCCCGGGCTGCAGCGGCGGCTCGCCGAACGGCTCGGCGTCGAGATCCTGAACGCCAGCATCAGCGGCATCGGCCCCGACCAGGAGCTGTTCCTGCTCGAGCACGTGGTGTTGCCGGCGCGGCCGACGCTGGTGGTCTGGTTGTTCTTCGCCGGCAACGACGTGATCGACGCGTTCTGGTCGCAAACGCACCGCGGCCTGGGCATCCGCACCTACGGCGAACTGCACGCCGACCGGCGGGCGCCACGCTGGATCGTGCCGAGCCTGCTCGCCGGCTTGTTCGCCAGCGACAGCAAGGCGGTCGCCGAGCCGCTGCCCGGGTTCGCGTTGCAGCGCGATCCGCAACGGCGGCTGTGGTTCTACCCCGACACGCTGCGGGTGATGGCGATGGCGCCGGCCCTGCTGACCACGAACCCCGGGTGGGCGGGCATCCGTGACGTGCTGGCGCGGGCCCAGGCCGCGTGTGGGGCCGCCGGCAGCCGCCTGCTCGTCGTCTACCTGCCGAGCAAGGAGCAGGTCTACGCGCCGCGCGTCGTTCCCGCTCCGGAGCAGCTGCAGCGCTTCGTCGCGGCGTCGTCGCTGTTCGCGATCCCGGTGCCGGCCGACGCCGGCGAACTGGCGGCCGCGGTGCTGCAGAACCGGGGCGCCATCGAGTCGGCGCTGCGCGCCGCGTGTGCCGGCGCCGGCTGGCAGTACTGGTCGGCCACGGCGGCCATCGAGTCCGCCGCCGACGCCGGTCCGCTGGTCTACTACGCCACCGATTCGCACTGGCGCGCCGAGGCGCAGGTCGCCACCGCCGATGCGCTCGCCGAGTTCATCCTGGGCCATGACCTGCTGCGCCGGTGATCCCGTGCTCTTTGTCGCGGCACCATGAACGCTTGCTCGAGTGATCCCGAGCGCGCGCCGTGGCGCGCGGCGACCGGGCTCGGGTTGCTGGCCGCGGTGGCGTTCGTGCTGTTGCGCCGCGACACCAGCCACGAGTACGACCTGTACTGGCTGCTGCCCCGGCTGCTGCGCGGCGAACTCGAACTGGCGACGCATCCGCTGGCACTGCCGGTGGCGCATGCGTGGGCCACGCTGCTCGAGTTCACCGGTGCTGGCCTGCACGATCGGCTGCGCATCGCCTGCGGCATCAGCACCGGCCTGGCGGTCGGCATCTACACCCACGTGGCGTGGCTGCTGCTGCGCGACCGGCGGCTGGCCGTCGGCGCGGCGCTGTTGTTCGCGTGCCTGCCGCCGACCGCGTACTTCGCGACGATCATGGAACTGCACGCGCCGTTCCTGCCGGCCGCGGCGCTGGCGACCTGGTTCGCGGCGCGGGCGGTGGCGCGACCGGGTCTCGGCGCGGGGCTGTTGCTCGGCGCCGGCACCGCAGTGGCAACCGGGCTGCACGCGACCGGTCACCTGTTGGCTGGCACGCTGGCGCTCTGGCTGTGCTGGCAGGGGCGCAGTCGTCACCGCTGGCGCGGCATCGTCGCCGCCCTGCTCGGCGCGACGGCAGCGCACGTGCTCGGCGGCCTGCTGCTGCGCGAACTGTGCTTGTCGGCGGCGAGCCCGTCGCCGGCCGCGGCGCAGCTCGACTTCCTGCTCGAACGTCCGTTCCTGTGGGCCGACCTGCACCGCACGGTGCTCGGCGAGTGGTTCGTGCCGTTCTTCCCGGTGTCGATCGCATGTTGGTGGGCGGCGCGCTCGGCGAACGGGCTCGCCGTGCCGCTCGCCATCGGGTTGCTGGCCAACCTGCTGGCGTGCCAGGCGATGCTGGTTTTGCCGGAACGCGGCTACGCCTTCCACGAGTTCGGCGCCTACCAGCTGCCGCTGGCGTTCCTCGCGGCGGTGATGACGGTGCAGGTCGCCTCGGCGCGCTGGCGCCTCGTGATCCTGCTCGCTGCCGTGCTGGGCACGGCGCTCGCTCTCGGCACCATGGGCAAGGAGAAGGCGGACGCCGGCTTCGGCCGCCTGGCGACGGCGTACCTGGAGCGCCACCCGGTCCGGTTGGTGGTCGAGTGCTTCGCCGAGTACGACGGCGTGTTCGAGCTGGCGCTAGCCGGCCCCGAAGCGGCGGCAAGCCTGAAGCGAGTGCTCGGTACGCACCAGCTCCTGCTCGAGGCGAACCGGCTGGGTGCGAAACGCGCCGTCGACGTGGCGCTGTTCTTCCATCCGCAGATCGCCGGCGTCACGACCGTGATCACCGACCGGGCGCTGCAGCAGCTGCGCGCCGAGGGCGGCTTGTTCGCCGAACTGGTCGACGAGGCGTTGCCGGCGCTCTACGCCCGCAACGAGGTACACGAAGTCGACGCCGATGGGCACCGGTTGTCCGGCTGGCGGCTCGATCCGAAGTGACCGCCGGGTCGGATCCTCGCCGTCCGCCGTGGCATGCGCAGCACGGGCCGGTGCGGTTAGGATCGTGCGCGCGTGCGTTCCCCCGCTGCCTCGCTGCGTCGTTCCGCCATCCTGCTCGCTGCCCTCGGTTGCCCCGGGTGCCTCGGCGACGACCTCGCGCCGACGATCTGGCCGCCCGCTGACTTCGCCTGCGAGGTCGCGGAGACCGCGCTGAGTGACGGCGTGCTGCAGGTCGTGCGACAGGTGCGCGTCGATGCGTCGGGCACCGTGGTCTACGGCACCGCCAGCGCGGCGCGCGTCGATCCGACCTCGAGTGCGGCGCTGCCAGTGTTCGATCGCCTCGCGATCTACAAGCTGGTGCCGGAGTGTGTGCGCGCGTTCGTTCGCCGCATCGACCGGCTCGGCGTGCACGACCTCGACGCGGTGCAGGGCGAACGCGGCGTCGCCAGCGACGGCAGCCTGGTGCTGCGTTGGCGCGCGTTTGGCCGCCGCAAGTCCATCGTCGCGCGCGGCCGGCTGCACGGGCCGATGGCCGAGATCCTCGACGTGGTGACGGCGCACCTGCCGGCCGGCGAACGCTTCGGGTTGCCGGGCCTCGCCGAGCGGCAGGTCGTGCCGGTGCTGCGCGGTGTGCCGGAGCCGGTGCGGGACGCCGGTCGGGCGTTCCTTGCGCACCAGGAACTGGTGGCGGGGCGCGACGGCGAACGCGGCCTTCTGCTCGACACCTTCGCGCTGGCGTGCGCAACCGGCGCGCGGGGCCCGGCCGAGGATCTGCTGCGGCGCTGGCTCGCGGCCGGCGACGCGCGCCCGCAGAACGCGTTCGCCGACGAGGGCTCGGACGCGTTCGACCAGGCGGCGCTGCGGCGGTTGCTGCCGCCGCAGTGAGCCGCCGCGACTACTTGCCTTCCTTCTTCGCGCCCGGCTTGAAGCTGAGCATGCCGCTCTGCTTGCCGAACGACACGTAGACGCCGGCGGCGCCGTCCTCCTCGGCGTAGAGGCACAGCAGCAGGCGCTTGCTCTCGTGCTCCGAGGCAGCCAGCGCCAGCTTCATGGTGTGGGTCTTGTCCTTGCTCGCGAAGTTGATGTTCCAGGACAGATCGTCGCCGATCGTGAAGTAGACCTTGTACTCGCCCGCGCCGAGCTGCAGATCCCCGCAGGTGACGTCGATCGAAGTCGAGAGCGTGCCCAGCGGCTCGTTCGGGGCCGTGTTGTTCACGCGCGTGCGGGCCCGGGCGCCCTTGTCCTTGTCCATGATCGCCGTCATGGTCGACCCGCTCGCCCACGTGATCGACGTGTAGTCGAGGGAGATCTTGGCGTCGCCCGCCATCACCGTCTGCTTGACGGTAGGGGCATTGGTGTTCGTCATGCCCATCTTCTGGGCGGACACCGGGGCGCACAGCGCCGCGGCGAAAGCGAGCGAGAGAATCGTCTTCATCTGCGTGGTCTTCCTGGAGGTAAGGGAGGGATTCAGGGCGCGGGAGTCTACGCAGGCGGCCCCGCCGCGGTCCGTACCGAGACCGTGTTTCCTGCCGGGAAGGCGCGCAGGAACAGCTCGCAGGCGACCAGCAGGTAGAGGCCGTGGCCGAGGTCGACCCTGCCGCGCCGGTGCAGGTCGATCGCGCGCGCGATCCCACCCGGTCGCAAGTGCGGCCGCTGGCAGGTGGTCGGCTCGCGCAGCAGGTCGAGCCAGGGAAGATCGCCCCGGAACCAGCGGTCGAGCGGCAGCGCGAAGCCGGTCTTCGGGAGGCGCAGCACCTCCGGCGGCAGCTCTGCAGCGAACGCGGAACGCAGCGCCTGCTTGCCGAGCCAACGGCGGACGTCGCCCGCGCACACCATGTCCAACGCGCCCTCGAGGAAGGGACAGCGCGCCTCGACGCCGGCCGACATGCACGCGATGTCGACCTTCGGCAGCAGGTCGCAGCGCAAGTAGCCCCAGCGATCGCGCGTCTGGGCGAGACGGGCTGGGTCCATGGGGACGGCCCACTCCCACGACAGCGCTGCCACGGTCTCGTCGCGCCAACAGGCTTGGGCGGCGAGTTCCGGGGTCAGCACTGCGGCGCCGAACGCCACCGGGGTAACGGCGAGCAGGGCCGTGATCGGATCGGGCGCAGTCGCCGCGCGCAGCCAGCGGGCGGCCGGACGCATCGACCAGCGCGGGGCGAAAGGCCGCAGCCAGCGTGCGCTCGGCAGGTGCGCCAAGGCGCGGTAGCGGCGGTAGCCGAAGAACAGTTCGTCGGCGCCCTCGCCGCCGAGCAGCACGCGGATGCCGTCGGCCGCCGCCCGACGGGCCAGCGCGTGCACTGCGAGGATCGACGGATCGCCGAGCGGCAGGCCGGCACAAGCGGTCAGGAACGGCAACGCATCGAGCACCTCGCGGTCGACATCGACGGGTCGCAGCTCGAGCCCGGTGCGCGCTGCGACGGTGGTCGCCGCGTGCCGCTCGGCGCTGGAAGTGCCGCGGACTTGGAGCTGGTACGCGGGCACGCGGCGATCGTTTGCGTGCAGCGCGACGGCGAGACAGCTGCTGTCGATGCCGCCGGACAGCGACAGTGCCACGGGCACGATGGTGTCTGCGCAACGCCGCACACTTGCCGAGAGGTCGCGGCGCAGGTCCTCCGGTTTCGCGCGCAGGCCCGTCCGTTCTTCGTCGAATTCGCGCCAGATCGCGCACCACTCCGGCCCGACGTCGCACGCCACATGGGGCCCGCCCCACGCCAGGGTCGCCAGCTGGTACCGGTCGTCGAGCGTGTGCGTCTGTTCGGGCGCCCAGCCGAGCCGGAACCAATCTGCGAGCCACGACCCTGGACGCATGGCGGGGGCGCCGAGCTCGCGCAAGGCGACTGGCGTCGACGTGAACGCCACGAGCCTCGCCGCGCCGGCGGTCCCCTCGACGAGACAGTGCAGTGGCTTCTCGCCGTACCGATCGCGGCCGATCACCAGTTCGCCGGTCTGCCGGTCGACGATCGCGTACGCGTGATGGCCTCGCAGCAGTCGTAGCGTGCCGGGTTGCTGGCGTTCGACCGCGAGCAGCGGCAACCACGCGTCGTTCGGCAGCGCCGCACGCCGTTCGACGCCGGGCAGGAAGCGAGGCCACAGCTCGCGCGCGTTCGTGATCGCACCGTTCATCACCCCGGCGAAGCGGCCGCCGCGGCGCACGAGCGGTTGCCGGCTGTTCGGCGGCCCGATCGCGAGCCGCGCGCAGCCGAGCCACCATTCGCCGGCGCGCACGACGGCGTGCCCGTCGGGTCCACGCCACGCCAGGCTCGCGACCGCAGCGCGCATCGCCGCCTCCGGATCGAGCCCGCGGGCGACCAGCCAGTCGTTGCGCGCGCCGACGATGCCGCACATGGCGGTGTCCGCGCCTCAGCGGCGCCGTTCGCCGCGCACGCGTTCCAGGTACGCGACCAACATCTGCCACTGCCGGTGCAGGTTGTGTTCGGCGACGCCGAGCGGCTGCTTGAAGAAGCAGGCGAGGTGCGGCATCGGCCCGGCTTCGCCGCGGCGTGCCGCGAGGTCGGCGAAGCGCACCAGGTCGAGCACCAGCGGCGCCGCCAGGATCGCGTCGCAGCCCTGCCAGATGAACTGCAGCGCCATCTTGAAGCCGAGGAAGCCTTCGAAGTGCACGAAGTCCCACGCGGTCTTCAGGTCGTGCAGCGACGGCACGAAGTCGATGCCGACGTGCGTGTGCAGCGGGTAGCCGAGGATCGACGGCAGCAGCGCGTCCTTGGTCGCGACCTTGGTGCGCTTGTTGTCGACGTCGGCGAGCACGGCGCCGTCGCGGTCGCCGAGGATGTTGTAGCCCTGCCACGACAGCACGCGCAGGTTGCGGTACGCGAACAGCGGCGCCAGCGCCGACTTGACCAGCGTCTCGCCGGTCTTGCCGTCGCGGCCCATGAACGGCGTGCCGGTAACCGCGAACGCTTCCTGGATCGCCGGCAGCAGCGCCGAGTCGCTCGGCGTGAAGTGCACGAACGGCAACCCGAGCTTCGCCGCGGCGAGCGCGTAGATCGCCGACGGCCGCACCGTGCGCACGTCGTTGCGGGCGATCGCGCGCTCGAACGCGGCCAGCGAACGGTGCGCCGGCGACGGTCGCAGCGGTGGTTCGGTCGAGGTCAGGTTGACGCACACCACGCGGTCGAGCCGGTGGCGACGCTGGAAGGCGCGGATGTCGCGTTGGATGCGCGCGACCTGCGCGCGCAGCGGTTCGCGGCGCAGCGGGCGGTCGACCAGCTTGTCGATCGTGCGGCCGGCGTTCGGCATCACGCCGGGCACCACGTTCCTGCTCGCCGCGGCGAGGTCCGGCGCGAGCGGCCGCAGCAGCTCCGGTGGCAGCGTGCCGGTGCGGGCGTGGATCTCGGCGGCCGACGCGGCGTAGCCGGAACGGCGCACCTCGTGGCCGCCGAACACGATGCCGGCGAGCGGCTGCCACGGGATGCCGGCCGCGATCGGCAGCTCGGTGGTGAGCCCGTGCTTGCCGGCGAGGCCGCGGGCGAGCGCGCGGGTGCCGACGACCAGCGTGGTGGCGAGCCCGCCGTAGGCGCCGAACAGCCACACGCCGAGGCGCTGCGGTGCTGCAGTCTTCCGGAGTCTGGGCAAAGGAGGGCGCGGCAGGATACCGAACCGGCGCGCAATGGACAGCGCCGGTTCCCGTCGCGATAACCCCGGCGTGACGCGCCCCCGCTGGTGGCTGCTGCCGATCCTGCTCGCCGTGCTGGTCGGCGGCGGTTGGTACTTCGTGTACCGCGCCAAGGACGCGGATCGCGAACTGCCGGTCTACGTGACCGGCGGCGAACGCATGCACGCGGGCGAGGAGATCTACCGGCGCGGCCGCGAGCCGAAGCCGTTCACCTACCCGCCGTTCGCGGCGGTGCCGTTCGTGCCGATGCAGATGCTGCCGGCGGCGTGGCAGCCGCCGGTCTGGTTCGCGGTCAACTTCGCGATCCTGGTGCTGCTCGCGCGCTGGCTGCACCGCCGCGTCGCCCCGGGGTTGCGTTCGCCGCAGGTGTTCTGGTTCTGGTTGCTGACGGCGGTGGTCGGCGGTCGCCACGTCGTCTCGGTGCTGACCAACCAGAGCCACGATCTGTTCATCGCCGGACTGGCCGCGCTGACCGCGGCGGGGTGGGCGCGTGGCCGCGCGACCGCGGGCATCTGGGCCGGGCTCGGTGCGGCGATCAAGGCGACGCCGCTGTTGTTCCTCGAACTGTTCCTGCTGCGCGGGCGCTGGCTCGCGGCGGTGTCGGTGCTGGCGACCTTCGTCGGTGCGACGGCGCTTCCGGACTTCGTGTTCCCGCGCGACGACGGTGGCTCGTGGTGGTGGGCGTGGTACGACGTCAACCTGCGCGGCCTGCAGGTCGGCGGCGTCGCCGATGCGCCCGGGGCGTGGAACCCGCACAGCTTCCTCAACCAGAGCCTCGGCGGCACGCTGGAGCGGCTGTTCCGGCCGGTGCGGGTCGCCGATGCATCGTTCGTGCTCGGGCAACCCGGCCAGGTGCTCTGGTTCGAACTGCCGGCGACGGTGCTGCTGGTGGTGAAGCTGGGCCTGTACCTCGCCGTGCTCGCGGTGATCGCGCTCGGCGTGCGCGCGGCCGCTCGCGCGGTGCGCGCCGCGAAGGACACGGTGCCGGTGCAGCAAGCACTCGGCCTCGGCGAGGTCGCCGCGATCGCGTGCGGCATGGTGTTGCTGTCACCGCAGAGCAGCAAGTCGCACTTCTGCGTGTGGCTGTTCCCGGTCGCGTTCGTCGCCGAACGCTTGCTGCGCGGACGTCGCGACCTGCTCGCGTGGCTGCTGTTGGGCGCCGCCGCGGTGGTTGGGCTCGCGGCCAAGGACGTGCTCGGCAAGGACCTCGGCAACCGCTTGCTGGCGTGGGGCAACGTGACCTGGGCGACGATGCTGTTGCTGCTGGCGACCGTGCGTTGCCTCTGCCGGCCGGACTCCGCGGGGGGACAACGATGAAGCACATCGCACCCGTGCTCGCGTTCGTGTTCGCCGCGTGCGGCGCCACCCGCAACGACGACCTGAGCGACGGTGTGATCGAGCTGCCGAAGGCGCTGCGCGAGGTGTCGGGCATCACGATGGCGCCCGATGGCCGCGTGGCCTGCCTGCAGGACGAACTCGGTGTGATCCACCTCGTCGATCCCGACGGTCTGCGGCCGGCGGAAGCGGTGCCGTTCGGCGAACGCGGCGATTACGAGGGCTTGGCGCGCGTCGGCGCCGACTACTGGGTGCTGCGCAGCGACGGATACCTGGCGCGCATCACGACCGAACCGGGCCGCTGGCACATCAGCGCGTCGCTGCGGCTGCCGTCCGGGCGCGAGTGGGAGTCGCTGTGTTATGACGCGGCGGCTGCACGCCTGCTGACGGTCCAGAAGGGCCCCGCCGTCGACGACGGCAAGGCGGACGACCTGCGGCCGGTGTGGGCGATCGACCCGCAGGCGCTGACGATCGCCACCGAGCCGCTGCTGACGCTGCGGCGCCGACGCCTGGTCGACGACGCGGAAGCGCAGGGCATCGCGTTGGCCAAGCAGCGCGACAACCAGCGTGACAAGGGCAAGAACCGGACGCGCCTCGAACTGCTGATCAGCGAAATGCTGGTCGTGCCGGTCAGCGGGCACCTGCTGTTGCTGTCGGCACAGGACGGCCTGGTGCTGCGCGTCGATCGCGACGGCCGGTTGCACGGCGCCAGCGTGCTCGATCGCGAGACCATGCCGCAGGCCGAGGGCATGACGTTGCTGCCCGATGGCAGGCTGCTGGTCGCGACCGAGGGCCGCGGTGCTCCGGCGCGCCTGGTCGTTGTCGCGCTGCCGTGACGGCGCGCGGCCGGCGGGCTCACTGCCGGAACCGGCGCAGCGCTTCCTGCAGCCGGTCCAGCGTGTCGGCCGGTGCCTGCGGCTCGAGCCGTCGCAGCGCCGCCCCGCGTTCGGCGGCGGCGATGGCGCCGGCTCGATCGCCGTTCGCGAACGCGACCTCGGCGCGCACCAGCCACGTCCACGGGCCGACTACGAGCTTCGGGTCCTGCGCCACCAGTGCATCGAACCGCGCGACGAACTGCTGCGCGCCCTCCGGGTTGTGCAGCGCGGCGCCGGCGTCGGGATCGACGCGCAGCCAGGCCGCTTCGAGCAGCGTGTAGGCGTACCACCTGGCGCCCGGCACCGCGCGACTGGTCGCAACTGCCAGCCCCCGGGCGGCCTGTTCGTAGCGCCGGAGCCGCGAGGCGGCGATGCCGGCGTAGGCCGCGGCTTCCTGCCGCTTGCCATCGCCGGCGTGCTCGACCCAACGATCGGCCCAGGTCGCGAGCGTCGGCCAGTCGCGCACGCTCGTCAGGTAGGCGCACACCGTGGTCGCATGGGTGTCGAGGTTCTGGCGCGGCAGCACCATCTCGCGCGCCAGCGCGGCGGCGCCAGGAACGTCGCCGCGCGCAGCCAACTGGGCGAAGCGCCGCGGGTGCAGGTCGACGCGGTCCGGCCACGTCTTGCGCCAGGTCTCCCAGATCTGGTCGGCGCGCGGGCCCTGTTCGCGTCGGCTGGCGTCGTCGAACGCGGCGCGCAGCACGCTCGGCGGCTGCGGGCCGGTCGCCAGCGTGGTGTCGATCAGCGCCTCGGCCGCCGCCGGATCGCACTGGCGGAGCAGGCGCAACCGGCGCGCGAACGTCAACTCGTCGGCGGGGATCACGCGCAGCGCCCGTTCGGCTGCCGCGGCACCGTCGCGCGAGGCCGTCGCCAGAAGGTTGATCACGGTCAGGTGCGGCGATCCGGTGCCGGCCGTGCGGGTCGCTTCGACCACTTCGATCGCGGCCGCGGCGTCGCCGCGCCGCAGCGCTTCTCCGGCCCGCAACTCCGCACTGCGCGGGTGCCGGCCGTCGATCTGCGCGATCTCGCCGGCGATCGCCAGCGCCGCGGGGCGATCGATCGGTTCGAGGGCCAGGTACAGCCAGGTCAGCGCGTCGACGTCGCCGGGCCAGCGGCTGCGCAGCACGTTGGCGACCGCGGCGAACGCGTCGGGCCGGCCGGCGCGCAGCGCGACCCATGCGCGCAGTCCGTAGAGCAGCGGATCGCCGTCGACGGCCATCGTCGCCTGATCGAGACATGCGTCGGCCTCGGCGTACCCTTCCTCATGGCGCCGATCCTCGGCCCAGAACACGCGATCGAGCGCCAGCACGTAGCGGTCGACGACGTCGCGGCTGTCGCGCAGGCGGGCGACCTCGTCGGCGGTGAAGAACGCGCGGCGCTGGTCCTGCTTGGTGCGCAGCATCGTCAACCCGGTGTGGGCCGCGATGGTGACCACATTGGTCGCCAACAGGCCGCTGATCCCGGGATCGCCCTCCTCGTGGGCCATCGCCAAGAGGCACGCCAACGACGTGCCTTCCGGGTCGAGGTCCATCGCCGCCGCCAGCGTGCGCGAAGCGACGCCGGCAGCGCCCCGGCCACCGAAGTACGCCTGGTAGGCCGTCTGCTTGAGCCGGTTCGCCTGCGCGCGTTGGTTGGCCAGCGCCACTTCGCCGACCGCCGGCAGTTGGCGCCACAACACCAGCGCCAGACCGAGCGACAGCGGCAGCAGGACCGCCAGCACGCCGGCGACGGCCGCCTGCCACGGTTCGCGGCGCGCCTGCCGCAACAGCCGTTGCACGCGCGTGAGCGGGCGCGCGGTGACCGGGCGGTGTTCGAGGAACGCCGCGACGTCGCCGGCGAGGGCCTGCGCCGTCGGATAGCGGTGGTGCGGTTCCGGCGCGATCGCCTTGTGCACGATGTTCGCGAGGTCGGGCGGCACGCTGGTCCGCGCGCCGAGCGCCGGGATGCGACCGCCGAGCACGTCGCGCACCATGCGCGTCAACCCGAGCTGGTGCAGCGGCTGGCTGCGGGCGAGGGCTTCGTACAGCGTGATGCCGAGGCCGTAGACGTCGGTGGGCGGGCCGAACTCGGCGTCGGCGCGCCGCAGCTGCTCGGGCGCGGCGTAGACCGGCGTGCCGGCGAAGGTCCGCGTGTGGCTCGCCAACAGGTCGCGTTCGCGCACCACGCCGAAGTCCGCGAGCAGCGGCACGCCGTCGCGGCGCACCAGGATGTTGGACGGCTTCACGTCGAGGTGAAGCAGGCCGGCCTCGTGCACGCGCTGCAGCGCACTGGCGATGTCGCGGGCGATGCCGGCGAAGAACTGCACCGCGGTGCTCGCGAGCGGCTGGTCTTCGGGGCAGCCCAGCGCGGTGCGCACGATCCGCATGTCGTCGGCGCCGGGGGCCGGCGGCAAGGCGCGGATCAGGTCGGCGAGGGTCACGCCGTCGATCCAGTCCATCGCGATCGCGACGACGTCGCCGGCTTCGAGCACGTCGTGGATCGCGACGATGTTGGGGTGGCTGAGGCGGGCCATCGCCCGCGCTTCGTGCAGCAGCCGTTCGTGCGCGCGCACGTCGCCGCCGCGCCAGCGCGGGGCGATCTTCATCGCGACGTGGCGCGCCAGCGTGTGCTGGCGGGCGAGCCACACCGTGCTCATGCCCCCGTGGCCGATCTCGCCGAGCAGCGTGTAGCCGGGAATCTGCAGCGGCGGGATCGCGGTCGGCTGCTGCTGCCGCAGTTCTTCGAGCAGGTCGGGCAGGCGCTGGCGCAACGTGGCGTCGGCCAGCGCTTCCCGCGGCAGCACGACGGTCTTGCCGGCGGCCACGTCGGCCGCCCAGCGCGATCGCAGTCCGTCGGGGTCGAGGGGTGGTCGCTCGGACATGCGGCTCGCCAGCGGGCGCGCAGCATACCAGCGCGGTCGTGGATCAGTGCCCGCCCGGCCAGGCGCGCAGCAGCACGAACACCGCGGCGACGTACGCGAGCCCCGATACCAGCAGCGGCGTGTCGCGGAACAAGAGCCGCGCCGGGTCGCCACCTTCGCTCTTGCGGTAGACCAGGAACAGGTAGCGGAACACCCCGTAGGTGACGAACGGCACCGTGTACATCAGCCGGTCGGTGTGGTGGGTGTCGATGGTCTCCTTGCTCACCGTGTACAGCGCGTAGGTCAGGATGCTGAGCGCCGCCAGCGGCCCGATCATCATGTTCAGGAACGACGCGGTGTACTCGGCCATCGTCGCGCGCGTCTGGCCGCTCGCCTCGGCCTGCCTGCTCAGTTCCTCGTAGCGCTTGCAGAACGCCAGGAACAGCGAGAAGAAGAACGTGCAGAGCAGGATCCAGTGCGAGGCCTTGACGTCGATCGCGGCGGCGCCGGCCTGCACGCGCAGCTGGAAACCCAGCGCGATGCACATGCAGTCGATCACGACCAGCCGCTTCAGCCAGAACGAGTAGGCGAGGTTGAGCACGAGGTAGGCGGCGGGCCAGACCACGAACGGCAGCCGCGCTCCGTCGCCGACGGTCGCGGCGAGCGCGAACGCCAGCGCGAGTTGCACGACCAGCTGCACGCGCGCGGTGCCGACCTTCAGCCTGCCCGACGCGATCGGCCGGTGGCGCTTCTTCGGATGACGCGCGTCCTCGTCGCGGTCGACGATGTCGTTGAGCAGGTAGATCGAGCTGGCGGCGAGGCAGAACGATGCGAACGCAGTCACCGCCGCCAGCCAGGCCGCGGCGGTGAACACGAGGCCCTTCTCGGTGAACGCCAGCGGCGCGAACAGCAGCAGGTTCTTGACCCACTGGTGCGGGCGCATCGCTTGCAGGAAGGGCGGCATCATCGGTTCGGGATCATTGGGGGGACACCGGGCAAGGCAAGTGCGGCGCTGCGTTCCGTTGGCTTCGCCGGTTCGCTAGGCTGCACCGTTCGCAACATGGTCAGGACTCGCACGCACGGGCTCGATGCCATCTTCCGGCCGCGCTCGGTGGCGGTGATCGGGGCCAGCCGGCGGCCGGGTTCCATCGGCAGGCAGGTGGTGGCGAACTTGATCGCCGGCGGATTCCAGGGGCCGGTCTATCCGGTGAACCGGGAGGCCGACGTCGTGCTGTCGGTGCCAGCGTTCGCGTCGGTGGCCGCGGTTCCCGGCCCGGTCGACCTCGCGGTCGTCGTGGTGCCGGCAGCGGCGGTGCCGAGGGTGGCCGAGCAGTGCGGCAAGAAGGGCGTGCGGGGGCTGGTCGTGATCACGGCCGGTTTCCGCGAGGTCGGTGGCGCCGGCATCGCCCGCGAGGAGGAACTGCGCGCGATTGCGCAGCGCTACGGCATGCGGATCGTCGGACCGAACTGCATGGGCATCATCAACACCGAGCCGGCAGTGGCCTGCAATGCCAGCTTCGCGGCGACGCCGCCGCTGCCCGGGACCGTGGCGATGGTGTCGCAGTCGGGCGCGCTCGGCGAGGCGATCCTGGCCGACGCCGCGCAGGCCGGGCTCGGCGTCGCGATGTTCGCATCGGTCGGCAACCGTGCCGACGTCACCGCCGCCGACCTGGTCGCGTACTGGGGCGACGACGACCAGGTCAAGGTGATCCTGCTCTATCTCGAGACCGTCGGTGAGCCGCACGAGTTCGTGCAGGTCGTGCGCGCGGTGGCGCGCAAGAAGCCGATCATCGCGGTGAAGTCGGGGCGCAGCGACGCCGGGGCGCTCGCGGCCAGTTCGCACACCGGCTCTATCGCCGGCGCCGATGTCGCCGCCGACACGCTGCTACAGCAGTGCGGCGTGCTGCGCGTCGACAATTTCCGCGACATGTTCGCGCTGGCGCAGGCGCTGCTGCACCAGCCGCCCCCGCGTGGGCCCGCGATGGCGGTGGTCACCAATGCCGGCGGGCCCGGCATTCTGGCGACCGATGCGATCGTCGGGCTCGGCATGACGATGGCGGCGATCCGGCCGGCCACCGCGAAGGCGCTGCGCGCGGTGCTGCCGCCGGAGGCGAGCGTGCACAACCCGATCGACCTGATCGCGTCGGCCGACGCCGCGCGCTACCGGGGGGCACTGCGCGCGATCGCGCGCGATCCGGGCATCGACGGGCTCGTCGTGCTGTTCGTGTCGCCGGTGATGATCGATGCCGCGGCGGTGGCGCGTGCGATCGTCGACGAGACACGGCGGCTGGCGAAGCCGGTGCTGGCGTGCGTGATGGGGCGGCAGGGTGGCGACGAAGCGCTGCGCATCCTGGCCGACGCCGGCATCCCGGTGTTCCGCTATCCCGAGGACGCCGCGACGACTCTGCACCACCTGTGCCGCCGACATCGCTGGCTGCAGCGACGTCCCGTCGTGGCGAAGCGGCGCCGGGTCGATCGGCGGGCGGCGGCCAGGCTGCTGGCTGGACATCGCGGCGGCGGCTGGCTGCCCGCGTCGGCGACCGAGGCCGTGTTGCGGGCGTACGGGATCCCGTTCGCCCCGAGCCGCCGCGTGCGCACGGCCGGCGACGCGGTCGCGGTCGCGCACGAACTCGGCTTCCCGGTCGTGCTGAAGGGCGAAGCGCCGGGCCTGCTGCACAAGAGCGAGTTCCGCGCTGTGCGCACCGGACTGCACACCGGCGACGAGGTGTTCGCCGCGGCCGAGGATCTGCTGGTGCGGCTCGGCGAGCAGTTCGACGAGGTTGCGCTGCAGGTGCAGGCGCACGCCGCCGGCCACCGGGAAGTGCTGCTCGGCATGACGCGCGATCCGCGTTACGGGCCACTGTTCGCGGCCGGCCTCGGCGGCGTGCAGGTCGAGGTGCTGCGCGACGTCGCGGTGCGTGTCGGCCCGCTCGACGGCAAGGACCCCGAGGAGATGTTCGCGTCGCTGAAGGGCCGGGCGTTGCTCGGGCCGTTCCGCGGCGCGCCGGCGGCGAACCTGGCGGCGGCGATCGATGCACTGCTGCGGCTGCAGCAGCTGGTCGACGACTTCCCGGCGATCGTCGAGGTCGAGGTCAATCCGTTCATGCTGGCCCGCGCCGGCAAGGCCAGCGTCGCGGTCGACGGGCGTCTGCGCGTGGAGGCCCGATGACCGGTCCGGGGCAGCCGCCGGTGCCGCTCCGGTTCTCGCTGGTGGTGCCGATCTACAACGAGGAAGAGAACGTGCAGGCGCTGCTGCAGGAGGTCGCCGACGTGCTGGTGCCGCACGGTCCCTGCGAGGTGATCCTGGTCGATGACGGCAGCCGCGACCGCAGCCTCGAACGCATGCGCGAGTGGAAGCGTGCGCAGGGCGCGTCGTGGCTTCGCCTCGTCACCCTGATGGCGAACAGCGGCCAGAGCGCGGCGGTGATGGCCGGCGTCGAACAGGCACGCGCCGCCGTCGTGACGACGATGGATGGCGACATGCAGAACGACCCGCGCGACCTGCCACCGATGGTCGAGCGCGTGCTGGCAGGCGAGTGCGATGCCGTGGTCGGTGTGCGGCGGCGTCGCCAGGACACGTGGACCCGCCGCACGTCGTCGCGGATCGGCAACGGCGTGCGCAACTGGCTCACCGGCGACCGGGTCACCGACGCGGCGTGCGGGATCAAGGCGATCCGCCGCGACTACTGGCTGCGGGCGCCGCGGTTCGCCGGCATGCACCGCTTCATGGCGACGCTGGTGCGCTGGCTCGGCGGCAAGGTCGTCGAAGTCGACGTCAACCACCGGCCGCGAGCGGCCGGAGTGGCGAAGTACGGCGTCGGCAACCGGATCTGGAAGGGACTGCGCGACTGTTTCGCGATGCGCTGGCTGCGCACGCGCCTGCTGCGCCATCGCGTCAAGGAGGAGTTCTGATGTTCGCGGACCTCGTCGAGACCGTGCAGCAGGCAACGCCGTGGTATTGGCACGCCGTCGGCTACGGCGGCCAGATCGTGTTCGGCTCGCGCTTCTACGTGCAGTGGTTGCACAGTGAGAAGCACCGCCGCAGCGTCGTGCCGGTGCTGTTCTGGTGGTTGAGCCTGGTCGGTGGCCTGCTGACGCTCGCGTACGCGATCTACAAGCTGGAAGGGCCGTTCATCATGGCGAACATCGGCGGGCCGCCGATCTACGCCCGCAACCTGTGGTTGATCCACCGCGCGCGCCTGCTGCCGCCGGCGCCGCCCGCTGCGCCGCTCGGGTGACCCTGGTTCCGTGCGTGAGTCGTCGCCCGGCGCTGGCTACGTTCCTCCCGTGCTGCTCCGCGCCCTGCTGCTGCTGCTGCTGACCGCGTTCGCGGCGTGGCCGGTGTGGACCCTGCCGGATCTCGACGGCACCGAGGGGCGCCGCGTGCAGATCGCGCTCGAGATGGCGCAGGGCGACTGGCTGGTGCCGACGCTGGGCCGGGTGCCGACGTGGGCCAAGCCGCCGCTGCACTACTGGCTGCTCGGGCTGGCGAACCAGTGGTTCGGAAGCGGCGTGCTGGCGCTGCGGCTGCCGGGCGTGCTCGCCGCGTTCGTCGCCGCGTTCGTCGCCGGCGAACTGTTGCGGCGCTCGTTCGGGCCCCGCGCCGGGTGGATCGGGGCGCTCGGCATCGCGACCGCGCCGATCGTGCTGTTCGAGTGGCCATCGGCCGAGATCGACCCGGTGTTTGCGTCCTTCACCGCGATCTCGCTGTGGTGCCTCGCGGTGGGCGTCGCGCGCGAACGACGAGCGCTGCTGGTCGTCGCCGGCACGGTGGGTGGCCTCGCCGTGCTGGCCAAGGGTCCCCCGTACCTGGTGTTCGCCGCCGGCGCGTGGCTGGTCTGGTTCCGGCATCGGCGCTTGCGCGGGCTGTTCGCCTACCTCGCCCCGTTGTTCGCCGTGGTGCTCGCCTACTACGTGCCGATGTGGGTCACGCGGGTCGCGCCAGGAGAGATGCTCGCGGTCGCCGGCGAGGAGTCGCTCGGGCGCCTGTCGTTCGTGACCTGGCACAGCGTGCGCACGATCCCGGAGTTCTGGCTGCGGGCGGTGCTGGTGCAGCTGCCGCTGGTGCTGTGGTGCTTCTGGGAGTGGCGCGGGGCGCGCGATGCGCGGATGGACGCGAGCGACCTGACGCTGCGCATGTGCAGCGGTGCGGCCGTCGTCGCCGTCGCGGTGCTGACGTTCTTCCCAGGCCGTCCGACGCGCTACCTGCTGCCGAACGTGCTGCTGTTCACGTTCGCGGTGGCCCCGGCGGTCGCCCACTTCGCGGCGTTCCGTGGTCCGCTGCCGGCGTTCGCGAACCGGGCGATCGCCGGCGTCGGCGCCGTCGGGGCGCTCGCGCTGTGCGTGCTGCCGTTCGTGCCGGGCGTCGGTGCCGGCGCGCTCGGGCTCGCGGCGATGGCGGGTGCAGCACCGCTGCTGTGTCGCACGCCAGGGCGCGCCGTCGCGGGGTGCCTCGTGCTGCCGATCGTCGCCGCGTGGACCCTGGGCCAAGAGCGCACCTGGTCGTGGTTGGACGGGGCGCGCTCGCGGCGCAGCGCCGCGGCAGTGTTGCAGCGCGAGCTGGGGCAGCGCAACGCGGCCGCGGACCTGCAGACCGCCGGGCACTTCGATTCCCCGTTGTTGCTCGCCGCCGGCCTGTTGCCACCCGGCGACGAGTCCGGGCGGCTGCCGTGGCGTGCGGGTTGGGTCTTGCACGAAGTGGACACCTGGCCGCCGGTCACCGCGCCGCCGCACTACGCGACGCGACTGCGGCTCGATCTGCCGTTCAAGTCGTTCGCGCTGTGCGAACGGATCGCGGAACCCAAGTGACCGCGGTCCTGTTCGTGCGGCTGTCGGCGATGGGCGACGTCGTGCACGGGCTCGGGGCGGTAGCGGCACTGCACGAGGCGCGACCGGACTGGCGGCTGGTGTTCGTGACCCAGACGACGACCGCGCCGCTGCTGCGCGACCTGCCCGGTGTCGCGCGGGTGGTGCTGTTCGAGCGGCGCGGCGGTCTGTCCGCGCTGTGGCGGTTGCGCCGTGCCTTGCGCGAGGAGCCGTTCGACTTCGCGCTCGATCTGCAGGGCAACTGGAAGAGTGCACTGATTGCGCGGCTGGCGGGGGCACGCACGAGCCTCGGCATGACTGGCGAGTGGGCGCAGGAGCCGGCGAGCCGGGTGCTGCTGCGGCGTTCGGTGCGTGAGCCAGGCGTGCCGCACCCGGCGATGGCGGCATGGCACCTGGTGCGGGCGATTGCGCCGGAAGTGTCGTTCCGTGCTGCCCGGCTCGTCGCCACGCCAGCGGAGGTGACGCACGAGCGGCGCGCGCTGGCTGCGATCGGCGTCGATGCTTGCCGACCTTTCCGTGTCGTGGTGGTGACCGATGGTGCCGATCCGCGGGCACTGCGGCCCGAGTGCGTGGTCGACCTGGCGCGGGACCCACAGCTGCCGGTGCTGTACCTGCTCGGGCCCGCGGAGGCCGACGTTGCTCCGCCCACCGCTGCCTTCACGATGCGGCACGGTGCTGGCGAGGTGCGGCGCCTGATCGCGCTCGGCGGGATCGTTGCGGCGGCCGGCGGCGAGGTGGTCGGGCCCGACCAGGGTGCGACGCACGTGCTGGCAGCGGCCGGCGCGTCGTGCCGCGTACTGTTCGGCAGCCAGGACCCGCGTCGCACCGCGCCGGTGGATGCGAAGGTGTTCGTGCACGTGTCGCCGCCGCCGTGCAGTCCGTGCCGCCGTTCGCGGTGCGACCACCCGTCCGGTCCAGTGTGCATGGCGTTCACGCCAGCGACCGGACGCGCCGTCGCAGTGGACTGGCCGCGCTGCTGACGCCGTGGCGCTGACGCCGTGGCGCCCGCCCTTGTCAGGACCGGCGCGAAGTGCTTCGCTCCGGGCATGCCGCTGCCGCCTCCGGGCCCCCACGACACCGCGGTGCTCGAGACGTTTCCGAATCCGTGCGTCGAACGCGACTACGAGATCGAGTTCGAGTGTCCGGAGTTCACTTGTGTCTGCCCGCGGACTGGCCAGCCCGACTTCGCGACGATCCGGATCCGCTACGTGCCGGATCGGCTGTGCGTCGAACTGAAGAGCCTGAAGGTCTACCTGTGGAGCTTCCGCAACGTCGGGGCCTTCCACGAGAAGGTCACCAACGACATCGGCAACGACCTGGCCAAGTTGATGCAGCCGCGCCGGCTGGAGGTCGTCGGCGAGTTCCGGGTGCGTGGCGGGATCAGCACCCGGGTCTGCGTGCGGTTCGGGATGTAGCTGCGCTGGCGCAAGTGCGGCTGGTCCCGCGCAACTGGCCGGCTACAACGGCTGCGTGAAGGTCCTCTGGCTCCGCCGGTCGCTATGGCTCGCCGGGTTCGCCTGCCTGTGGCTGAACGTGCACGACGATCCGCCGCTGCGCACGGATGCCTACCTGCTCGACGTGACTTCGACCGCGGCGACGATCGGGCTGGTGACGGCTGCGGATGCCAGCGTGGTGGCAACGGTGCGCGATGGGGCGGCGACGGTGGTGGCGCGGGTGGGCGGGGCCGGAGCGCGGCGGCGGCACGCGCTGCGGGTCGAGGGACTGCGACCGGGCAGCCGCTACGACTACGAACTCGAAGTCGATGGGCACGTCGGGTTCCGTGGTCACATCCATACGGCGCCGGCCGTGGACACGGCACCAGTCCGCTTCGCCTTCCTCGGCGATTCCGGCGACCAGCCGTGGTGGGTGTGGTTGCAGCACTCGTCGCTGCTGCACTGGCCGGCGCGGTGGGGGTGGTTCGCAGACTCGGATGCGGTCACGCGCGTTGGCGCGGCGGTGGCGGACTTCGGGCCTGCGTTCGTCCTCCACCTGGGTGACGTCGTCTATCCGCGCGGCCTGCACGCTCACTACCGCAGCGGGTTCTTCCGGCCGTTCGCGGCCGCTTTGGCCAAGGCCCCGTTCTACGCGGTCCTCGGCAACCACGACGTGATGGACACCGGGGGCTTGCAGGCACTCGCCAACCTGCGTGGTCCGCTCTCGCGGTCGGCCGGTAGCGCCGGCGGGCGTCACTTCTCCTTTGCGTGGGGGGCGGTCCGCGTGATCGGCCTGGACTGCAACACCGACTACTCCGGGGACCGCTACGAGCGTGGCCACCCGGCCGACGAGTTTCTGCGCGCGGAACTGGCCCGGTGCACGGAACCGTGGATCGTCGTCGCCAGCCACTTCCCGATGCGAAGCGCGTCGCGGCAGCGTGACCGCGGTGAATTGCTGCTGTCGCTGTTGCCCCAACTCGCGGACGGTCAGATCAGCCTCTACGTGAGCGGGCACGATCACTGCTACCAGCGCTTTGGCGAGCCAGGCGGTGACGAACCGGTGCTGGTCGTCAGCGGTGGAGGCGGCAAGGATCTCTACGAAGTGCGCCCGCACCCCCTCGCGGTCCGGGTTGCCTCGGAGCACCACTGGTGCAGTGCCGAAGCCGCTGGCCCAACGCTGGTTGTCACCGCGGCCGGCCTGGGCGGCGGGCAGCTCGACCGCTTCACCCTCGAACTCCCTCGCGACGAGGACTTGCGACGTCTCACGGCTCGCAACCCGGAACGCGGCCGCCGAATCGCCGCGCTCCGGTAGTCAGCGACACAAGTCGTTTGTTGGAACCGTGTTGAAGAATCTCCAGAGAATCCCTCGGCGTTCCTTGCCGAGGCCACGCCCGCTCGCTACCTTCTCCCGCCCCTCGCAGCGTGCAGCCGAGCGATCGCGCGTGCTTGCGGGGTGATCTTTGGCATTCCGGGTGGCCTCGAAGAGAAGCGTGTGAGCGAATTTGAAGCTGGCGGTTGCCT
>JBASWX010000730.1:0-2475 GCA_049276695.1 Planctomycetota bacterium
GCGCCGGCGAGCGGGATGCCGGCCTCGCCGAGGCTGGCCGCGCCGTCGCCATCGCCGCGCGGCAGCCCGGCGAAACGCAGCAGTTTGAGGCCGTGCTTGCCGGCCTGCGCCACCAGGATCTTGCTGCTGTGGCTGCCGAGATCGACAGCCGTCACTTTCGTCACCATGTCGGTCGGTTCCTGCCGGTTGCTGCGGTCATTTGCGCAGGTTGCGCTCCACGTACCCCTGCACCAGTTGCGCGAGGCCCTCCTGGGCCGCGTCGCGCAGCGACTTCGCCAGCGACTCCAGGCGCTTGCGCTGGCTCTCGTGTTCGCGGCCGTCGATCGCCGCCAACTTCGCCACGGCCCCGTCGCGCAGTGCCATCGGCGTCGCCTTGTCCTCGAGGTTCTTCACGTCGTAGAGCTGCAGCAGTTCGTCGACGCCGAGCACGACGCGCGCGAAGCCGCCGCGGGTCGAGAAGAACGACGCCACCTCGAAGTCCTGCTGCAGCGCCTGCAACCGCCGGCCCTGCTCGGCGAGCAGTTCGGCGCGCAGCGCCAGGCCCTGGGCGAGCACCTCGCTGTCGAGCGGACAGCGCTCGATCAGTTCGCGCAGGCGGTCGAGCGCCTCACCGGGCCGGCCCTCACTGCGGCACTTCGCCGCCTGGCTCACCAGGTCGGCGGCCTGTTGCCGTTCGGCACGGAAGCCGAGCACCAGTTCGCACTGCGCGACCGGTACCGACAACCGCCAGCGTCCGGCCGCGGTCTTGCCGCGGCAGGTTTGCTCGCCGCTGCCACCAGCGGACTCGAACCGGAACAGCGCCCGGGTCAACCGGTCGCCGACCAGCACCGCGGTCGCCTGGAAATCGCCGTCGGCCGGCGCCGACGCGAACGAACCATCGGCCCTGCCGACCATCAGCCCGCCGGCGGCGTCCGCCGGCAGCACGAACTGCAGCGACGACGCGCCGGTCACCGCGAGCTGGAAGCCGCGCTCGGTCGGCGTGCAGGTCACGCCGGCGCCGAGGTCCGACAGGCAGCACAGTTCGGCCTTGTGCAGGCCCTGCAGTGCGGGCGGCACCGCGTCGGGCAGCACGCCGAGCAGGATCGCCAGATTGTCGAGATCGACCGAGCGCACCGCGATGGCGCTGCCGGTGCCGAGTGCTACCTGGCTGGTCGCCGTCAGTTTCGCTTCGAGCGGCGGCACGTTGCCTGCCTCGGTGACGGCGACGTCGTCGACCGCGACCGTCGCATCGGCGCCTGGCAGCACCGCCGCGACCTCGACGGTCAGGCGATCGCAGCCCGACGGCACGCCGACCACCAGTTCGATCCGCTGCCAGCCGTCGGCCGCCTGCATCGGCGTGCCGGTCAGGAAGCGGAACGGCACCTGCTCGTTCGAAGCACTCAGCGCCACGCGCAACGCCGCCTGGCCGCCGCCCGCGGTGCGCAGGTGAGCGGCGACGGTCATCGTGCGGCCGGCGAACACCGGCAGCGCTTCGGCCTTGCGCAGCACCGCGAAGTCGGCAGCGTCGGCGCCTTCGGCCCGCTGGGCCAGGAACGCGGCCTCGCCGGTGTGGGGTTGACCCGATGGTTGGAAGCCACCGCCGGCGGCGCGCAGGTTCCAGCCGTCCTCGTTCTCGCAGCCACCGAGATCGGACGGCAGCTTGTTGCCGGCGACCTGCAGCACCGGGCGCTTCTTCGCCGGGCCGCCGGCCTCGACGTCGCCGCCACCGCGCCCACTCCACCAGAACCAACCGGCCGCACCCAGCCCGAGCACCACCACCACCGCGTAGAGGCCGAGCGAACCGCCGCGCCGCTGCAGCCGGCTCTTGTCGAGCTGGCGCACCGCCAGTTCGCCGGCATCGGCGGCCGCTTCGCCCTCGGACCGGAACTTCACGCGCAGCCGGCCCAGCGTCACCACGTCGCCCGGCGTCAGCACCAGCTCGGTCAGCCGCTTGCCGTCGAGGAACGTGCCGTTGGTCGAGCCGAGGTCGCGCAGCACGTGACGATCGCCTTCCAGCACGATCTCGGCGTGTACGCCCGACGTCTTCTCGTCGGCCAGCACCACGTCGTTGCCGGGTTTGCGGCCGATGCGGAGCGCGCGGTCGGCAACGGAGACAACTTCGCCGGCTCGATCCCCGTCGAGGATCTCGAGGACGTAGTTCGCCATACAGGGATTGGTGAGGGGTCGAAGCAGCGCGTTCCGCGCTGTCCATCGCGGGCGGGGCGACCCACGGTGGAACGGACAGCAGTCGTCGTCCGCCCGACCCGGAGCGAGTGCCGTGCGGCGACCCCGAGAAAGCTACCGGCAGCCTCGGCCCGGGCAAGGCCGGGCTGCAGTTCGCGTCGTCGTCGTGCGGGCGTGCGCCGGCTACAAACCCGGCATGGCCAACCGCTACTTCGTCGCCGCGCTGCCGGCGCCGGGGCCCTGGATCCTCGACGGCGACGTCGCCGGGCACCTCGGCCGGGTGCTGCGCGTGCGCGCGGGCGACGTCGTCAC
>JBASWX010000731.1:0-2385 GCA_049276695.1 Planctomycetota bacterium
GTGCCGGCTTCACGTGCGCGTCGATGTAGCTCTGCGCGTACGGCAGCTTCTCGCCGTCGCGGTCGTGGTACGGCACGCCCTCGGTCATCCACTTCGGCGCCGGTTCCTTCTTCAGGTGGTGCGCGAAGTACTCGGCCATGCGCCGCGTCCAGTCGCGCATGTTGGCGCGGTTGCGCAGCCCGTGCGCCTCGCCGTTGTAGTTGAACAGGTAGCACTCCTTGCCGAGCCGCCGCAGCGCGGTGAAGTACTCGATGCCCTGCGTCCACGGCACCGCGCCGTCTTGGTCGTTGTGCAGGATCAGCACCGGGGTCTGCACCTTGTCGGCGAACCAGATCGGCGAGTTCTCCTGGTAGCGCAGCGGGTACTGCCACGGCGTGCCGCCGATGCGCGACTGGGTCTGTTCGTACTGGAACTGGCGCGACACGCCGGACTCGTAGCGGATGCCGCCGTACGCCGACAGCATGTTGCTGACCGGCGCGCCGCTCTCGACCGCGGTGAAGATGTTGGTGCGGGTGACCAGGAACGCGGTCTGGTAGCCGCCCCAGCTGTGGCCGGCGGCGCCGATGCCCTTCTCGTCGACGAAGCCCTGGCTCAACAGGTGCTGCACGCCGGACACCACGCACTTCACGCACGAGGCCCCGGGATAGCCGACCTCGTAGACGACGTCGGGCATGAACCACAGGTAGCCGTTGCTGACGTAGTACGACGCGTTCGGCGACGTGCCGGGCGCTGGCGCCACGTAGTTGTGCAGCCCCTGCGTCATGCGCTCGTAGAAGTACACCAGCATCGGGTACTTCTTCGTCGGGTCGAAGTCGTCGGGCTTGACCAGGATGCCCTGCCGCGCGCCGCCGTCGCCGTCGATCCAGCGCACCAGTTCGGCCTTGCCCCAGCGATAGCCCTTCTGCTGCGGGTTGACGTCGGTCAACCGGCGCTGGTCGGTGAAATCGGCCGCCGCCGTCCACAGGTCGGGGAACTCGGCGAACGTGCCCTGGGTGAAGAACAGGCGGCTCGACTTCTTCGGCCGCACCAGCTCGCCGAGGTTCTTGTCGACCAGCAGCAGCTTCTGCGGCCGCTGCTGGCGCGTCAGCGAGTCGGCGAAGAAACCCTCCGCCATCGTGTCGACGTTGGTCGCCGCCAGCATCAGTTCGTCCTCGACCCACAGCCGGTCGGGGTCGCGCGCCAGCTGCTGCAATCGCAGCCGCAACCGGTTCTGCCGGCCGACGCCGTCGGTCACGCACACCGCGTTGCCGGTCGACGGCGACACCTTCCACAGGTCGAACTCGTCGTAGATCAACACCTCGTTGTCGTTCTCGGTCCAGCCGGCGAGACCGAACGCGTTGTCGGGTTCTGGATGGTCGTCCTGCCAGTTGTGGAACGGCACCCCAAGGCTGCCGGTCAGGTCGCGCGTCTTGCCGGTCGCGATCTCGTGGCTCTGCCAGCGATAGTTGGCGTCGAACCAGACCAGGTAGCGGCCGCCCGGCGAGTTGGTGACGTTGCCGCGGTACTTCTCGAGCAGCCGGGTGCGCTGGCCGGTGCTGCTGTCGACCAGCCAGACGTCGCTGTAGCGGCCGTCCCAGGTGGTCTCCTTCTCGTAGGGTCGGCCGTCGGTGCCGAGCAGCACCTTGCCCTCCGGCCCGATCGGGCGCAGCGAGCGCAGGCTGTCATCGCCGAGCACCACCACCTTGCCCTGGGTCCGGTGGTAGACCGCGGTCCACTGCGGATTGCGGTCGCCGCCGCCGCCGCCGCCGCGCCGCGCCTGCGCCGTCTGCAGCGTGCCGTCGCGCCAGTTCCACAGGTCGAGTGTGACCTTGTCCTCGGGCAGGATCGGCAGCGGGTCGGCCGCCGGGCCGTCCTGCACTTCGAACGTCAGCAACCAGCCGTCGCGGGTGAACGACGCGCCACCGGCCACGCGCTTGCCCGCCGGCATGCCGGGGCCACCGGACCAGGCGATGCGCTTCGCCGCGCCACTGCCCTCCCACAGCCAGAGATCGTTGACCGGCTTGTCCTCGGCGAACGTCTCCTTGTCGCTGGTGAACGTCACGCACTGCTCGGCGCGGTCGAATGACACGCTGCCGACGCGCGCGATGCCGTCGAGCAATTGCGTCGGCTCGCCGCCCGCCAACGGCTGCACGAACAGGCCGTACTTGCCGTCCTTCGCCGGCTTCTTCGCCGAGGTGTGGTACCAGAGCAGCTTGCTGTTGCGCGACAGACCGTAGGCGACGACGTCGGCGATCGACCGCTCCTTGCCGCTCGCCAGGTCGCGGATCACCAGCTCGGTGCCCTCGGGGCGCTTCGCTTCCTGCGGATCGACCGGGGGACCACCGCGACCGCCGCGTCCACCGCGACGCGCGCCCGCGGGCGCGCCTTCGCGGCGCGGCTCCTCGC
>JBASWX010000732.1:0-7165 GCA_049276695.1 Planctomycetota bacterium
CGGCAACCGCACGCAGGCCCGGAAGCCGCCAGTACCCGCCCCCGAGCCCGAGCCGGCACCACCGACGGACACGGTGCCGCAGCCGCGGCCGATCACTGACAAGCAGCAGGCGCCGCCCAATCCCACGCCGCCCCCGCGCTCGAAGCCGCCGAAGCCCGAACCCGAGCCCGTCGCGCCTGTCGACGTGGACAAGCGGGGCGGCACCGAGTTCCAACCGCAGCCCAAGCAGGTGCGCTGGGGCCTGGTCGCCGCTGTCGTGGTGGTGCTGTGCGGCAGCATCGGCTTCGGCGTCAAGTCGATCTGGTTCAGTGATCAGGTCACCCCGATCCCGCCGAACCCCACTCCGGAAGATCGCTACGCCAAGCTCAGTGGTTACGAGGCTCAGGAGGACTGGGCAGCAGCGATCATCGAGATGAACGAGCTGAAGACGGCAGACGCGCGTCTCGAAAAGGACCAGCAGTTCATCGCACGTCTCGCCGGCAATTACGGCAAGCGAGCGGCCAGCCACGAGAAGAAGGAGGAGTTCGCCAGCGCCCTGCAGCAGTTGCAGGCTGCGCTCTCGGTCAAGAAGGACGACCCGGCGCTGATCGCGCAGCGCGCGTCGCTCTGGGAGACCGTCAGGGGCAAGATCCAGGCCAGGCTGGAGCCAGTCCGGCCGAATGGCAAGGTCGCGAAGAACGCCGAGGTCGAATGCGCCGCCCGATGTGAGATCGACGCCGTGAAGGCGCTCGAACTCGCCGGCGTGCCGATCGACAAGAAGAACCAACAAGGCGAGTTTGCTGCGCGGGTCAACAGCGGCGACCAGGCGAAGATCTCGGTCGGGGTGATCCTCGTCGACGAGAAGAGGTTGGAACTCGATGCGTGGCCACTCGAGTACGTCGAAGAGGGCCGCAAGCTGCTGGCGTTCACCGGCAAACCGGAGGCTGCTGTCTTCACTGACGAAACGCGGCTGATCGCGGTCACTGCGCAGGAGACCGTCGAAGTCGCTGGCAAGCTCGACCAGCCCGATGCCGAGCTGTTCCAGGGCAACGACAGGGTCGGCAAGACGGACGACAAAGGCGGGTTCCGCGGCGTGAAGCTCAAGGTCGTCCAGGAGGCGACCAAGGAAACGCTGACGCTGACCGCCAGGAAGACTGGTTACGACGACGCGTCGGCGACGTTCGACGTGGTCAAGCTGACCAAGGGCCCGCCGTGCACGGTCACGCCCCCGCTGCCCGAGAAGACCAAGGAAACGAAGGTGACGCTGACGGTGACCGCCGACCAGTGGACCAAAGAGGTTGCCTTCAAGGTCGGCGACTCCAAGTACGTGCTGATCAAGCCAACCGCGGGCAAGTGGACCACCGACGTGAACCTGGAGCAGGGCAAGAACGTCATCACGGCGCGGGCCACGAACCTCGCCGGCATGGAAACCACCACGGCGCCGATCACGGTCACCCGCGTGGTCGAGGAAGTGAAGCCGGTGGTCGTGCCGGCCGCGATCACGACGCTGTCGCTCACCGTTGGCAGCGGCAAGCCGGGGGTGCTCGGCGATGAGATCCAGTACCTCGCCACTCCGGAAGCGACGCTGGAGATCGAGTGCAGCGGCACCGACCCCAAGGTGACGGTGAACGGCGAAGAAGTGACCATGGCCGCCGGCAAGGGCACGGCACGGCTCCGCAAGAACCTGACCAAGGACGGCGAGTTCTCGTTCGAGATCGCGGCCACCAACTCGGCGACGAAGCCGGCGAAGACACGCACCATCAAGCTCGTGCTCGACACGACGAAGCCGTTCGTGACCCTCCCCACGCTCAAGCCGGTCGCGGCCGACAAGGCGGACCAGGGCCTGACGCTCGAGGCCACCTGCAGCGAACCGGTCCAGCGCGTCGTGGTGAAGGACGGCAAGGACATCCTCGCCATCGAACAGAACGGCAAGTGGGTCGTGACCCTGCCGCCGCCGCAGAAGGCGCGCCAGATCGAGTTCATCGCCTACGACCGCGCCGGCAACGAGTCGCTGCCAGCACCGCTGCAGATCGAGATCGCCGCCGCCGCGGTGGTCGACAACAGCGGCAACCCGAACCCGAAGCCCCCGGCGATCAACAAGCAACTCACCGACAACGGCTTCGCGGCCGGTGAGAGCGCGGTGACGAACGCGGCCGGCTGGCCCGATCGCATCGTGCACACGCCGACCGGCATCGCCCTGGTCGCCGTCGGCGGCCCGCCGAACGGCAAGCCGACGTTCTACGGCGCCATCCGGATGGTCACCGAGGCGCAGTACTCGGGCAGCGGTGCAGACAAGGCCGTGAGCGGTGTCAGTGGCAACGACGCTACCCGTTTCGTCGCGGAGCGCGGCGCGGTGTTCGATCTACCCAGGCCCGACGAGTGGGATGCACTGGCAAAGGTGCCTGGCGTTCGTGAGACCGAGGTCGGCGGAATCGTGGAGTGGCTGGTGGGCGATCCCAGCACGAACACCCACCCGCTCCGCAAGGATCCCAGGAAGCAGAGCGCCCCACAGAACAAGGGCGCCGGCTACGGCTTCCGGGTCGTCTACCGACCTTGAGGCGGGACGCGCCGTTGTCGAACCGCGGCCCGGCGCACCCCGATGGCGGGCGTCCCCCCGCCCGCCGGAGTTCCCCTTCGATCAGAAGCGGAAGCCGGCGGTGATCATGATGCCGGTGAAGTCGTCGTCGACGCCGAAGAACGCGACGCGGTTGTACGACTCGGTGGTGCCGGTGTGCACCTTCTGCGCGAAGTAGGACAGCCCGAAGTACAGCCCCGACGTCAGCCGGTAGCGCATGCCGAGTTCCCAGCTGAAGGTGAAGGCGTAGCCGTCTTCGCTGTCGACGTTGTCCTCGACCTTCGCGGGGCCGGCGCCGCACGTCAGCTCGGTGAAGGCGACGAGTTCGGACCACTTGCCGTCCGACTCGCTCTTCATCACGATGATCTCGGGTTCGGCCGACAGCCGCAGCCCGTACATCGAGCGCTCGATGTTGCCGTTGACGAAGGTCGTGTCCTGCTCCTCGGCCGACTGCAGGAACGGGCCGAAACGAATCGGCATCCGGAACATCTTCTCCATCGTCGCGCGGTAGGACAGCGCGAGGAACAGGCCGGTGCTGTCCCACGACGAGCTGGGCGAGCTGAGCGGCGGGTCCTGGTTGATGTCGTCGGCGAAGCCGAAGTAGGCGCCGACGAACACGCCGATCTCCGACTCGAAGAAGTGCTCGCCGCGGATCCGGAAGTGGGTCGCGTCGGTCTCCGAGGTCTGGATGCGGCCGCCCGGGTTGGGGTTGCCGGTGTTGGTCTCGACGTCCTGGTCGCCGAACGCGAGGCCGAGCGAGATGTTCGTGTACGGGTGGATCTTGCTGTAGGGCGTCTGGGCTGCGGCCCCCGCGGCGAGGACCAGGCCGGCCACGGCCGGAACGAGGTGGGAAGTCTTCGACATGTTCTGCTCGTGCTCCTTGGGTGGGACGGAACTCGTCCTCGATGCGCGGGAATGCTAGGTGCGGCCGAACGAGAGTCCAGCGACGAGTGCGCGACGCGCGACGATCGTGCCGGCGGCGCGCGGCGACACTCCCCGATTCGACCGCGACCGCGATCCGTGGCAGAATCGGCGCGGGATCGGATGACCACACCTGCCCCGCTCGGAGCCACGCCCACCGACCTGCTCGACGACCCGCTGCTGCACGGGGTGCGGGTGCTGCTCGGCCACAAGGTGCTCGACCAGATCGTGCTGCTGGCGCGCATCGGCGCGTCCTGGACCGCGTAGTTGATGCCGACGCCGCCGATCGGGCTCATCACGTGCGCGGCGTCGCCGAGCAGCAGCAGCCCGGACCGGTGCCAGCACGCGACGCGGCCGGTCTGCACCGCCAGCACTTGCGTCTGCCGCCAGTCGGTCAGGGTCGCCACGCGCTCGCCGAACTGCGGCACCATCGCGCGCAGGTCGGCGCGCAGAGCGTCGATGCCGCGTTCGTGCAGTTCGCGCGCCGAGCCCTTCAGGATCACGTAGCCGAGTTGCCAGTACGTGCCGCGGCGGATGCACACCACCAGCCGCCCGGTACCGAACCGCAGCGCCAGTGGATCGAGCCGATCGTCGCCCCGCCCGGCCGGCAGCTCGAACCACAGCACGTCCATCGGCGGCGAGGTCTTGATCAGTTCGATCCCGGCGAGGCTGCGCACGCGCGAAGCACGGCCATCGGCGCCGACGACGAGGTCCGCGCGCACCTCGCCACTGCCACCGTCGCCGTCGTAACCGACGCCGGCGACCCGTTCGCCGTCGTGCAACAGCGACCGCGCCGTCGCCCGCATCCGCAGATCGAAGCACGGCCCGAGCCTGCGCCCCTCGTCGGCGAGCAACGCCAGGAACTCGGCCTGCGGCACCAGCCCGACGTACGCGAACCTGGTGCGCAGCCGATGGAACTCGGCGACGACCAGCCGCTGTGTCGGGGTCACCATCGCCAGTTCGCGCAGCCGGCTGTGCAGCAGCGCCTCGACCTTGCCGGCGAGGCCGAGGTCGTCCATCAGCTCCATCGTCGTGCTGTGCACGGTGTCGCCGCGGAAGGCGCGGTCGAAGTCGCCGTGCGCCTCGAGGATCGTGACCGGCACGCCGGACCTGGCGAGCAGGTAGCCGAGCACGAGTCCACCCGGACCGGCGCCGACGATGCAGACGCGGCTCGCTGCGGCCGACCCCACGGCCGTCACCGCTTCGGCGCGCGCTGCGCACGCGGCTTCTTCGCCGCCCGCTTCTCCGCATCCGCCGCCGCGAACTGCCACGCTTCGAGCAGCGCCGCCCGCACCTCGCCCACCACCGCGTCCGCGAGATTCACCATCGTGGCGCCGGCCCGACCCCACGCGCCGTTCGCCGCCACGAACGCTCCGCCGCGCCGCCCCACCAGCTTCTTCTGCACCGCGAGCGGCACCCGCACCATGCCCTGCCCCCAGGCCGGAACGATCGAGGCGAAGATGCGGCCGTGCGCCCGGAAGTCGGGATGGCCGTGGTGCGCGCCTTCCACCGCGTCCGGAAGCGCCAGCGCCAGCCGGCGGAACTGTTGCGGGGTCATGCGACCAGCATGCCCGAACGCTGCCCTTCCGCCCACGGCAGGAATCCACGCGGCGGTGTCCGGTCCGCACGCAGCCCGGCCATTCCTTCCTGGCGCCCGACCGGGCGCCAAAGGACCACCCGCCATGACCTCCCTGACTTCCCTGCTCGGCCGCCGCTGCCTGCCCCTGCTCGCCGGTTGCCTGTTCGCCGTCCCGACCACCGCCCAGTGCACCACCCTCGGCACCACCGCCTACTGGGAGACCACCTGGGCCGGCTGCGCGACGCAGTCGGTGCTGACGCCTTCGGGCAATCCGGTGCTCGGCACCGTGATCTCGCTGCACACCGACAACCTGCCGCCATTGGCGCTGCTCGTCGGCACGTTGATCCTGCTGCCGCCGACGCCGCTCGGAACCCCGACGACGAACCTGTTCTCGTACCCGCTGCTCACTGGTTGCTCGAACTACCTGCCCAACGCCACCGACCTCGTGATCACACTGCCGGTGTCCGGCGCCACCGACATCGCACTGGCGATCCCGAACAACCTGTTCTGGCTCGGCAAGGTGCTGCACTGCCAGTCGGCGGTGCTGACGCTCGGCTTCGACATCGAGATGTCGAACGCGATGTGCCTGCACCTCGGCTACTGACGGCGCCGGCCGCCAGCGCGCCCCTGGCAACCGGGTGACCGCCTACGCCGCGGGCGGCACGAGCGGCACCGTCTCGAGCACCGCCTCGATCGCTTCGCCGCCGACCACCACGGTGACCCGGCCTTCGTGCCGCGACAGGTCCCAGCGGTTGTTGCGGTCGAGCTTCGCCGCCAGCGCCGCCAGCAATTCGGCCGGCACCTTGACCACCGCGATGCTGTCGCCCTTGTGCACCTTCTCCTTGGCGCAGCGCTGCTGCAGCATGTCGGGGCGGCGGTGGCACCACACGACGACCCGCTCGCACGCCTTGGACGCGCGGTGCAGCCGGTCAGCCGCCGGCGCGCCGACCTCGATCCACTCCACCACCCGCCCATCGCCGGTCTTCTTCCAGATCGCCGGCTCGTCGGACTCGGACAGCCCCTTGCTGAACGCGAGGCCCTCCTTGTGTTCGAACGCGAACGCCAGCACGCGCGTCAGCAGGTAGGGCTCGTCCTCGGACGGGTGGCGCGCGACGCGCAAGTCGAGGTCCTGGTAGACGCCGCGGTCGACGTCGGCGAGCGCGATCTCGAAGCGATGGAGCACATCCGCAGCCTACGGGCCGGACGGCGCTTCGGCACGCGGCCTTGCGCCGCGGTTACGAGCCGGCCGGGCTCTTGGCGAGGCGGCGCTCGACGTAGGCCTTCGCCTTGTCGGTGTAGGCCGGCGTCTTCATGCCGATCTGCACCGCCTCGGCGTGCGCCTGCTCCCACGCGACCTTGCCGTCGAGCACGCGCCAGGCGATCCAGATCGGACCGATGCGGTTGGCGGAGCTGCAGTGCAGCATCAGCGGCCGCTCGGCCTGGCTGAGCAGTTCGCGGCCGCGATCGAACACCTGGTCGGTCAGTTCGTCGGGTCCGTTCCACGGCAGGTTGACGTAGGCGAGGCCGAGCCGGGCCACGAGTGCTGGTTCGTCGAAGTCCTTGATCTCGGCGTGGTGGCGCATGTTGACCACCGTCTTGATGCCATTCTTCTGCGCGTGCTCGAAGTCGGCGGGCGTCGGCTGGCTGGCCAGGAAGATGTCGCCGAAGCTGTGGATGCGCTGCACGTTCCCGCACTGGAACGGTTCGAGCACGGGAGCAGCGGGCTGCGCCTTGGTCGCGGCGACCGGCGCCGGCGTGGTCGAGCTGCCGGGTCTGCCGCCGCAGGCGGACGCGAGCAAGGCGACGAACGGGGCGAGGATGGCGAGGCGGAGGGCGTTCATGGTGTTCCTTCAGGTTTGGGTGAACACCCCCGCAGAGACACGGCCCGCCGGCCGCGTTCCCGGAAAACCGCGGCTACGTCCTTCGCCCCATCCCTACGCCAGTTCAGCGAGGATGCGCCGGCGCAGCGCCGGCGGCAGCTTGCCGTCGGCGAGGGCCCCGCAGACGTCCTGGGTGAGGTCCATGGTCGCGAACACCGCACGGCAACGGTCGCACACCAGCCCGTCACCGCCGGGCATCGGGATCCCGGCGTCGAGCGAGCGCTGCTTGGC
>JBASWX010000733.1:0-8412 GCA_049276695.1 Planctomycetota bacterium
ATCGGCCAGCAAGCCTACGAGCAGCAGTACCAGGCCCGACGCGTGAAGGGCCTCACCAAAGCCGCACGCGAACTCGGCTTCCAGCTCGTGCCCGTCGAGTCAACGTGAGCTCTGTTCTTTGGAAGCCTCGAGGACTACGTGGCAGTGGTCGCGGACCTGCGGATCGGGCGCATGGTCGTCGTCAAGTTCGTGCGCGATGGCAAGGAGCAGACGCTCCAGGTCCGCGTGGGGAAGAGGTCATGATGGGCATCGGTTGCGGACGGCGGTGGCTCCTTGCTGGCCATGCCGCCACGGGACGAACGACACCGCGGCGGAGCGCGAGTCGCCACGTGCTCGCGGGCCTCGTCGTCCTCGCTGCCTGCACGACGACGCACCTGCCGCCGGCCGGGTCGCCGCGGCAGGGCAAACCGTGGGCGGCCCCGCCCCTCGACCGCGCCGTCGTCGTGCGCGATACCCGCACCGGCGCGGACATCTCCTTCGCTCGACTGCTGGATGCCCTGGCCGAGGCGGATGCAGTGTTCCTCGGGGAGGTGCACACCGACGAAACGACGCACCGGGTCGAACTCGGCGTCTACGAAGGCCTGCTGGAACGGCGCCCCGGCGACGTGGTGCTGGCCCTGGAGATGTTCGAGCGCGACGTGCAGCCAGCACTGGATGCGTACCTGGCCGGGACCTCGTCGGAGTCGGAGTTCCTCGCCGCCGCCCGGCCGTGGGCGAACTACGCCACCGCCTACCGCCCGATGATCGAGGCGGCCAGGTCGCGGCGGTTGCCCGTGGTCGCTTCGAACTTCCCCACGCCGCTCCGCCGGGTGCTGGCGAGGTCGGCCGGCTCGACCCTCGACACCCTCTCCGGCGCGGATCGTGCTCATGCGCCGCGGGAACTGCTGCCGAGCACACCGGCGTACTGGCAGCGCGTGGACAACGCAGTGCGCGGCCATGCGGGCATGACCGGCGCCGCCCCAGAGGATGCCAACGCGCGGCTCTACTCCACCCAGTCGCTGTGGGACAACTCGATGGGGGAGGCCTGTGCCCTGGCCTTGGATCGCCACCCCGGCAGCCTCGTGCTGCACGTGAACGGCGGGTTCCACAGTGCCCACTGGGACGGCACCGTGCGCCAGTTCGCGTTGCGCCGACCCACCGCCAAGGTCCTCACCGTCGCGATCGTGCCAACGGCGAATCCCGCCACCGTCGATCCGGAGGGCAAGCCGGAGGCCGACTACGTCGTCCATGCGGAAGCGCGGGCCACGGACCTGAACGAGGGCACCCATTCGGTCTACGCGACCCGGGAAGTCAGGTACCGGCTGCACCTGCCCGGGGGCGAGCCAGGCGAACGTGGCTGGCCACTGCTCGTCTGGTTCGCGGACGATGGCATGGCGGCGCAGGATGGGCTGGCCCTGTGGCGCCGGCGGTTCGGTGCCGAGTGCGCGATCGCGGTCATCGAAGCGCCGTACATCGAGACCCAGGATGACCTCGGCGAGGGCGGCCGATGGTTCTGGCCCGACACGTTCGCGGCCGACGTGCAGCTGCTGGTCGGCGTCGCGGACGAAACCTGGGCGTTCCTCTTGCGCCACCATCGCATCGACCCGGGCCGCGTGTGTGTCGCTGGTGAAGGAACCGGCGCCACGGTGGCCGCCGCAGTTTCCTTGCTGAGCCGGCGCATGGGCGCCCGCGGCGTGGCCGTCGCCCCGCGTCGCTACAGCAAGCTGACGGACGTCCGCCCGCCGCTCACCGAGGACCGCAGCCATGACCCCGGTGCCGGCAGGTCGCTGCGAGTGCTGCTCGAGTCGGACGACGAGGCGTGGTGGGCGAAGGAACTGGCCGACTACGAGTCGGCCGGGCTCGAGACCGATCTGCAGGTGATGACGTCGGACCCGTGGCGCGCTGAAGTCGAGCGCGAGACGGCGCTGCGCGCCGGGCTGGGGCTGGAGCCGATGAGTCCCGCGAGCGGCGCGAGGCGACACATCCTCGCCGCCAGTCCGCGGGCGCGAATGTGGGCGCGACTGGCGGCGCTCGAGCAGCGCGCTGCGGGGCAGCTGGTGGCCGTGCTGGACGCTCCGCCAACCGATTCGGACTCCGTGGCGATCGACACGAGCGTCCGGGCAGCGGCCTACGCCGCCGGGGTCGGCATTCCGCGTTGTCCCGGTCCGTTCGGGGGCACCACCGTCGTCGTGCTGCCTGCGGCCACGCCAACCGAGGAGATCGAAGCCTGGCTCGCGATCGAGAAGAACGATCCGGTCACCAAGAAGGACCGCTTCAGCCGGTTGCGTGTCGCCACCGCCACCGGGGAACGCAGCCTGCCGGAAGTGCTCGGCCGGCTGCACCGCGAGGGGCGGCGCAACGTGCTGGTCGTGCCGGCGACGTTCGCGGCGGACGAAGAATCGATGCGCGCGCTGCGGCGCAGCGTGCGTGCATGGGAAGACCGCTCGAGCCTGCGTTGGCTGCCGGGGCTCGGTGCACCGGCACGGTAGGTCCTCGCACCCCACACTCCGCACTGCCCCATGAGAGCCGCACTGATCGTCGCCATCACCGTCGTGGCAACGACGAGCATCCAGGTGATGCTGTTGTCCGCCCTCGGCACGCAGACAGCACCGCCGCCGGGCGCCGACATCGCGAGCCTGCGTTCACGGCTCGAGGACATCGAGGCCCAGCTGCTCGCGTCAGGGCCGGTCCATCGCGCTGCGGTGCCGGCAGCGGCCACCGGTGCGGTGCACCGAGAGCAGGCTTCCCCGGTTCCGCAGGAAGCGATCGAGGCCGCGGTGGCGGCGTGGATGCAATCCCGTACCAGCCCCGCAGCCGGCAAGGAATTCGAGCCGCAGCGCGCGTTCGAGGGCCTGCTCGCCGGCGATTCCACGGAGCGGGCACGGATCTGGAATGCAGCGCGCGAGGCCGGCGCGATGGACAAGCTGCTCGCTGTCGTCCGAGCGCGCGCCGAAGCGTCGCCGGGGGATCCGGAAGCCCAGCTGCAACTCGCCGATGCCTACCTGCAGCGCGGCCGACGCGACCCCGCCTTGTCGAGCCGCGAGCGGGGCGAGTTCGTGAGTCTCGCGGACCAGGCGTTCGACAAGGTGTTGGAGCTCAACACGGACCACTGGGAGGCGCGCTACCAGAAGGCCGTGTCACTGACGTTCTGGCCGGACTTCCTGGGCAAGGGACCGGAGTCGGTTCGCCAGTTCGAGACGCTGCTCGCTGTCCAGGGCCGTCAACCCCCGAATCCGCGACACGCGAACACGTTCCTGTTCCTGGGCAATCTCTACAGCCAACGCGGAGAGTTCCAGAAGGCGGCGGAAGTGTGGGCCCGGGGAGCTGCCCAGTTTCCTGGCGACACCTCGCTGCGCGACAAGGTGCGAGGCAAGTAGCGGCCGCGGGGGTGCGTGCGCCACGCTCGCGGGGATCGCGGGGACCGGGCCAGGTGCCCGACGGTGGTCAGGGGAGGTAGAGTCGACATCACCATGCGTCCCACCGCAGCCACATTGGTTCTCTGCCTCTGCTTCGCGATCTCGTTGCCTGGCCAGGCTCGCCGCGGACCGGTCGTGAAGCCGACGCGCTTCGAACCGGTTGCCGGTGCCGAGGACGTCACCAACCTGGTGGTGAAGTTCACCGAGGGCTCGGCGGTGCGGTTGCGCGGCGGTGCGTTCGTCAGCGGCACGGGCGCTTCGACGGCTGGCGTGATGGCGGCGATTGCGAACGCGCGCACCGTCGAGCGGCTGTTCCTGCGCAGCGAGGACGAACTCGACCGTGAACTCGCCACGCTGCGAGCCGACCTCGCCGCGGCCGTTGCACCGGTCGACCCGCCGGCGGAGCTGAACCTGTACTTCCGCGTGCGCATGCCGGACGCCGCGACCGGCATCGCGGCGTGGCGCGCACTGCTCGCCGATCCGCTCATCGAGACCGCGTTCCCCGACACGCCGCCGGGCTACGCCGCCGACCCGCAGGACATCCCGCCGACGACGCCGGACTTCACCGGCAGCCAGGGCTACTTCGGCCCGCTGCCGAACGGCATCGACATCGTCGCTGCGCGCAAGCTGCCGGGCGGACGCGGCGAGCCGCTGCAGGTCTGCGACATCGAGACCGGGCTGATCATCGACCACGAGGACATTCCGCTCGCGGTCGCCGCCAACGTCATCGGTCCGAACAACAACCCGACCGACCACGGCCAGGCGGTGGCAGGCGAACTGGTCGCCGAGCGCAACGGCTACGGCACCACGGGTGGGGTGTGGAAGGCGCGCTACAAGTTCCACAGCCACCAGTCGATCAACTGGGCGGCCTCGGTGAACACCGCGGCGGCGAACAGCCAGCCTGGCGACATCATCGTGCTGGAGGTGCAGCTGCCGTGCCCGATCACCGGCACCAGCGTCTGCCCGATGGAGGGGCGCCAGGACGTGTTCGACGCGGTGCGCAACGCGACGCTCGCCGGCAAGCACGTCGTCGCCGCGGCCGGCAACGGCAACCAGAACCTCGACAACCCGGTGTTCCAGGGCCTGTTCAACCGTGCGGTGCGCGACTCCGGTGCGGTGCTGGTCGGCGCGACGGATGGGGCCACGCTGGTGCGCGCGTCGTTCTCGAACTACGGCGCGATCGTCGACGCCAACGGTTGGGGCCAGAACGTGACCACGACCGGCTACGGCGCGCTGTTCAACGGCGGCGGCGATCCGCGGCAGCGCTACACCGCGACGTTCTCGGGCACCTCGAGCGCGACGCCGATCGTGACCAGTGCCTACGCCGCGACGCTCGGCGCCGCGAAGTTCCAGCTCGGCCAGGTGCTGACGCCAGCGCAGGCGCGCACGCTGATCCAGAGCCACGGCACGACCGTCGCGACGATCGGACGCCGGCCGGACGTCGCCGCGTTGATGGGAGCACTCGGGCTGCCGAACGGCCTCGTGCTCGCCGCCGAAGTGGACCTGGGCGGCACCGTCACCCTGCAGTTCACCGCCAGTGCCGCCGAACTGGCGATCGTGTGCGGCGACTGGGCCGGCGTCGCGACGCCAACACCGTTCGGCCGGCTGCTGCTCGACCCGGCGACGCTGATCCCGGTCAACGTCTACGTCGGGGCCGGCACGCACGCGACGCCGGTGCCGAACAACCCGCTGCTGGTGGGCAGCGAAGTGCACTGGCAGGTGGTGCGTTACCACACCGGAACGGGCGCCTTGTCGCTGACCAGCAGCGTCGTCTCGCACTTCGCGAAGTGAGCCGGCGGCGCCCGGTCGGGGCCTTACACCGAGCTTGCACGATCGCCTCGGCGCGCGGCTACCTTGCAGGTGCAATGAACGCGCTGCACCACTTCGTCCTGTTCCTCGGTTCGCTGCCGCTGTTCGCCCAAGGCCAGCCGCCCGCCGTCGCCAGCGCGGCGCTGCCGGTGCGCGAGGTCACGGTGTTCAAGGACGGGCATGCCTGGGTCGTGCGCGACACCGCGTTGCCCGATGGCAAGGGCGAAGTCGTGCTGGACGAACTGCCGCAACCGGTGCTCGGCACCTTCTGGCCGTTCGCGACCGGCGCGCGCCTGGTGTCGGCGAAGGCCGGCCGCGACCAGGTGGTGCGCGAACTGCCGGCGATGGACTTCCGCCAGATCGCGCGCGCCAACGTCGGCAAGGACGTCACCGTAGTCACCACCGACAGGGAGCGCCTGGACGGCAAGCTGCTCGGCGTGCCCTCGCGCCAGGAGACGCCGTCGCCGAGCGATGGCGACCTGCTGCTGCTGCAGACCGCGAACGGCACCCGCGTGCTGCCGCTGGCGGCGGTGCGCGATCTCGAGGTGCGCGGCGAGTTCGCCGGCCGCACCCGGGTCGAGGAGCAGAAGGAACGGCTGCTGCTGCAGGTCGCCGGGGCCGGGGCGGGGGCGCGCGTCGGCGTGATGTACGTGCAGCGCGGGCTGCGTTGGATCCCGGCCTACCGCTTCGACATCGACGGGGCGGGCAAGGCGGCGGTGCAGTTCGAGGCGACGCTGGTCAACGACCTCGTCGATCTCGACCACGCGACGGTGAACCTGGTGATCGGCGTGCCGAAGTTCGAGTTCCAGGGGCTGGTCGATCCGATCGCGCTGCAGCAGGAGGGGGCGCAGGTGGCGGCGCAGATGCGCGAGCAGCAGTTCTTCAGCAACGCGCTGTCGAATTCGCTGATGACGCAGGTGGCCGGCTATCGCGGCCGGCCGGAGCAGCAGGACACTGCGGCGGAACCGGTGGTCGAGGGCGGTGAAGCCGCCGAGGACCTGTTCGTGTTCACGCTGCGCGACGTCACGCTGAAGAAGGGCGAACGGCTGGTGCTGCCGATCGCGTCGTTCCAGGTCACCTACCGCGACCTGTACCGGCTCGACGTGCCGTTCGCGCCGCCGATGGAAGTGCGGCAGAACCTGCAGAGCGAGCGCGTGCTCGAACTGGCGAAGCAGATGCAAGCGCCGAAGGCGCGCCACCTGCTGCGGCTGAAGAACACCGGCGACGCACCGCTGACGACCGCGCCAGCACTGGTGCTGGCGAATGGCCGCGTGCTGGCGCAGGGCCGCGTGCTCTACACGCCGCGCGGCACCGAGACCGACCTCGAGATCAACGTCGCGATCGACGTGTGCGTCGAGACCGAGGAGCACGAGGTGCGCCGCGATCCGGGGCCGTTCCGGTTCGGCTCCGACAACTACTCGCGGGTCGACGTCGCCGGCAGCATCGCGCTGACCAACAAGAAGCCGGTCGCGGTCGAGATCGAGGTGACGCGGCGCGCACTGGGTCTCGCCGACGCAGTGGGCCAGGATGGCAATAGGAAGCAGCTCGACCTGGTGGCGGCGTGGAGCGGCGGCCCGGCGCCCGCGTGGTGGGGATGGTGGAGCTGGCCGTACTGGTGGTTCCAGCACAACGGCTTCGCCGAGTTCCGCTGGACGGTGAAGCTGGCGCCGGGTGCTTCGACGAAGCTGGATGCCGACTGGCACTACTTCTGGCGGTGAGCCGCGCGCGGCGGCGCGCCGGTCAATCGAGGTCGAAGATGTTGCGCGGCCGCGTGTCCTTGTCCTTCTTCGCCTCTTCCTTCGCCTTCCTGAGCTGGGCTTCGAGCGCGGACTCCTTCTTCGCCTCGCTGTCCTTCGCCGAGCTGAAGAGGTCGGCGAGCCGCTGCTGCTCCTGCTGCTGCGCCGACAGCAGCGAATCGAGGCTGCGGCCGCCCTTCGCCTCCTCAGGCCGCGCCGCGCGGGCCTTGCCCGAGCGGGTGTCGACCTCGATCAGCTTGTTGCAGCAGGGGCAGTGGAAGGTGAAGACGGTCTCGGCCATGGCGAGCGGCGATTGTGGCCGCGGCCTGGCGCGCCGACAACGCGCCGGCAGCCGGCGGCGGGCATTCCGGAGTTCTCCGGGAGCGTGGGCGTGAACGGCGGTCGCCGCTCCGCCGTTCGCCCGCTATCCTTGCCGCGCCGAGCTGCGGCCGGTGGCACCGCCGGAACGCGCGCCTGGATCCACGCCCCGTGACTGCCGAGAAAAAGCCGATCGCCGAAGGAACCACGCGGCCGGTGCAGCGTCTGGTGCTGAGTTCCCTGCCGGTCGCACGGCGCGACGGGGTGTCGGCCACCGGTGCCGCCGACGACGAGGCGGATCCGGCGCGCGAAGCGATGCTGCGCGCGCGGCAGGGCGACACGGATGCCTTCCGCGAACTCGTCGAACGTTTCTCTGACCGGGTGATGCGAGTGATGGTGTCGGTGCTGCACTGCGATCGAGGGCTGGCCGAGGACCTGTCGCAGGAGGTGTTCCTGCGCGTGCACAAGGGGCTGCCGGAGTTCGATGGACAGGGCCGCTTCGTCGCCTGGCTGCACACGATCGCGATGAACGTCGCGATCAGCGAATACCGGCGGCGCCGCACCCAGAAGCGCGATCGGCGCACGCTGTCGATCGATGCGCCCGTCGCCGGCACCGACGACCTCTACGTGACGCCGGAAGGTCGTGAGACCGACCCGGGCGAACGCGCGCACCACCGCGAGTTCCTGGCGCGGGTGCGGGCGTGCGTGCAGGAGCTGCCCGACGAGTTCCGCGCCGCGGTCGTGCTGCGCGACATGGAGTCGCTGTCGTACGAGGAGATCGCGGCGGCACTCGAGCTGCCGATCGGCACCGTGCGGTCGCGCATCCACCGCGGCCGGCTGTTGCTGCAGGAGATGCTGCGGGGGTTCGACGCATGAACACACGGCAACCGGACGGCGGACAGCCCATGCGCGAGGTCGACGAACGCCTCGCCGACTGGGTCGATGGCCGCATCAGCGAACGGGAACGCGAGCGGCTGATCGCCGAGATGCGCGTCAACCCGCAGCTGCGCGCCGACCTCGAGCAGTACGAACGCACGGTGCGCACGGTGCGCGAAGCGCTGCAGGCGCCGGCGGCGAAAGTGGACCTGGCCGACCGGGTGATGGCGGCGATCGCGGCCGCGAAGTCGGCGCCGCCGGCCCGTCCGGTGTTGCGG
>JBASWX010000734.1:0-2360 GCA_049276695.1 Planctomycetota bacterium
GGCGTGACCCAGCGGCTGTCGGGCTGGGAGTGGTACGGCAAGGCCGCCGGGCAGTGGCTGCGCCGCGGCTTCGCGGCTCGCCAACCGCTGCTGGCGGTCGACGCCGCCGGGGCCACGCCGTACTTCAGCGGCCTGCCGTGTCTCGACATGCTCGGCCTGTGCGACCGCACGATCGCGCGCACGCCGCTGGCACCGGATCAGCCGTTCGTGGCGGGGCACGCCCGCGCGAACGGCGGGTACGTGCTGTCGCGCCGGCCCGACCTGGTGATGTTCGGGACGCCGCCCGGTTCGCCGCAGCCGCAGTGGCTCGGGGGCCGGCAGATGGAAGCCGACGCGGCTTTCCTCGCCGACTACCGGCTGGTGGTCGGCGACCTCGGCACGCCGACGCTCGACGATGGCCGTGCGCCTCACCTCCATCTGCACGTGTGGGCCCGCATCGGCGGCCGCCTCGGTCCACGCACCGCCGCGGGGGATCCCGCGGTGTTGGTGGTCCCCGGGTTCTGGCTCGACAGCTACCGGCAGCCGTACTCGTTCCTGCAAGCTGCAACCCAGCCGGAGCGCACGGCTCCCGCGCAGCTCGCGCAGGACGTGCAGGCCGGAGCTGCGTGGCTCCAGGCACCGCGGGCCGTCGCCGTGCTCGGCGATGGGGACACCGCAGTGGTCGCCGAGGTGCGGGCGCGAGGACGGCTCGCGATCGACGACTTGCCGCTGCCGCCTGGACGCTGGCGACTGCGCGCGGACACGGTGCCAGCCGGCGTCGCGCTGTCGCTGACCGCCGCCGACGGCGCGCCGTTGGCCACCGCGGATGGGGCATTCGAGGTCGCCGGCAGCGGCGCCTCGACACCGGTCGACCTCGTCTGCATCGTTGCCGACGCGACGCCCGTGCCCTTCCACGTCACGCACTTCGTGCTCGAACGACAGCCATGACCGGCGCCGAGGCCATCGCGAGCACCCAGGAGCCGCGCGCGTCGGCGTGGCGGTGGCCGGTGCTGCTGGCGCTCGGCGTGGTGGTCGTGTTCGGCGCCTGCCAGCTCTGGTTCCTGTGCGACGACGCGTTCATCGCATTCCGCTACGTCGCGAACGCCCACGACGGCCATGGCCTGGTGTGGAACCGCGAACCGTTCGCGCCGGTCGAGGGCTACACGTGCTTCCTGTGGGTGGTGCTGCTGTGGGGCGTGTGGTCGTGGTTCGGCATCGAGCCGCCGCAGAGCGCGAACTGGCTGTCGCTCGGCCTCGGCCTCGTACAGTTCGCATTGCTCGCGGTCGCCGCGCTGCGGCTGCGCGGCCGCGACGGTAGCCGGCTGCCCGACGCGGTCGGGCTGGTCGCGCTCGCGGTGATCGCCGGCAACCGCACGTTCCTGCAGTGGTTCACCAGTGGCCTGGAGACGGCGTTGTTCAACGTCGGCTTCGTCGGCTGGGCGCTGCTGGCGTTCGCCGGCGGCCCGCGTGGCGCCCGCTGGCTCGCGCTGTGGTCGACCGCGGCCGCGCTCACCGCGCTGACGCGACCCGATGGTCTGCTGTTGGTCGCGGCAACCGCCGCCGTCGCGGCGTGGTCGTGGCAGCGACGGCTGCTCGCGCCAGGCGCGCTCGTTGCCGGGCTGGCGCCACTGCTCGCGGTGTCCGCCCACCTCGCGTTCCGGCGCTCGTACTACGGTGAGTGGCTGCCGAACACCTGGCACGCCAAGATCGTCGAGCCGTGGCCCGAAGCGGGCCTGCGCTACTTCGCGTCGTTCACGGTCGAGCACGGCACGTGGCTGTTCCTGGGGATCGCGGTCGCGTGGTTGCTGCGCGAACAGGTGCGCCAGGGCCGCTTCCTGTGGCACTGCGTGCGCGACCACGCGCCCGCCGCCGCGGCAGTCGGTGCGTGCCTGTTCCAGGTCGGCTACTACGTGTTCCGTGTCGGCGGCGACCACTTCGAGTACCGCGTCTTCAGCCACCTCGTGCCGCTGATGGTGCTGGCCACCGCCGCGATGGTCGTGCGGCTCGGCGGTGGCGTGCGCGGCACGATCGCCGCAACGGTCGGCCTCGGGCTCGTCGCGAGCGCCGGGTGGCTGCACTTCGCGCTGACGCGCGACCTGCCCGAGCACGGCTTCCAGCCGCTGGCGGCGAAGTCGCCGGCGTTCGCCCGCCCGGCGGTGCGCTGGTTCGACCGCCAGCAGGCGTGGCTGCTGTTCCACAACATCGGCCTGCGCTGCCAGCAGCACGCGATGCTGCTGCGCGCCTTCCAGAAGCCGTACCCGAGCCGGTTGCGCGTGCCGGATCCGCCCGACCCGTTCCCGGTCTTCGCCACCGGCGCCGTCGGCGTGGTCGGCTGGTCGCTGCCCGACTGCGCGATCCTCGACCGGCACGGCCTGAACGAC
>JBASWX010000735.1:0-12710 GCA_049276695.1 Planctomycetota bacterium
GTCGAGCCACCGGGAGAATCTCGATCGTTGGCACTACATTTCACGCGCCAGCGACGCACAGTTCGCGAATCACCTGGGAGCGTCCGACCGCGCCGAACCAGCAACTGTCGAAAAAGAGTCAGAGACACCGAGACACCGCCCTTCCACGAACACGACTCGACCAACGCAGCCGACCATCTCACTGCCGCGACCTGCGGTGCGCGAATCAGCCCCAACGAGGCGACGCTCCCCACACGCAGCCTGTGCCACCAACACTGCCTCGAACCCCCCGCTGCGGCCGGCTACCGTGCCCGGTAAGGCCCATGGTCCGCTTCCACACCTCCACACCGCTGCTCGCGGTGCTCCTGAACGCTACCCCCGCCTACGCCTGCCCGCCGATGCCGCAGAACCCGCCCACACCCGTTCCCGCCGCGGCCGACGCCGACCCGTACCAGTGGCTCGAAGACGTCGGCGGCGACAAGGCGCTGGCGTGGGTGCGCGAACGCAACCGGGAGAGCACCGCGGCGCTCACCGCCGGTGAGCAGTTCAGCAAGCTGCAGGCGCGCATCCTGGCGATCCTCGACTCGACCGCGAAGATCCCCTACGTCGGCAAGCACGGCGCGCACTACTACAACTTCTGGCAGGACGCGCAGAACCCGCGCGGCCTGTGGCGGCGCACGACGCTGGCCGAGTACCGCAAGCCCGACCCGCAGTGGGAAGTCGTGCTCGACCTCGACGCGCTCGGCAAGCAGGAGAACGAGAACTGGGTCTGGCACGGCGCCGCGTTCCTGGCACCCGAACGCAAGCTCGCGCTGCTGTCGTTGTCGCGCGGCGGCGCCGACGCGTCGGTGGTGCGCGAGTTCGACGTGACCACGAAGCAGTTCGTCGCCGGGGGCTTCACGCTGCCGGAGGCGAAGAGCCAGGTGCGCTGGCGCGACAAGGATGCGCTCTACATCGCGACCGACTTCGGCCAGGGCTCGCTGACCAGTTCGGGCTACCCGCGCATCGTCAAGCTGTGGCAGCGCGGCACCCCGCTGGCGTCGGCGACGACGATCACCGAGGGCAAGACCGACGACGTCTACGTCTACGGCTACCGCGACCAGACCGCGGGCTTCGAGCGCGACTTCGTGCACCGCGGCGTGACCTTCTACACCAACGAACTGTTCCTGCTGCGGGACGGCAAGTCGGTGAAGATCGACAAGCCCGACAGCGCCAATGCCGGCGTGCACCGCGAGTGGCTGCTGCTGCGGCTGCGCGACGAGTGGACGGTCGGCGGCAGGACGTTCGCGGGCGGCTCGCTGCTGGCGTGCAAACTCGACGCGTTCCTCGCCGGCGAACGCAACTTCGAGGTGCTGTTCGCGCCGGGCGAACGCACCTCGCTGGACGGCTGGGCGGGGACGAAGAACCACGTGCTGGTGACCGTGCTCGACAATGTGCGCAGCCGTGTGTTCGTGCACACCGCGACCAAGGGTGGCTGGCGGCGGGAAGCGCTGCCGGGACTGCCCGAGTTCGGCACGGTCGAGGTGAGTGCTGTCGACGACGAAGAGGGCGACGACTGCTTCCTCACCGTCACCGACTACCTGACGCCGACCAGCCTGTTGCTGCACACCATCGGTCAGGGCGCACCGCAGCGGCTGAAGAGCCTGCCGGCGTTCTTCGACAGCAGCGGCCTGCTCGTCGAGCAGCGCGAGGTCGCGTCGAAGGACGGCACGCGGGTGCCGTACTTCCTGGTGATGAGGAAGGGTGCGCCGCGCGACGGCAGCAACCCGACGCTGCTGTACGGCTACGGCGGCTTCGAGGTCTCGGAGCAGCCGATGTACCGCGCCGGCGTCGGGGCGGCGTGGCTGGAGCAGGGCGGCGTCTACGCGGTCGCGAACATCCGCGGCGGCGGCGAGTTCGGGCCGAAGTGGCACCAGGCGGCGCTGAAGCAGCACCGGCACCGCTGCTACGAGGACTTCGCCGCGGTGGCGCAGGACCTGATCGCCCAGAAGATCACCAGCAAGAAGCACCTCGGCATCCAGGGCGGCAGCAACGGCGGGCTGCTGGTCGGCAACATGTTCACGTGGTACCCGGAGCTGTTCGGCGCCGTGGTCTGCCAGGTGCCGCTGCTCGACATGCGGCGCTACCACGTGCTGCTGGCCGGGGCGTCGTGGATGGGCGAATACGGCAACCCCGACGATCCGGAGCAGTGGGCGTGGCTGAAGAAGTACTCCCCGTACCACAACCTGCACGCCGACACCTTCTACCCGAAGGTGCTGTTCACGACCTCGACGCGCGACGACCGCGTGCACCCTGGCCATGCGCGCAAGACCATGGCGCGCATGCTCGAGCAGAAGCACGACGCGCTGTACTACGAGAACATCGAGGGCGGCCACGGCGGCGCTGCCGACAACAAGCAGGCGGCGTTCATGGCGGCGCTGGCGTACGCGTTCCTGTGGCAGAACCTGAAGTAGCGGCCCGGGCTCACGACGCGCGGCGCAGATCGACGGGCGTCGGCAGCTCGAGCACGCGCGAACGGCGGCGCGCGCGGGAAGCACCCAGGCGCGCCAGCAGCCACGGTCGCACGGCGGCGATCGCGACCGCGGCACCGGCCATCGTCAGCAGCGGCATGCCGGCCAGCAGCTTGCCGATGCCGACTTCGACCGCGGCGCGGCCGAACACCGCGAACAGCGCGGTGTAGACGCAGGCGCGCACCGCGTCGTGACCGACGCTGCCGGCGAGCCGCAGCGCCCACGGCAGGATCCACACGCCGGCGAGCAGGTGCATCGCCAGCGACGCCCACAGGCTGGCCAGCCGAGGGGCGCCTTCGCCGAAGCCATGCATCGCTGGCACCAGGGCGCGGGCGAGCCAGTCCTGGCCGAACAGCAACACACAGGCGGCGGCGAACAACATCGTGAACGCAAACACGGGTGAGCGGCGGTAGTTCATCGGCAGTCCTCGCTGGCTGGGGTGGATCCGGTTCGACCCACTGCGCAGCACACCAGGGGCGGAACACGCCACCGCCGCAGCCAGAACCGCGGCACCGCTTCGAAGACCATGGGCCGACGCACGTTCGATGCGGCGGCAGGTGCATTCGATCGCCCTGCGGCCCGAGCCGCGCGCGCTGCAACAGCGAAGCGGCTCGCCAGTTCGCACCGCCGTTCCTGCCCGCCGGGCAAACCGCACACCGGACTGGCTGCCCGGCGCCGGGCAGGCTTACTGTCGCGGCATGGATGAGCCGCGGCCCGATCGTCCCCGCTCCGTGCGCGACCGCTTCCGCGCCCTGTACGAAGACCTGCACCGGGTCTCCGCACGCATCCTCGGGCCGACGCCGCCGCCGAGCCTGCTGGCCAGCGACCTGATGCACGACGCGTTCGTGAAGCTGCAGTTCGAGGAGAAGAAGCGCGGCGCCACCGGGCAGTCGTCGCTCGGCGCCAAACCCGACAGCATGTTCAAGGCCTGCTTCGGCGCCGCGTGCCGCGACGTGCTGGCCGACCACGCGCGGCGGCGCCGCGCCAAGAAGCGCGGCGGCGACGTCGGCCACGAGGAGGCGGCGTCGACGATCGGGATCGAAGGCCAGGGCGTTGTCGATGCGGTCGCGATGGCCGACCTGCTCGACCAGCTCGCCGCGCAGGATCCGCGGCTGGCCGAACTGGTCGACGCGCGCGTTTTCGGCGGCATGTCGGTGGCCGAATGCGCCGAGCTGTTCGGGGTGTCGTCGCGCACGATCGACCGCGACTGGCAGGAGGCCCGGAGCTGGCTGTCGGCGCGCCTGCGACCCTGAGCCCCTGCCGCACCGCGGCGCAGCGGATACGCTGCGGGCGCCCTCCGCCCGCCTCGCACCCATGCCCACGCCTGTCGCCGCCGCTCCGTCCCTGCGTCTCGTCTTGCCCTGCCTGCTGTGTGCACCGGGTCTGCTGGCGCAGACGGTGCAGCAGACCGCGGTGCAACTCGCGGCGACCGCGACCTTCCCACCGTCGCTGACCTTCACCTGGCCGGCCGATGCGACCGCGACCGGCTACACGGTGGCGCGGCGCGTCGCGACGACCACCACCTGGGGCACGGCGGTGGCGATCCCGGGCGGCGGCGCGGCGACGTCGTGGACCGACAGCAGCGTGCTGTACCAGCAACGCTACGAGTACCTGTTCACCAAGAACGGCACGCCGCTGGGCCGCGGCCTCGTCGCCGCGGCGGTCGAGGCGCCGGCCGTGCACGACCGCGGCCGGCTGGTGCTGCTGGTCGACGCGGCGATGGTGGCACCGCTCGGCAGCCGGCTCGATCGGCTGGTCAGCGACCTGGTCGGCGACGGCTGGCGGGTGCTGCGCCACGACGTCGCCGCGGGCGCCTCCGTGCCGGCGGTCAAGGCGTCGATCGCCGCCGACGTCGCGGCGTTCCCGGGCCAGGTGACCACCGTGTTCGTGCTCGGGCACGTGCCGGTGCCGTACTCCGGCAACCTGAACCCTGACGGCCATCCCGACCACCAGGGCGCGTGGCCCGCCGACGTGTTCTACGGCGAACTGAACGGCGCCTGGACCGACGTCACGATCAACAACACCGTCGCGTCGCGGCCCGCGAACTGGAACGTGCCGGGCGACGGCAAGTACGACCAGACCGCGATCCCGAGCGACATCGATCTCGCAGTCGGCCGCGTCGACCTCGCCAACCTGCCGGCGTTCGGGCTGCCCGAAGCGACGCTGCTCGCCAACTACCTCGACAAGGACCACGACTACCGGCACAAGGTGTTCGCGGTCGACCAGCGCGCGGTGGTCGACGACAACTTCGGCTACTTCTCGGGCGAAGCGTTCGCGGCCTCGGGCTGGCGCAACTTCAGCGTGCTGGTCGGCAGCGCCAACGTCGTCGCCGCCGACTACTTCACCACGCTCAACACTGGCAGCGGCAACGGCTGGGCGTGGTCGTACGGCTGCGGCGGCGGCAGCTACACGAGTGCAGGCGGCATCGGCAACACCACCAACTTCGTGACCAGCACCAACCGCGGCGTGTTCACGATGCTGTTCGGCAGCTACTTCGGCGACTGGGACTCGACCGACAACTTCCTGCGCGCACCGCTGGCGTCGGGCTGGACGCTGACCAATGCGTGGGCCGGGCGGCCGCATTGGTCGTTCCACCTGATGGGCATCGGCGACCCGATCGGCGCCTGCGCCAGGCACAGCCAGAACGACACCTCGGCTGGCGGCTACGGCCAACGCTGGGTGCACGTCGCCCTGATGGGCGATCCGACGCTGCGCCAGCACGTGATCGCGCCGCCGGCGAACGTCGCCGCCGCCGACCTGTGGCCGGCCGCGAACGTGACCTGGACCGCGTCGAGCGATCCGGTCGCCGGCTACCACGTCTACCGCAGCGTGTCGTCGTCGGGGCCGTTCACGCGGCTCACCGCCGCGCCGGTCGCTGGCACCGCGTTCACCGATCCGGCCGCCCTCGGCGGCACTTCGACCTACATGGTGCGCGCGACGCGGCTCGAGTCGACGACCAGCGGCAGCTACTGGAACCTGAGCCAGGGCGCCTTCGCGACGACGTCGCTGCCGACGACGGCCGCAGCGCACGCGACCTGGGGCAGCGGCTGCTACACGATCAGCGACTCCTTCTACGCCCCGTTCGCGACGCCGGCCGCCGCCAGCGCCGCGCTGACCGGAACGGCGTTGACCCTGACGCCGGCGAACGGCAGCTACGTGGTCAGCGCCGGCGGCACGTTCGTGGCGCCGGGCGGTGCGGCAACCGTGCTCACGCTCGGTGACGACGACCAGGTCGCGGTCCCGCTGCCCGCCCCGTTCCCGCATCCCGGCGGCAGCACCTCGACGCTGCACGTGCACAGCAACGGCATCGTCGGGCTCGCGGCGCTGGCGATGGCGCCCGCTGCGTCGGCGTCCCCCGCCGCCGGCGGCCTGCTCAACGAAGCGAGCAGCGCGTTCTACGCCTGGCACGACTTCGATCCGACCGAGGCCGGCTCGGGCGCGGTGAAGACCGAGGCCGCGGGCGGCGTGTTCTACGTGACCTGGGACGGCGTCGAGAGCGAACCACCGGCGACCGCCAACCCGGGCACGCTGCAGTTCCAGTTCGATCTCGTCACCGGCGTCGTGCGCATCGTGTGGCAGAGCGTCGACGCCCTCGGCAGCGGCGGCCACGTCGTCGGCTGGTCGCCGGGCGGCGCTTCGCTCGACGCCGGGGCGATCGACCTCGCACTCGGGCTGCCGTCCGCGGTGCCGGCGGTGAACCGGATGCCGTTGGCGCTCGCGGCTGCGCCGGCGCCGGTGTCGACCCTGGCCGCCGGCACCAGCGTCACCTACACGGTCAGCGAGATCCCCGAGAGCTCGCCGGGCAGCGGCAGCTACCTCGGCGTCACGATCGTCAGCCTGACCCAGAGCCTCGCCGGCACGGCGCTCGCCCCGTTCGGGATGCCGCAGTGCCTCTTGTTCACCGGCGCGCTCGACGCGACGTACGCGTTCGCCGGCGGCAGTCCCGTGCAGACCACGACCTTCGCGCTGCCTGCGGGCGTGACACCGGGCACACGCTTCTACGCCACCGCCGCGGCGCTGTTCGTGCCGGGCAGCCTGCCCAACGGCCAGAATGCGTTCGGCGCCGTCACCGCCAACGGCGTCGCCAGCTTCGTGAACGCGTTCTGATGTTCCATCGTTCGCCGCGCCGGCGCGGCCACGGACACGCCTGGGCCTTCACGGCAGCCGACGACCGCGCTCGCGGACCGTCGCGTCAGCGAAGTACCGGCCGCGGAACCACAAGGCGACGTTGACGAGGCCGATCAGCACCGGCACCTCCACCAGCGGGCCGATCACCGCGGCGAACGCGACGCCGGAGTCGATGCCGAACACGGCTACCGCGACGGCGATCGCCAGTTCGAAGTTGTTGGACGCCGCGGTGAACGCCAGGGTCGTCGTCTTGCCGTAGTTCGCGCCGATCTTCCGGCCGAGCCAGAAGCTCACCAGGAACATGACGACGAAGTAGACCAGCAGCGGGATCGCGATGCGCACCACGTCCATCGGAATGGTGACGATCCGTTCCCCCTGCAGGCTGAACATCACGACGATCGTGAACAGCAGTGCCACGAGCGTCAGTGGACTGATGCGCGGGACGAACCGCGTCTCGTACCAGGCCCGCCCCTTCGCCTTGACCAGGGCGAACCGGGTCAGCATGCCCGCGACGAACGGGACGCCCAGGTAGATCGCGACGCTCGCCGCGATCTGCCCCATGGACACGTCGACGGCCACGCCGGCGAAACCGAACACCGGCGGCAACAGCGTGACGAAGGTCCACGCGTAGACGCTGAAGAACAGCACCTGGAACACGCTGTTGAAGGCAACGAGTCCGGCCGCGTACTCGGTGTCCCCCTCGGCGAGGTCGTTCCAGACGATCACCATCGCGATGCAGCGGGCCAGCCCGATCATGATCAACCCGACCATGTACTCGGGGCGATCGGACAGGAACGCCAGCGCCAGGCCGAACATCAGGATCGGACCGACGACCCAGTTCTGCACCAGGGACAGGCCGAGCACGCGCCAATCGCGGAAGACGTCCCCCAGCTCCTCGTAACGGACCTTCGCCAGCGGCGGGTACATCATCAGGATCAGGCCGACGGCGATCGGCACGTTGGTGGTGCCCACCTGGAACCGTTGCACGAAGCCCTCGACGCCTGGCACCAGCCAACCGAGCGCGACCCCGAGCGCCATCGCCAGGAAGATCCACAGCGTCAGGTACCGATCGAGGAACGCCAACCGGCGGGCGGTGCCGGTCATCGCCGACCTCCCTGGCACGCCGTGCGGTCGCGCAACGCCACGGCCCGCCTGGCGATGGCTCGCGTCTGCGCATCGGTTTCCATGGTGTCGCGGATCAGGCGCAGGATCGCCCGCGCGATCGCGTCGGGCCGGCGGGGCACGCGGTAGTGGACCCAGGCGCCTTCGCGCCGGTCGACCACCATGCCCGCGCGCTTCAGTGTCGCCAGGTGCCGCGAGGCCCGCGACTGGGAGACGCCGACCGCAGCCTCGACGTGGCAGACGCAGAGCTCGCCGGCCTCCAGGATCGTAGCGAGGATGCGGACCCGGACCGGGTCGGCCACAGCGCGGCACGCGGCCGCGACCGACTTCTCGAGGGATGCGCCCATCTGCATATCCGCAACCCTAGTCGGACTGGGCATGCGCTGCCACGGTCTGGCCGAGTCGTGGCCGTCGTCCGCCGGTGCACCGCGGGCCCGTGCCGAATCCGGGCGAGTGCCCCGCTTGGACCATGCCCTTGTGCGTAGCTGCGCATGGCGAAGTGCGGGCCGCGAAAGGACGCGCGCGCTCCGGGGTTGCACGGTGGTTGCGTGAGGCGGCGACCCATGAGTGAGCCAGGCACGGCGTCGATTCCCGTCCAACAACCGTCACCCGCACCATGGCCCAGGGCGAACGCGACAACTTCGGCGCCCAGGGCTACTGGAGCCACCTGGCGATCACTTCGCCGCGCGGCCCGACCGACAACAACGACCTCGGTGTCGGCCTGCAGAATCAGGGGCTCGGCCTGTTCACGCTGCAGAGCAGCCTCGACCAGTCGCTCGCCGAACGGCTGCGCGGCAACTTCGCCGTCGGCTGGCTGCGCGCCGCGGAGCAGGCGGCGACGCGGGCGGGCAAGTCAATTGGCGTGGAACTCGTGGCGGAGCTGCAGTGGCGACCGGCTGGCGCGATGAGCGTGCACGCGGGAGCAGCATGGTTGTTCACCGGGGACTTCTACGAAACGCCGGGCGCCGGCTCGCCGGATGACCTGCGCGCGTTCTACGTACGCGTGCAGTTGGAGTTCTGAAACGGCCGGCTGGCGGCTCCGCGCGCCCAACGGTCAGGACCCGTCCGGCGCCGTCACCGCGCACGCCGCCGCCGGCTTCGTGAACGTGTTCTGAACCAGCATGAAGCCAGGGTGAAGAACCGGTGAAAGAGCGCCGGCTGCCGACGGATGCCATGCGGCCCGGGTCCCCGCCTGCCTATCGTGCGGCGATGCGTACCGCTGCCGTGTTCCTGGCGACCTGCCTGCTGCTCTCGACCGGCGTCGGCACCGGCATCACGGGCCAGTTCACCGCGTCGACGTCGTTCGCGGAACGCGCGGTGACGTTGGCCCGCGCCGCGACCGACACCTTCGCTGGCATCCGACCCGCCGACACGCCGACGTTCGTCGTCGCCCAGGCCCTCGGCGCCGCGGCGGCGGTCGCAACCTGCCGCGCGCTGCCGATCGACCGGAGGTCGCCATGACGGCAGCGGTGGTGCTGTTCGCGTGCGTGCACAACGCCGGCCGGTCGCAGATGGCGGCGGCCCTGTTCAACCAGCTCGCCGATCCGGCCAAGGCACGCGCGGTGTCGGCGGGCACGCAACCGGCGTTGCGCGTGCACGCGGAAGTCGTCGCGGCGATGCAGGAGATCGGCATCGACCTGCGCACGGCGCGGCCGACCGTGCTCACGCACGAACTCGCCCGCTCGGCGCACCTGCTGGTAACGATGGGCTGCGGCGAGGCGTGTCCGGCCGTGCCTGGGCTGCGGCGCGAGGACTGGCCGCTGCCCGATCCGAAGGGTCAGCCGATCGACAAGGTGCGCGCGATCCGCGACGAGATCCGGGACCAGGTCCACGACCTGATCGCACGGTGGCCGTGACCGCCGCCACCGGGAAGCGTCGACCGGGTGCGGTCAGTACCGCCGTTCTGCCGCCAACACCGTCTGCAGATCGCGCGTCTCGGGCTCCCACCGTGGGCTCGCCGCGCGCGTGTCGAGCCGCAGGACCGGCGTTGCCCCGGCGTGGCTGCAACGAACCCACATCCATCCCGACTGGAAGCCCGCGGACCTGACCGCCTGCGCAACGGCGCCAAGGTCGACTGCCTCCGCCGCGGCGAGGGTGACCTCCACGATGTTGTGCTGGATGTCGATCCGGAAGCGTTCGACGCCGTCCAGGCGCCGCAGGGCGTCGTCGACGCCCTGAGCTCAAGGCAGTCACTCGAGGCCGAGCGATTCGATCCAGACGGTCTGCGCGCCCGGCGGCGGCGTCAACGGTGGGCCGACCTGGACCGCACAGCCCGGGCCGAGCAAGCACGCAAGAACAAGGGCTGGCGTTCGCATGGCGTTCAGAACAGGAACTTGATCGCGATCGTAGCTGCCCACTGCCGGCGGCCGAAGACGTCGCCGACGTCCTGGAAGACGGGAACCTGGAGCGACGCCTCGAACAGCACGCGGCCGCGGCCGAAGAACTGCAGCCCGGGCGCCAGCCAGACCTCGGTGCCCTGGTCGTCGAGGCCGCTGGTGGCGTGGCTCTCGCAGCGGTGCGTGGTCAGCAATTCGAGCACGCCGCGCAGTTCGAGCAGGTCGCGCTCCGGCGCGTCGCGGAAGCGCGCCGGCAACAGGCGGTACCAGTACGCGAGGTTGCCCTGGATCCGGTCGCCCGGTGCGAAGCCGTCGTCCATCAGCGTGTGGCGGTAGAACAGCTCGCTGGCGAAGCGATGGCGGTCGCGGATCAGCGTGAACGCAGCCCCGCCGCCGAAGCCGGTTGCGCCGCTGCCGGGCTGCAGCTTGACCGGCAGCAACACACCCTGCGCACCCCGATCGTCGTCGTCGCCGGTCGGCAGCGACAGCTCGCCGAGCGCTGCCAGGCGCGTGGAACTCAACACGTCGTCGTGCTGCCACAACGACTGCTTGCCCCGCACCGCGACGTCGCCGAAGCCGTCGATCGCGTCGGCGCCGAGGTCGCGCCACACGAACGGCAGCGTCGTGCGCGTTTCGAAGGTCGGCGACGGGCTCCAGATCCACTGCGTGTCGAGCCGGATCTCGTCGACGTTGCGCGCCTGGCGGAACGTGACGACCTCGCGCAGCGCCGGCAGTTCGGGCGATGCGACGCCCGCGTTGTCGGTGACGATCTGCGCCGTCGCGACGGCTGCGGGGATCAGCGCAGCGAGGATTCGCGCAGGGCCGCGCATGACGTGAGGAATGGCGGAGAGGGGGGGATTCGAACCCCCGTGCGACTTGCGCCGCAACTGGTTTTCGAAACCAGCCCATTCAGCCACTCTGGCACCTCTCCGCGAGGTCGGCCCGCCTGCGCGGGGTTGCCGAACGAGGCGGCGGATCGTGCAGATCCCGCGCGCCGTTTTCAACGTTCAACTGCCGGGTGCGCCGCCGCCGCCCCTGGAACGCTTGCTGCGGAAGAACGCGCGCAGCAGCTCCGCACTGGGCGCCGCCGCCACGCCCTCGGTGACCGCGCAGCGGTGGTTCAGCCGCGGGTCCTCGAGCAGCGTCGCCAGCGATCGCACCGCCCCGAACTTGGGATCGCGCGCCCCGAACACGACCCGGGCGAGCCGCGCGTGCAGGATCGCACCGGCGCACAGGAAGCACGGCTCCAGCGAGCAGTACAGCACCGCCGCGGGCAGCCGCTTCTCGCCGATCGTGGCGAGCGCCTGCTGCAGCGCTTCCATCTCGGCGTGCGCGAGCGGCGAACGGCGCTCCTCGACGCGATTCCTGCCCTCGCCGACGGCAACGCCGTCGACGACCACCACCGCCCCCACCGGCACCTCGCCGGCCGCCGCCGCCGCCGCCGCGAGTTCGAGGCAGTGCGAAAGCCAGCGCGCGTCTTCTTCGCTTGTCGGTGGTGCGGGGCTCATCTATGGTCGGACCACTCTTCCTCCCAATGCACCCGTGAGCAAGCGCGACTTCCTTTCGACGGCCGACCTGACGCGGGCCGAACTCGACGACCTCCTCGACCTGGCGACCCGCGTCAAGGGCAAGCGCCCGGGCCAGGTGCTGGCCGGCAAGACGATGGGGCTGCTGTTCTTCCAGCCGAGCCTGCGCACCCGCGTGTCGTTCGAAGTGGCGATGATCCAGCTCGGCGGCCACTGCATCAACCTGTCGAGCGACGACCTCTACGAGCTGGAGCCGCGCGAGCAGGCGGTGATGGACGGCGCCGCCGAGGAACACGTCAAGGACGCCGCGCGCACGTTGTCGCGTTACGTCGACGCGCTGGGCATCCGCGCCGCGTCGCGCACCGGGCCGTGGGAACGCGACCGCCAGGAACTGCTGCTGCGCAGCTACGCGAAGTACGCGTCGGTGCCGGTGATCAACCTCGAGACCTGCTTCGCGCACCCGTGCCAGGCGCTCGGCGACGTGATGACGATGCGCGAGAACCTGGCGTCGCTGCGTGGCCGCAAGCTGACGCTGCTGTGGTGCAACCATCCGGAGCCGAAGTCGCTCGGCCCGACGCACTCGATCCTGCAGCTCGCGGCGCTGTCCGGCATGCAGATCACGCTGGCGCACCCGCTCGGCTTCGAGGTCGACGACGAGGTCGTGCAGCGCAGTCGCGCGGTCGCGCAGGAAAGCGGCGGGTCGCTGCAGGTCAGCAACGACATGCAGACCGCCGCGCGCGGCGCCCAGGTGCTGTACGCGCGTTCGTGGGGCTCGACCAAGTACTGGCACGACGCCGAACGCGAGGCGATGGTGAAGCGGTCGTTGCAGGGCTGGCGCGTCGACGAGCAGTTGATGGCGACCACTGACAACGCACTGCTGATGCACCCGCTGCCCGTGCGGCGCAACGTCGCCGCCACCGACGCCGTGCTCGACGGCAAGCAGTCGGTGATCTACGAGCAGGCCGCCAACCGGGCGCATGTGCAGAAGGCGCTGTTGATGCACTTGCTGAAGTAGCAACGGGCGAAACGGCCGCTGCAGCCGGCGCGCCGCGGCGGCGCGCGGCTGAGCGGCTGGTCCTGACGGGCGGCGCGCGGCGGTGCAGCTGGCC
>JBASWX010000736.1:0-15068 GCA_049276695.1 Planctomycetota bacterium
CTGCTGACCTGGCCGCCGGACCGCGGCCCGACCGCGCGCTGGTGGCGCCGGCTCAACTTCGCGTCCGCCGAGTTCGCGCTGCTCGCCGACGTCGCGATGGGCGCCTACGGCGGCGACCTCAAGCGCCGCGAGAAGATCACCGGCCGCTTTGCCGACTGGTTCTCGGCACTGTTCCTCGCCAGCGCGTCGCTGCGCCGCTTCCTCGCCGAGGGCAAGAACCCGGCCGAGCTGCCGTTCGTGACCTGGGCGGTCGAGCACTGCTTGCACCGCATGCAGGTCGCGCGCGAGGGCCTCTACGCCAACCTGCGCCTGCCCGGGCTCGGTGGCCTGCTGCGCTGGCCCGGCGCCGCGTGGGCGAAGCTCGCCTCGTTCGGCCAGGGCCCCGACGACAGCACCGGCCACCGCATCGCGCGCGCGATGCTGCAGCCCGGCGAAGTCCGCGACCGGCTGACCACCGCGATCTACCACGACCCCGATCCGAACAGCGGGCTCGGCCGGCTCGAGCACGCGCTCGCCGCCTGCACCGCCGCCGAACCAGTGCTGAAGAAACTGAAGGGCGCGGTGCGGGCTGGCCGCTTGCCAAAGGCCCGGCCCGAACAGGTGCTCGACCAGGCCGTCGAACAGGGCCTGATCAGCGACGCCGAACGCGATCTCGTGCAATCGGCCGAGGAAGCACGCGAGGAAGCGGTCGCCGTCGACAGCTTCGGCCTCGACGAGTACCTGCACAGTGCCTTGCGCACCGACGTCGGCGCCGCCGCCCACTGATCCGGCGCCCGCCGCCGCCTGCGACGCTCAGGCACGAGCGCCCGCCCGGGGGCGCTCGTCGCCTGCTGGGGCGCCGCTACTTTGGCGGTTCGGGCATCCGCAGCGCCGGCATCACCTTCGTGAGCTCGGCGTGCAGCGCGCGGATCGCCGCGCGCGACAAGTCGTTCTTGAACATGAACTGCACGCTGCCCGCGTACGACTCGAACGAGCCGCTGTTGGTCGCCGAGAACGCGACCGAACCGAGGTGCTTCGGCCCGGTCAGGTCGACGACGTGCACGACGCCGTCGTACGACCCCGGCGTGAACGTCTTCTTGTCGGTGTCGATGGTGCCGGGCCGGAACGACACCTCGCGGGCGAGCAGCGCGTAGCGGACCTTTGCCAGCCGCCGCGCCAGCCCCCCGCCCTCCCGGATCGAGCCGACGAGGTGCCGCTCGCCGCGATCGACCATCGCGTACGCGCTCGCCAGGTCGACGTAGCCGGTGTAGCAGACCGAGATCGCGGTCTCGCCCGCGCCGACCGACTTGCCCTCGTCGCTGCCGAACTCCGGGAGGCCGCGCACGTCCACTCCCGGCACCATCACCGCGTTCTCACCCTCGCCCCACTGGTCGGTGATCGGCAGCAGCGGCACGTCCGGATCGGCGACGTGCACGCTCTGCGGCGGCAGGTCCTTCACCAGCGCCACCGCCGCGTCGAACTTCGCGCGCAGTGCCTCGACCGCCGGCTTGTGCTCCTTCACCCACGCCGCCACGTCGACCGGGGCCATGTCGTCGACCTCGGCGGTGCAGCCGGGCAACGTCGCAGCCGCGACGGTGATCAGCCACCAGGAGAACGAGCCGCCGGATCGAGTCGACTTCATGGTTCTTGGAGACTACGCAGTGGTCCCGGTTCAGCGACATGCCGATGCCCGCCGTTCGTGCTCCTTCCACGGGTTGGCCACCAGGCTGGAGAGGCGACGCCGTTTCCCCTAGCTTCCGGCGCGATGACCGACGGCATCCTCGTCTACCAGCAGATCAAGGCGCTGATCGCGCGCGGGGCGCTCACCTCGACGCCGGCGATCGCGCCGACGCAGATCCAGCCGAGCTCGCTCGACCTGCGGCTGGCGACCCGCGGCTACCGGGTCCGCTCCGGCTTCCTGCCCGAGAACGTGCGCGTCGCCGACCGGCTCGAGGAGATGACGCTCTACGCCTTCGACCTCACCGACGGCGCCGTGCTCGAGAAAGGGCACTGCTACATCGTCCCGCTGCTCGAACGCATCGAGCAGCCGCTGCCGTACCTGGTGCGCGCCAACCCGAAGTCCTCGACCGGCCGCCTCGATCTGTTCACCCGCCTGCTCGCCGACCGCTGCGGCCGCTTCGAGACGGTGCCACCAGGCTACACCGGGCCACTGTTCCTCGAGATCGTGCCGCGCTCGTTCCCGGTCAAGGTCCGCACCGGGCTGTCGCTGTGCCAGATCCGCTTCTCGCACGGCCAGGCGGCGCTGACCGACGACGAGTTGCGCGCCGAACACGGCAACGGCGGGCTCCTGTTCGACGACCATGGGCGACCGCTGCCCGCCAGCAAGCTGCGCATCGACCGCGGCCTGATGATGGGCGTGGCATTGAAGCGCGACCGCGATCTGCAAGGTCCGATCGCCTACGTGGCGCGGCGCTACACCGGCATCGTCGACATGCAGCAGGAAGGCGGCCACGACGCCGAGGCCTACTTCGAAGCGATCCCCGAGCCGACCGACGGGCGCATGATCGTCGAGCCCGAAGAGTTCTACATCATCGCCAGCAAGGAGCGCATCCGCGTGCCCAAGCACCTCGCCGCCGAGATGGTCGCCTACGACGTCGGCATCGGCGAACTGCGCACCAACTACGCCGGCTTCTTCGACAACGGCTTCGGCGGCGAGCAGGGCACGCGCGCAGTGCTCGAAGTGCGGCCGCACGACGTGCCGTTCCTGCTCGAGGACGGTCAGGTGTTCTTCAAGCTCGAGTTCTTCCGGACGCAGGAGCTGCCGGAAGTGGTGTACGGCGATCGGCGGCTGAGTTCGCACTACCAGGGGCAGGCGCTCAAGCTCAGCAAGCACTTCCGGGCGTAGCGGCCACGCGACATCATGGGCCTTGCCGTCCTCATCGGCGAGTCCTTCCGTGGTCGCCTGCTGGTTGTCGTCCACACCGAGCGCGGGGATACTCTGCGACTGATCTGTGCGCGCCGAGCCAGTGCTGGCGAACGACGAACCCATGAGCAAGCGTGAGACTCCTCAGCGCGACCCCGACAGGCTCGCCGAGTACGACTTCTCGGGCGGCGTGCGCGGCAAGTACGCCAGGCGCTTCGCCAAGGGCTGCAACGTCGTGGTCCTGGACCCAGACGTCGCCAAGCGCTTCCCCGACTCGACCTCGGTCAACGACGTGCTGCGCGCGTTGTTCACGCGCAAGCGCGTGCGGCCGTCAGGGACGTGAAGTCCGGCGATCCCCGGGCCGGTGTTCGCTCGCTGCGAACTGTCATGCTCTGTGTCGCGAGCGTTGCGTGGCTCGTCGGCTGTGCGACGTCGGCGCGCTTCGCACACATCGACCCGGCGATCGACGAGGCGCTGGCCGCGCTCACCGAGGACCGCGAACACTGGGCCTGGCTGACGGGCAGTGTCGCTGTGCGGCGCGGCGTGCTGCGGGTGGATCGTGCGGCACTCGCCGCCATCACCAGCGGGGCGGACGCCGGAAGCCGCGACATGCATGGCAACCGGACCTGGAACGTGCCGGCGTGGCTGGACAACCCGCAATCGCTGCCCGACGGACCCGCCGACGCCGGGTCGTTCCGGTTCAGCCTCTACTTCTGGGAGCACAGCCGCGAACGCGACTACGAGCGCTTGCAGACACTGGTGAACCGGCCGGTGTGGATCGGCATCGACGCCGACGGTGGGCAGATCCAGCAGGTGACGGGCATCCACGACGTGTCGCTGACTTCGCGGCAACTCGATGCCGTCTGCTGCCTGCTGCGTGTACCGGTTGCCTTGCTCGCCCGCGATGTTGCGCGCGCATCGCCGGCCATCGACGCCGTCGTCGCCGGCTTGCGGATGCGACGTCTTGCCCCGCAGCGGGCTCTCGAGCGGTTCGAACCATGGCAACCGACATTGCTCCCCGCACTGTTGCACGTGATCGTGCAGTCCCTGGACGTCGTTCCGCCGGGTGAGCTGTTGGACGACGGTGCCCAGGCGCAGATCCAGGAGTACCACACGCGACTGTGGCGGGCGTCGGACGTCGCCCTGTTCGCCGCGCAGGATCTCCGTGGCTTGCTCTCGGGAGTGCGCAGCGAGCCTGAGGCGCGGGTCGCAGAGGCACGCGGCCTTGCCGTGTGGTTGCTGCTGCAGGCCAAGGCGACACCGTTGCACGCCTCGGCGAGCTTCCGCGATGGCGGGTAGCTGCCGACCAGAACGGTGGCGCCTGCTCGTCCGATCGGCGGCTTGCCAGGGGCAGGCGCTCAAGCTCAGCAAGCACTCCCGGAGTTGAGCACGGGGCGGTGCCGCCGGCCGGCCGCACCGCCCGCGCCACCGACCTCGGCGCCTACAGTCCGAACACGCTGTGCTGCGCGTTGCTGGTCTTGAACGTCGTCGGTCCGAACGAGTAGAGCTGCGTCCACCACTCGAAGCCGAGGTGCGTCGTGGTGTTCGGCAACGCCACGTTGAACTGGATGAAGCCCGCCGCGTTGGCCAGCGATGCATCGGTGATCGTGAGGTCGGTGTACGCCTGGCAGCCCGGATCACTGCCGAACGGCGCCAGCGCCACCGGCAGCGGGATGCCGCTCCAGATCGTGCTCGAGAAGCCGATGCCGAACAGCACGATCGAACTCGCATGGGCCGAGTTCGAGTAGTAGCCGATGGTGGCGCCGACGCGCGGCAGACCCGACACGCTCTGCGTGAACACCGGGCTGCCGCAGCCGGTGCCGAGCGGACTGACGCTGGCGAGGCTGTTGTTCCACGACTGCAGCGCCGAGCGGATCGTGGAGCGCAGCAGTTCCGGCACCCCTTCCGTGTACACCGCGGCGACCGCCCGGGCGTCGGTGCTGGTCCGGTTGACGAACACGCCGAAGCCGTACTCGCGCGGGGTCACCACGTCGTTGGTGATGAACGGCAGCGAGATCCAGCCGAACTCGGCGCGGTCGTACCAGGTCGTGACCCCATCGTTCAGGCCGTAGCCGCCCTTCTTGTGCGCCAGCTGCATGAGGTTGCGGAAGCTGGTCACGGTCGCCGCGGACAGACCCAGCGACGCGCCCTCGGCGTTGACGACGGCGTCGATCTCGACGAAGTCGTTGCGCATGATGTCGTAGAACGCCTGCCGGTAGCTGCCGAGGTAGCCGTTGACGACCTGCTCGTGCAGCGTGTTCAGGTCGCGCAGCGTGATGTCGTTCGGATTGGCGATGGCCTCGGCGCCGCAACCGATGCGGTGGTGCACGCCGGTGTTGGTCATGCCGAGTGCCGCGGCGGTGTTGTTGAGGTTGCTCTCGCCGAAGTACGCGCGCACGGCCTGGGTGCGGGCGTTGTCCGACGCGCCCATCATCGCGTCGAGCACGTTCTGCAGCGACTCGCTGAACGGACCGGTGTCGATCGGGCACGACGACCCGGCCGACTGGTAGTTGGCATAGACCGTCAGCGGCGTCGTCAGCGCAAGCCCGAGGTACACCCGCCGCATCGCGTGCACGTGGTGTAGCGTCTTCATCGTGCTGGCGGGCTCGAACACGGTGTCGCCGTTCAGGTTGGCCAGGTTGCTGCCGTTCATGCGCTGCAGCCAGAGCCCGACCTGGCCGTCGGTGACGCTGCGCATGCCGTTGCCGACGGCGGTGGTCAATGCGTTGCTGTTGTTGATCGTCAGCATCGCCCACTTGCGCACGCCGCCGACCAGGTAGGTCGCGAGGTCGGTCGGCCGCACGCCGTACTGGCCGATCAGGTAGGCGACGTTGCTGCTGCTGAGGTCGTACCACCAGTACCAGTACGGGAAGTTGTTGTCGCGGATCATCACGCAGTCGAACGTGCCCGCGCCGTTCGGCTCGAGGTCGTAGAGGCGCGCGTTGTTGGTGTTGAGGTAGCTGCCGATCTGCGCCGTGCTGGCGTTGATGTACCACCACCACTGCCGGTAGTCGGCGCCCGTGTTGCCGATCAGGATCGCCGAGTAGTACGTCGTGCCGCTGAACGTGTAGCGGTCGAGGTCGATGACGCGGGCGTTGTTGGCGGAAGCACCCGCCGAGATCGTCGCGACGCTGGTGTTGTAGTACCAGAGCCAGCCCTTCGCGTTGACGCCCGTGTTGTCGACCATGATGCAGGCAAAGCGCTGGTTGCCGCCGGCATCCGTGTACGGCTCGAGGTCGATCAGGCGTGCCTGGTTGGCCGCCAGGTTGGCGCTGACCTGCGCCGCGGTCTGGTTGTAGTACCACCACCAGCCGATGCTGTAGGAGCCGGTGTTCTGCACGAACACCGCGTCGAACGTCGGCGTGGAACCGCGGTACTCGATGTTGGTGAGCCGGTAGCCTTGAGCGACGGTGCTGTTGATGCTGGCGACCGAAGCCCCCAGCAGGTTGACGTGAGCCACAGGGGTCGAGAGATCCCGCGCGTCTTGCGCGGTCAGGATGGCGGAGAGGGAGAGAGCGGCTGCGAGTCGGCGGATCATCATGGTCCTCGGTTGGCGTTGCGGAGTTGGCTGCCGCACGCGCGGAAGAAGGTGACACCGTGTCGATCCGGAGCAGGCTGGCGCTGTGACCGACGCTACCGCTTTCGCCATCGTGTCGCCGTGGGTGGCATCGCGGCGAAAGCCTGGCCAGCGGGCGCAGGCGCTGCGGCGTGCCTTCTCGGGCGCGCTGGCGCCTCGCTGCGCGCCGTCACGCTGTCGAGCCCGCGTGGCCACCGACCCCTCGCGGGCACCACCAGCAACTTCACGAACCCAACGTGAAGCGCACCCGATTGCTGGCCGACAGCCCGGAGACCAGCGGGCACGGCGACGTCGGCGTCAGCACCGACACCCACTGCACGTCCATCTGGAAGCCGATGTAGACCGTGTCGCATGGCACCGCGAACAGGTGCGTCGCCGTACCAGCGACGTTCGGTTCGAAGAAGGTGGCGAGCGGGTTGACGAACGTGCAGGTGCCGCACGGGATCGTCGCCGCCGGCACGCCAAGGCAGCACAACGGCAAGGCACCCGCAGCGAGGCCGCTGACCGCGAACTGGCAGGCGGGGTTGCCCACGGCGAAGCCGTTCGCCGTCGCCGTCGCGGTGCCGCCCTGGCCGCAGCCGCCACCGAGGTTGCTCACGGCACCACCGGGGCCACTACTCACCACGCGTTGGCCGACGACGATCGGGTGCGGCGTCGTGGACTGGTCTTCGGTGTAGACGATCTCCCCGTCGATGGCGCCGGCGACGAAGTGGGCGCGACCAGCGACGCGCGCCACACTCTCCATCGTGTAGCTCGGCGTCAGGTTCACTCCGGACAGCGTCATGCGGGCATTGCACTTCGTGCAGTCCGTGCTGACGAGCCAGGCGGTGGCGTTCTCGAACGTCGTGCCGCCGTCCTCGGTGCACGTCACGCAGAAGCGTTCGCCGAGCCAGGCGACGTCCGGCGTGTCCTCGTCCTGGCCGACGGTTGTTTCGACCGGCAACGGGCCGGCGCTCATGACCAGGGCGCCGGAGGCGGCGACGTAGGCAACGCTCAGGCAATGGACGTCGCGAACCTGACTGCCCGGCTCCCACCTGGCGTAGGCGACGAGGTACCTGCTGCCGTCGCAGTCGATCGCCGGCGTACTGGTGACAGCGGGATTGAGCCCGAGGGCCGGCGTCATTGCGACGAGGTTGCGCGAGACCAGGATTCCAAACAGGGGCGTGCCGATCGGCAGCGACAGCGTCGGCGACGATCGCCATGCGATGAGGTAGTTGCCGGTGCCGCCGTTCGTCTTGCTGATCGAGCAGAATGGGGCATTGAGGCCGCTGGCGATGCTGACCGGGTTCGCGGGCACCGGTGCACCCGACGCGGAGACGGTCACCTGCGCAGCCATGACGTTCGTGTTCGTGGCCCACACGACCAGCGCTTCGTTGTCGGACGTGGTGTCCTCGCTCGCGACCGCGAAGCGCGGGGTCCCGGAAGTGTTGATGGTCGCGGGTGGGGACACGGTCGCCGTTGCCACGGCGATGACGCGGCCCTCGCCGGTGAAGAAGGTGCCAATGGGTCGGCTGTACACGACGAGTACGCGACCAGCAGAGCGCACCGAGCCCGCGCGCGGCGTGACGGTGTCGTTGGTCGTGACGTCGATCGGGAACACGCCGCCGAACGGACTGCCCGACGCCTGCGCGATGCGCTGGCCGTAGATGTCGGAGTCGGTGCCGCTGGCGAACGTGCCCCACACCGCAAGCCAGTCGCCCGTGCCGGCGTCGAACACGACGTCGGGATCCACCCGATCGAGCCCGCTCACCAGCGTCGGCCCACCGAGCAGCGGATCGAGCACCAGCGGGTAGGTCGCGCGATCGACGAAGGCGGCAGGCAGCGACATGGTCAGGGTGTTGCCGGTGCGTTGCAGCGCGCCGCGCACCCGTTCGCCCGCGGCATCGATGCCCGTCACGGCACCGATCGAGAACGTGCCGACGTCGGGCGCCGTGAAGCACAGCCCACCCATGCCGTCAGGTGTGGATTCGCATTCGCACTGCAGGTCGCACGTGACGACGAGCTCGCCGCTGCCTGCCGGGCGGTCGGCGAGCAGGAACGACTGCTCGAGGCCGCGTTCTCGAGCCACGAAGATCTCGGTCACCCCCGGCGCGCGCGCGAAGCGCACGGCCTCGGCCCCTTGGCGTTGGGCGGGCACCGATGCGAAGGCAATCACGGCCTCGCCGCGCGCCATGCCGGTGGCGCGCAATCGGAGCGGCACGTTGTGCTCTGCCGTGCGGCCGAACGCGGGCACGAACTCGACTTCGCCGTCGCGAAACCAGGCCTTGTAGTTGGCACCGAGCGCGACCAGTTCGCCGTCACACACGAACACGCCCTGCGCGGTGGCAAGGCCGGTGGCTGCGGGGGCACGAGGGCCGGGTTGCTGGGCGGCGAGCCCGAGGCACAAGGCGGCCGGGAAGACGAAGGCGACGGTGTGGTTCATGACCTGGGTGGGGAGCGAAAGCGGCCTTGCGGAGATACGGCGAGCCCGTGGCCAGGTGGCACCGGCCAGGCCGCTGCGCAGGGCGACCATGCCGGCAATCCGGAGCGCGCCGTTGCTGTGACCGACGATGAGGTCCTGCCGCGCCGGTTAGCGGGGCGCTTCACTGCACCTTCACGAACCGACGGTGAAGCGCACACGATTGCTCGCCGACAGCCCGGAGACCAGCGGGCACGGCGACGTCGGCGTCAGCAACGACGCCCACTGCACGTCCATCTGGAAGCCGATGAAGACCGTGCCGCACGGCACCGCGAACGTGAACGTCGCCGTCCCGGCGACGTTCGGCTCGAAGTAGGTCGCGAGCGGGTTGAGGAAGGTGCAGGTGCCACACGGGATCGTCGCCGCCGGCACGGCGAGGCAGCACAACGGCAGCGCCCCCGGAGCGAGGCCGGTGACCGCGAACTGGCAGTTGGTGTTGCCGACAGCGAAGCCGTTCGCCGTCGATGTCGCGGTGCCACCCTGGCCACAGCCGCCGCCGAGATTGGTCACCGCACCGCCGGGCCCGCTGCTCACCACGCGTTGGCCGACGACGATCGGGTGCGGGGGCGTGGTCTGGTCTTCGGTGTAGACGATCTCGCCGTCGATCGCGCCGGCGACGAAGTGCGCACGACCGGCGACGCGCGCGTCGCGTTCCAGCGTGTAGCTGGTCGTCAGGTTGACGCCGGCGAGCGTCATGCGCGTGTTGCACGTCGTGCAGTCGGGGCTGACGAGCCAGGCGAAGGCATTCTCCGTGGTCGTGCCGGTGTTCTCGGTGAACGTCACGCAGTAGCGCTGGCCGAGCCAGGCGACGTCGGGCCAGGTCTCGTCCTGGCCCACGGTGGCTTCGAGCGGCGTGGGGCCGTCGATGACGGTCAGGGCGCCGAAGGCAGCGAGGTACACGACGCTCGCACACCGGATGTCGCGAGTCATGCCGCCGGATTCCCACCTGGTGTAGGCGACGAGGTACCTGCTGCCGTTGCAGTCGATCGCCGCGGCGCCCGAGACGGCGGTGTCCACCGTGTGGCTTGGCGTCAGCACGGCGAGGTTGCGCGAAACCAGGATCGCGTACAGGGTCGTGCCGCCCACCGGCAAGATCCCCGCGGATCGCCACGCGATGAGGTAGTTGCCGCTGCCACCGTTCGTCTTGCTGATCGAGCAAGTCGGGTCGGTGAGCCCCGAGACGATGCTGATGGCAACCGAGACCAACGGGGCTCCCGACGCATTGACGGTCACCTGCATGGCCACGACGTCCGTTCCCGTGCCCCACACGACCAGCGCTTCGTTGTCGGCAGTCGTGTCCTCGCTGGCGACGGCGTATCTCGACCAACCGGTACTGGCGAGTGTGGCGGCCGTCGACGCGGTGCCGGCGGCAACCGCGATCGTCCGGCACTGCAGGGCTCCGGTGAAGATCCCCGCCCAGTGGTAGACGACGAGCACGCGACCCGCGGAGCGCACCGAACCGGCGCGCGGGTTCAACGTGTTGACGCTGGTGACGTCGATCGGAAACACGCCGCCGAATGCACTGCCCGTCGCTTGATCGATGCGCTGGCCATAGATGTCGGCGTCGGAGCTGCTGCTGTCGAAGGTCTGCCACACCGCGAGCCAATCGCCGGTGCCGGCATCGAACACGACATCGGCGTTCTCGCGATCGAGCCCGCTCGCCAGCACCGGCCCCCCGAGCAGCGGATCGAGCACCAGTGGATAGGTCGCGCGATCGACAAAGTCCGCGGGCAGCGACATCGTCAGGGTGTTGCCGGTGCGTTGCAGCGCGCCTCGCACCCGTTCCCCCGCGGCATCGATGCCAGTCACGGCGCCGATCGTGAACGTGCCGACGCCGGGTGCTGCGAACACCAGCCCGCCCTGGCCATCGGCCGCGGAGTCGCACTCGCACTGCAAGGCGCAGGTGACGACGAGGTCGCCGTTGCCGGCTGGCCGCTCGGCGAACACGAACGACTGCTCGAGGCCGCGTTCCTGCGCCACGAAGATCTCGGCCACACCAACCGCGCGCGCGAAGCGCACGGCCTCCGCCCCGTGGCGTTGGGCGGGCACCGAGGCGAAGGCAACCGCCGCCTCGCCGCGCGCCATGCCGGTGGCGCGCAACCGCAGCGGCACGTTGTGCTTTGCCGTGCGTCCGAACGCGGGCACGAACTCGACTTCGCCGTCGCAGAACCAGGCCTTGTAGTTGGCGCCGAGCGCGACCAGCTCGCCATCGCACACGAACACGCCTTGCGCGGTGGAGAGGCCGGTGGCTGCGGGGGCACGAAGGCCGGGTTGCTGGGCGGCGAGCCCGAGGCACAGGGCGGCCGGGAGGGCGAAGGCGGCGGTGTGCTTCATGGCGGGCCGGTGCGCAGGGCGACCATGTCGCAATCCGGAGCGCGGCGGTGCTGTGACCGACGAGGCGCTGTTCTGGCCCGCGACACCGGCGCCGCTGCCGCCGAAAGCCGGTCACACGGTCCTGGCCCGCCGGATTGCCGGCGCGGGTACCGCCGGCATACCGCCACGCGGGCCCTGCGACCCCGGGCACCGACCCCTCGTGAACCACCGCCACCGTTGCTCGGGCCGCCCCCCGCTGCCGACGCCGGGCTCAGCCGTCGTCGACCGCATCGCCCGCGGCCAACGCCGTCGCGAGCTTGGCGAGGGCTCGCGACAGCACCTTGCGCACGGCGACCTCGGTCTTGCCCATGCGGGCGGCGATCTCGGTGTGGCCCAGGCCGAGCAGCCGCGACATGGTCACCGCCTCCCGCTGCTCGTCGCTGAGCAGGTCGAACGCCGCCTCGACCGCCGCCAGTTCCTCGCGCGCCGACGCATGCCGGCTCGGCGACGCCGTCAGCCCGGCCAGTTGTTCGGGCACCTCGACCGGGAGCTCGCGCCCCACGCTGCGCTTCTCGGCGCGCCAGTGTTCGAGGCGATTGGCAACCTTGCGATGCGCGGTGGTGAACAGCCACTCGCGGAACCCCTGCTCGCCGCCGTGCTGGAAGCGGTCGCGGTGCTGCAACACCTCGCGCGCGACCGACTGCACGATGTCGCCGCTCTCTTCGCGAGACCGCAGTTCGGCTCCCATGCGCAGGCGCACGAAGGCGCGCAGCGCCGGCAGGTGCCTGGCCACCAGCTGTTCGACGGCGGGATCCGGGGCGTGCATCGCCGCGCCACTGTATCCGGCGGCGCCGCGGCGGCGCGAGGGCCCGAGCCGCACCGGACCACGGCGCTATGCTCGGCGTGCCATGCCCGCTGACCACGAGCCCGTCGACTCGCCGGCCGAGCAGCACTTCGCCGAGTTCCTCGAAGGCGTCGAGCGCGGCGAAGCCGCCGACTTCGAGGCGCTGTGCCGCCAACAACCCGGACTGGCGACCGAACTGCGGCGCATCCACCGGCGCTGGCAGGCGATGACGCACGCGTTCACGGCGTTGTCGAAGACCGGCCCTGGTGCCGCGGTGTCGGCTGCGGATTCGGCGTCGCTGTCCGCGTTGATGGCGCGCCTGGCCGCCAACCGGCAGCGTTGGCAGCGCTACGCGCTCGGCACCGAGATCGCGCGCGGTGGCATGGGCCAGGTCGTGATGGCCTGGGACGAAGAGCTGCGCCGCGACGTCGCGTTGAAGATCCATCGCCAGGACGGTGACGGGCGCCTGCAACGCCGCTTCGTCGAAGAGGCGCAGATCGCAGCCCAGCTCGATCACCCCGGGATCGTGCCAGTCTACGAACTCGGCCTCGATGGCGACGGCCGCCCGTTCTTCGTCATGAAGCTGGTGCGCGGCCGCGATCTCGGCGAACTGCTGACCCTTTTGCACACCGGCAGCGAGGGCTGGTCGCGCACCCGGGCGCTGCACGTGCTGCTGCGGGTCTGCGAGGCGATGGCCTACGCCCACGACAAGGGCGTCGTACACCGCGACCTGAAGCCGCAGAACATCATGGTCGGCCGCTTCGGCGAGACCTACGTGATGGACTGGGGCCTGGCGCGGGTCGTGAGTGCGCGCGACACGTCGACGCCCGAATCCGCGCCGAACCTCGACACCGTGCGGGCCGACATCGCGGGCGAGAACGCCGGGTCGCCGCTGCTGACGCGCACCGGCGACGTCGTCGGCACGCCGGCCTACATGGCGCCCGAGCAGGCGAACGGTGGCGCCGACGCCGGCGCCCCCGCGGTCGATGTCTACGCGATCGGCGCGATCCTCTACCACCTGCTGGCCGGCCACGCGCCGTTCACCGCGAACGCAGGCGTCGCCACCTCCGACCAGATCCTCGCCGCGGTGCGCCACGGGCCGCCGCCATCGGTGCCCGCCAGCGTCCCGGCCGAACTGCGCGCCATCTGCGACAACGCGATGGCGCGGCAACCGCAGGACCGCTACCCGACGATGCTGGCGCTCGCGGACGACCTGCGGGCATTCCTCGAGCTGCGGGTCGTCTCCGCCTACCGCACCGGCGGCCTCGCCGAGCTCGGCAAGTGGATCGCCCGCAACCGGGCCCTGGCCACCAGTTCGTTGTTGCTGCTGGTCGTGCTGCTGGTGGGCAGCGCGGTGACGACGCAGCTGTGGCTCGCCGCCGAGGACTCGCAGCGGCACGCCAATGCCAACGCCAGCCGCCTCGCCAAGGAGTTGCAGCGCGGTGAGTACCGGAACGCCCGGCTCGCCCTGCGCCTCGAGAACTCGAGTCTGTCGGCGTCGGCGCTGTGGCGACAACACCTCGAGGCGTCGATGCCGCGGGCGACGCATTGGGCGCTGGTCGAGAATGCGATGCGCGATCCGGTGCTGGACAGCCGCTCCTTCCCCACCGACGGTCTGGTCGCGTTCGCGCCGGCAGTCGGCGCCCTGGTCGTTCCGGACGACCAAGGCCAACTGCATCTGCTCGACCCGAGCCGGCTCACGACCCGCCGCGTGCTCGGCAGTCCCGGGGCCCGCATCGGCGCGCTGGCCGTCTCGACGAGCGCACCGACGGCGGTCGTCGGCACCGCTTCCGGCGACGTTGTCATCTGGGATCTGGAACGCGGCGTCGAGCGCCGGCACCTGCACGCCCACGCCGCCGCCGTGACCAGTGCGGCGGTGCTCGGCGATGGCTTCGTCACCGGCGACCTGCGCGGCGCGGTGCTGCGCTGGCCCGACGTCGCCGGGCAACCGCAGCCGCTGCTGCAGCGCTCGGACCGGATCCACCGGCTGCAGGTCGACCCGACGACGGGCGCGTTGGCCGTCGGCAGCGACACTGGCGAAGTCGAACTGCTCGACCTGGATGCCGGCGCCCGCCAACCGTTCCGGGTCGGCGATCGACCGGTCTCGGCGCTCGCCTTCAGCAACGACGGCCGGCAGCTCTGGGTCGGCAACGGCGAACGCATCTGCGTGATCGATCGCGACACCAACACGATCGTGCGGCGACTGCCGACCAGCAACGGCACCTGCCGCGACCTCATGTCGCTCGCCGACGGCACCTGGATCGCCGCCGGCTGGTGGCGCATCGACCACCTGGCCGCGGATGGCGCCCGGCTCGAACCGTTCACCTTGCACGGCGAACTCCGCCTCACCGTCGCTGCCGGCGGTTCGCTCATCGCCGGCGTGTCGAAGGGAGTCGTCAGCCTCGTCGACACCACGCAACGCGACCGCCGCCGCCTGCTCGGCTCGGGGTCGGTCGCACTGAGCGGTGATGGCGCCTCGGCGCTGACCTTCCACGACGGGCTGAACGTGCTCGACGTCGTCAGCGGCCAATCGCGGCGACCTGGTCTGCCGACTCGCGGCGGCTGGCTGCGCGCCGACAGCACCGGTTCGCGCGCCGCCATCGCGCACGACGGCAAGGCCTGGATCTGCGATCTGGACACCGGTGCCACGCGCGAGTTCGCCGGCACCGACGACGGCGGGTTCGGCGACACCTGCGTGTTCGCCCCCGACGGCAGCGAGTTCGCGCTGATCGTGGGCGCCGAGAAGGTCGAACGCCGCCGCGCCGCCGACGGCGGGTTGCTCTGGCAACACATCTTCGGCGGCAAGCGCCTGCTGCGCCTGCACTGGTCGCCCGACGGCAGCCGCCTGGCGATGGCCGCCCGCGGCTCGGCGACCGCCACCGTGTTGACTCCAGACCTCCTGACCTACCCCTCGCTTGATTTGGCCGCTTTTTCGACGCCAGCGGCAGCCTGAGCGACTCCGTAGCGCATGCGCTGCTTGGTGCCCGGGAAGCACGTTGTGGTCTGGCTGAGC
>JBASWX010000737.1:0-6668 GCA_049276695.1 Planctomycetota bacterium
GCCGGGGGCGGCACGCCGCCCGCGGAACTGACCGACATGTCGAAGGAGCCGACGCTGCGGCTGTTCCTCGACGACCTGTACGGCAACCCGAACAAGTACAAGAACGCGCTGGTGATGAACCTGCACGGCGAACTGCTGCCGATGCCGGCGCTGCGCAACTACAGCGACGCGGCGAAGAGTCCGGTCGTCTGGCCGGGTCTGCGCGTCGTCACCCACCCCGAGGAACTGCGCACCAGGCGTGCGGATGCCGGCTTCACCGACCCGTTGCGCTTCCGAATGTATGCCTACGGCCACCGTACGTCGGCGGCGGCATACGCGGGGCCGGCGGTGATGACCGATCCGATGGTGGTCGAGGTCGTCGGCATGAACCTGACCGACGGGGCCTTCCCGACCAAGCTGGCCGCCGCCTGCACGCTGCAGAACCTGAAGGGCGGCGTGTCGGTCGGCGGCACGTCGAACTACGCGGCGGCGTGGGCCAACGCCAAGCACTCGACCGACAGCCCGGTCGCCAACGAGATGTACTACATCGCGCAGTACGTCGCGCCAGCCGGCGGCCAGCCCGCGTGCACGCGCGTCTACCTGTTCAACACCCCGACCGCCTGCACACCGGACGCTTCCGGCCGCGGCCTGCCGAACTCGGAACGTGCCCGGCTCTACCAGCTCGAGTACGTCCCGTGCCCGGTTGCGAACACGACCACCGCTCCGATCGTGCCGAGCTTCACCGCGCGCGACCTGACGTCGACCAGCACCACGCTGCCGAAGAACACCGCGCGCTGGACGCTGAGCCTCGCGCCGTCGGTGCTGACCAGCAACTGCTTCGTCACCGACGCTGGCTCGTCCTACAACCCGACCGGCGACGTGGTGGTCAAGGTGCGCACGCGCGTCGCCACCGGCTACTCGTCGGGCGGCACGACCTGGCAGCAGAGCGGCACCGTGTTCCCCGTCGCGAGCGATCCGGACAACCTGTCGGTGACCTACGCGTGGTGGGCCGACAGCAAGGAGGACGTGCCGATCACCGAACGCTCGCAGTTCAACGGTGACCCGCGCCACGTTCCGTACAAGGACTGCTTCATCGCTGGCGACGACTTCCCCGAGTCGTTCAATTGGTACCACGACAACCTCAACAACAACACCGAGGCCGCGTACGCCGACTACACGACGATCGTCGCGACGTTGGCGACGTCGAAGCTGCGCAACCTGTGGAGCAGCGGCCAGATGGCCTGCGACGTGCCGCGCTACATGCAGCTGCTGCGCGAGGGCCTGGTCAAGAGCCGCTGCGTGTTCACGACGCTGACCGGCTGGTCGTTCTACTACCTCGGCATCGGCGCCGACATCGGCTACGACTCGGCGAACGGCTACCCGACTTCGATCCCGAGCAACCTGGCGCCGTACGGCACGACCGGCAACGGCACCATCGACAACCTCATTGCGGCGAACGGCCAGACCTTCCGGCGGTTCGTGCGCCAGGGCGGCACCGGCTACTGGTGGGGCATGCCGTGGCTCGGCGAACTGGCGCCCGACTCGGTCGCCGCGTCGATGTGGGAGAGCACCGCGGGCGGCACGATCCGCGGCAACCTGACGCCGGGCACCGCGTCGAGCCAGTACTACCTGGCGGCGTGCAGTGCGACGCACAACGGCAGCAACCGCACGGCCTACGGCACCACGATCGCCGACCACCGGCAACGCTGCTCGGGCTACGGCTGCACGACGTTCTTCAACATCGGGTCGAGCGCGTCGACCTTCCAGCACAGCTCGTCGACCGCGAACGGCACGTTGACCACGGTCGGCAACGAACTGGCGAACAACTACAACCTGACGGTGCCGAGCTCGGCGCCGGTGTCGCGCCCGTTCAGCCTGACCGCCAACGTCGGCACCGCGGTGGGTGAGCACTGGGGCTACGCGCCATACCTGACGCGCTTCACCGCCAGCACGTTGAAGACCTACTACTCGCACTCGGCGGGTGCCGGCTCGTCGCTGATCAAGCTGGTCGATCCGACCAACACCAATGCCGGGTACATGGTCATGAACGGCATCAGCAACGCGGTCGACAACGGCACGACGTTCATCGCCAAGTACTCGCTGCTGACGCTGATCCACTCGTTCTTCGAGGCGGGCAGCACCACCAATACGCTGCGCGTCGACCTGCCGCCGCGACTCGAGATCACTTCGCCGACGGCGATCACCGAGCTCGACAACCCGGCGGCGATCACGATCCAGTTCGCGACCGCGTGGACGCGCTGGGACAACCTGCCGTACACCGGCACCGGCACGTTCTCGGGGGCCGAGAGCCAGCTGCAGTACGTGATCCAGTACAGCCGCGACGCCGGCCAGACGTGGCTGTACGTGCAGGACGATTCGCCGGCGACGCCGGGCGTGCGGCCGACCAGCAGCTTCTACCTGGTCAACGACGCGACCACCGGCGCCGAGGAGTTCGACTGGTCGGTGCCGGCCGACGACTTCCCGGAAGGCACCTACCAGCTGCGCATCGACTGCTACCGGTCCGGCGCGTCGGTGCACTACTCGTACCACCAGACCCGGTTGTTCATCCAACGCTGAGCTGACGCCATGGCCACCGTGCACCGCCGTCCGGCTCCGTCCGGCTTCACGCTGATCGAACTGACCATCTCCGCGATGCTGCTGTCGCTGCTCGTGTACGCGGTGTCGACGCTGGCAGTCACCGGCGGCGAGGCGCAGGAGTACGCGCGGCGGCTCAACCGCGCGACCGAGATCACGCACGACCTGCTCGACCAGATGCGCACCGAGCTGGCGTCGGCCGTGCGCGTGTTCGGCAACGACGCCGAAGGTGCCGCCAACCTCGCGTTGTGGGATCTCGCCGGGGCGCCAGTGCCGCTCGCCAGCCGGCGGCTGCCGACGGCGCTGGCCAGCGGCTCGCCGCGGCCGGACACCACCGGCGCCGAGATCACCGGCAACTCGCTGTTCTACGCGCGCCTGGCCTGGAGCGACCGGTTCCAGTGCACCAGCGGCAACCAGTACTACGTCGACGTCTACCGCTGGGTGTACTACTACCTGGTGGCCGAGGACGGCGGCCCGACCAGCGGTCGGCCGATCGGCCTCAACATCGTTCGCCTCGAGAGCGAGCCGCTGATCGACGCACTGGGCATCGACCGCATCAGCAACGCGACCGACAAGGCCCAGGTGCTGCAGCATCTGTACACCCGGACGCCCGACTTCGCCGGCGAGATCCACCCGGCGTGCGTGATGGTGTGGCGCCGCGGTGCGATGCCAGCGGTGCTGGGCACGCTGCGCATGATCGACGACAGCAGCTGGGTGTTGCGCGATTCGCCGGTCGGCAGCCGGCCGAGCCCGTGGAACATCCTGCGGTCGACGGCGGAGGTGCAGGGTCTGCTGAGCTACCGGCACCACTCCGTCGCCACCAACTTCGCGCCGGCGAACTTTGGCATCGGCAACTATGGGTTGGTCAGCAGTGCGAACGGCGGCTTCCCGCACGGTTTCGAGGTCCAGATCACCGGGCCAGCGAGTGCGCGACAGATCGTGCTGCACCTGGTGGTGGCGAGCACGATGCGCCCGGGGCAGTGGGCGTGGAGCGACGTGCAGGTGTCGGTCGACGCGCGCGACCTGTAGCCCGCCGCGGCGGGTTCGTCGCCGGGCACCGCCACGCCGCCGTCTGCGGCCCGACCCCATTGCTTGTGGCCCGGACCACCGGCCGGTAGATTCCTGGCGTTCCGTTCGGTGGCGCCGGACGGATCAGCATGCCCGGGAGGGGCCATGACCCTGATCACGCCAGTCTCGCAAGCAGAGGCTCGACCGTCGCGCACCGTCGCCGAGTGGCTCTGGCCGTTCCTCCCGATGGGGGTCGCCGCGTTCTCGCTGTCCGCGCTGCTGTGGTACCACCTGCGCCAGGACGTCTTCGCGGTCCGTTCGCCGCTGCAGCAGTTCTACGCCGGCTGGTACCGCGCGGTCGGCCTCGCGCCGTCGGTGCTGTTCTGCCTCCTGGTGCTGACCTGGAGCACGATCTGGCTGGTGGCGGGCCGGTTGGAACGGCCGCTCGCGCGCCTGCTGCGGCTGGTCGCGATGGCGGTGCTGCTCGGCGTGTTCCTCAACCTGGGCGAGGGCGGCGTCTCGGCCCCGCACCACGGCGCGCTGGGCGCCTGGCTGGCCGAGACGCTGGTGGTGGCGATCGGCTACGTGCCGAGCCTGGTGCTGGTGTTCCTGGCGACCTTCGCGTCGCTGCTGCTGGCCACCGACTTCTTCTTCAGCGAACGCTTCGAACGCGCAGTCGGGCCGGCGAACGCCGACGCCGGCGTCGAGCAGGCGGTCACCGACCACCTCCGGCAGCTCGCCGGCGCAGCCGAGCCGTTGGCCGCGCCGGTCGCGGCTGCTGCCGTCTGGCAGCCATCGGCGGCGGGCGACGACGCGGCAGCGACCGCCGAGGCCGGCCGCAGTGACGCTGACGGCGCCTTCGACGACGAGCCGGCCGAGCTCGCTGTCGAGCCGGTGGTCGAGCCGCCGCGGCGCCGGCTGTCCTACTACGAGCGGCGTGCCGCGGCCCGGCAGGAGCACGACGAGGAGTGGGCGCCGCCCGAAGCGCCCGACAACCAGGAGATCGCGGATCCCGAGGTCGACGCGGCGGCGGTCGCGGAGTCCGAGCCCGAGTCCGAGCCCGAGTCCGAGGTGCCCGCGGCGTCGCCGGCGCCGGCCGAGCCAGAGCCAGTGGCGCAAGGCGAACCCGTGGCGGCCGCCCCCGTGCCGGCATCCGGAACCCCGCTCGAACCGGTGGACCTCGCGCCCGAACAGCAGTCCGAGCCGTTCGTCGAACTGGCGAGCGCAGCGCCGGTCGAACCGACGGTTGCGATCCCGCGGCCGGAACCGCTGCCGAGCCCGCCCGCCGAAGGCGACGCCGTGGCCCGGCAACAGCCGTTGTTCGGCGGCGTCGACGAAGCGCTGATCCAGGAAGCGGTCGAAGTCGTGCTCGGCGCCCGGCGTGCCAGCGTGGCGCTGCTGCAGCGCAAGCTGCGCATCGACTACCTGCTGGCCAGCGACGTGCTGGCCGAGTTGGCGGCGCGCGGGGTCGTCGCGTTGGACGGCGACGCGACGCAGGGCCGCGTGCTCGGCTGAATCCGCGCCCGGGATCGTGCCGCCGCGCCGGAGAACCGGCAGCGCCACACTCTTTTCACTTCGCCGGCGAACGCGAGCAGTGACGGCCCGGGCATCGCCGCGTCCCCATGCCCTCCACGCCTCCTGACAGGTTCTCAACACGGCATCGGCTTGCGCGGCCGCAGGCGATCGCTAAGGAAGGTCGCTGCTCCGGCATGGTCGACTTCAAGCAGACCTTCGATGGGCGCGGTGTGCCGCAGAACCTGGAGGCGGAACGCTCCGTGCTCGGCGCCCTGCTGCTGCACTCGGACGCGGTCGTCGACGTGACGTTCCTGCGGCCGGAGGACTTCTACCTGCCGCGGCACCAGCTGATCTTCCAGTCGATCCTGACGGCGTACAACGGCCGGCACGCGACCGACCCGATCGTCGTCGGCGAAGAACTGTCGCGCAGCGGCCGGTTGCAGGAGGCCGGCGGCCACGAACTGCTGCTCGACCTGATGGAGGGCGTGGTGACCGCGGCGGGGGTCGTCTACCACGCCGAGATCGTGCGCGAGAAGTCGGTGCAGCGCCGGCTGCTCGAGACCTGCCTCGACGTCGCGCGCCGCGCCTACGACAACGAACTCGAGGCGAAGGACCTGCTCGACGAGGCCGAACGGCAGATCTTCGAGATCTCGCGGCTGGACAAGAACGGCGAGGCGGTCAGCATCGCCGACGTGCTGACGGCGACCTTCGACCGCATCGACCGGTTGCGCGAACGCGACGGCCGGCTGACCGGGCTCGGCACCGAGTTCTACGACCTCGACGACATCACCGGCGGCCTGCAGGCCGGCGAACTGGTGATCGTCGCGGCGCGGCCGTCGATGGGCAAGACGACGCTGGCGCTGAACCTGACCGAACGCGTCGCCAGCCAGGGCGCGCCGGTCGCGTTCTTCTCGCTCGAGATGTCGAACCAGCAGGTGATCCAGAACATGCTGTGCTGCCGCGCCCAGATCGACGGCCAGGCGATGCGCCGCGGTCGCATCACCGACCAGCAGTACAAGCGCCTGCAGGAGGAGGCGACCCGGCTGTACGAGACGCCGATCTACGTCGACGACACACCGGGCATCACGATCACGCAACTGCGGGCGAAGTGCCGGCGGCTGAAGCAGAAGCACAAGATCGCCCTGGTGGTGGTCGACTACCTGCAGCTGATGGCGGGCGGCGGGCGGTTCGAGAGCCGGCAGCAGGAGATCTCGGCGATCTCGCGCGGGCTGAAGAGCATCGCCCGCGAACTGTCGGTGCCGGTGATCGCGCTGTCGCAGCTCAACCGCGACGTCGAGAACCGCGACGACCACCGGCCACGCATGAGCGACTTGCGCGAGTCCGGGGCGATCGAGCAGGATGCCGACGTCATCATCCTGCTGCACCGCGACGACTACTACAAACCGACCGAGCAGAACGCCGGCCTGGCGCAGCTGATCATCGCCAAGCAGCGCAACGGGCCCACGGGTGAAGTGGTGCTGCGGTTCTTCCGCGAGTACATGCGTTTTGAGAACTACACCCGCAGAGCCGAGCCGATGCAGTGATCGCCGCACCGCGCGCGGTGCGCGCGG
>JBASWX010000738.1:0-4965 GCA_049276695.1 Planctomycetota bacterium
GTGCACGGCGGGTCCGATCGCGAGGGTGGCTGGTGCCATGCCGCGACTGTCGGCGGCAGCGGCCGGCCGGGCAAGGATCCGCGGCGATGGCCCCGCGGCGCGCCGGCGGCGATGATCGCGGCGATGACCGAACCGCTGTACGGCACCCCGCACCCGCACCAGCCGCTGCTCGGTCCGCTGTCGCCGCCGCTGGTGCGCAGCTCGACTTCGGCGCAGCCCGACGCCGAGACGTTGCGCGCGCTCGGTTCTTGCGAACGGTCGGGCGAGTTCTACCAGCGCGTCGGCCACCCGAACGGCCGCGCGTGGGAGAGCCTGGTCGCCGCGCACGAAGGCGCCGACGGTGCGGTGGCGTTCGCCAGCGGCATGGCGGCGATCAGCGGGGCGCTCGCTGCGCACTGCAAGAGCGGCGACCGGGTGCTGGTGGCCGAGGAGATCTACGGCGGCACGTCGTCGTTCGCGACCACCGACCTGGTGCGATTCGGGGTGCAGGTCGAACGCTTCTCGGCGCTCGATCTGCCTGGCCTGTCGCGGGCCCTGCAGCGGCCGGCGCGCTTCGTGGTGTTCGAGTCGCCGATCAACCCGACGCTGCGCGTGGCCGACGTCGCCGGCATCGCGGCGCTGAGCAGGCGCGCCGGTGCGCTGACGCTGTTCGACGGCACCTTTGCGCCGCCGCCGGTGCAGCACGCGCTCGCACTTGGCGTCGACCTGGTCGTGCACTCGGCGACCAAGTTCTACGGCGGGCACTCCGACGTGCTGGCCGGCGTCGTCGCCGGTCGCCACGAACTGCTCGGCCCGATCGAAGCGTGGCGGCGCCGCACGGGAGCGGTGCTGGCTCCCGACCCGGCGTGGCTGTTGCTCCGTTCCTGGCCGACGCTGCCGCTGCGCGTCGCGGCCCAGCAGGCTGCGGCGATGGCCGTCGCGGAAGGGCTCGCGGGCCTGGTGCGCGAAGGGCGGCTGCTGGCGGTGAGCTACCCGGGCCTGCCGGACCATCCTGACCACGCGCTCGCGTCGAAGCAGATGCGCGGCGGCGGCTGCGTCATAGCGCTCGAACTGCCGGGTGGTCTGCCCGGCGCGAAGGCCGCGTACGACCGGCTGCAGCGCATCGCGCGCGCGCCGAGCCTCGGTGGCGTCGAATCGCTGGCGACGCTGCCGGCGTTCACCACGCATGCGGCGCTGTCGCCGCAGCAGCGGCGGGCCGCCGGCATTCCCGATGGCTTGATGCGCATCGCGGTGGGGCTCGAAGGCGCGGTCGTGCTGCTCGCCGATCTGCAACAGGCACTCGCGGGCGCGGCCGCCCGCTGACGCGGCACCGAACGTTGGCCGCCCGGACCTTGGCCTTCCGCCGGGCAGCGCGCTACCGTGCGCGTTGCGGCGAAGTCGCCGCCAGGGCTCCCATGAACATCCGCACCGTCGTCCTCGCACTCCTCGTGGCGCCGTTCCTCCTGGCGCAAGACAACCCGGCCGGCAAGAGCGCTGTCGAGGCCTCGGCGACCAAGGTGCCGGCGATCAGTGTTGGTGTCGTCGATCTGGTGAAGGCGTTCGAGCAGTACCCGCGCTGGATCAAGTTCCGGGGCGAACTCCAGAAGCGGGCGGACGCCATGAAGGTGCGGATGGCGGAGATGGGCAAGGCGGTCGACGAACAGCGCGCGGCGATCGAGATCCTGGACAAGGAATCCGAGGAGCGCCGCGACGGCGAGTTGCAACTCGCCCTGATGGAGCAGCAGCGTCGCGAGACGCGCAAGCGCCTCGAGGAGAAGTTCGCCCTCGAGGAGGCGCGGTTGATGCTCCTGATCTACGAGGATCTCGAGGTCGCCTGCAGGAAGGTCGCCGAGGCACGCGGCGTCGCGATCGTGCAGCGAGTCTACGACATCGAGCCGGCCACCGGCGACGTCGCGAAGCTGTCCGCGGACTCGGTGCAGAAGCGCATGCTGCTGTTCGAACGCAAACAGATCTGGTACGCGTCGCAACAAGTCGACCTGACTCCGGACGTGATCAAGTTCCTGATGGTGCCGCTCGACGAGCCGAAGGCGGGTGACAAGGCCGCCGCACCGGCGCCGGAGCCGAAGAAGGAAACGGCGAAGGACGCGAGCAAGGCGGGGGGCCAGTAGCGGGTGGTCGCTGACGCCCAAGTCAAACCGACGGTGCGCATGCAGCGCACCCTGAAGGCGCCGGTCGAGTACCGCGGCACCGGTCTGCACTCCGGCAAGGAGATCAAGATCATCGTGCGCCCGGCGGAGGCCGGCACCGGCGTCAGCTTCGTGCGCACCGACATCGAGGAGCACCCGGTGGTGCGCGCGCACGGCGCCAACATGAAGGCGCGCCAGCGCCGCACCTGCATCCAGGACGGCCGCGCCGAGGTCTACACCTGCGAGCACCTGCTGGCGGCGATGTACGCACTCGGCATCGACAACGCGCTGGTCGAGATCGACGGCGAGGAGGTGCCCGGGCTCGACGGCAGCTCGCTCGAGTTCTTCAAGGCGCTGCAGGGCAGCGGCGTGGTCGAGACCAAGGCGCCGCGGCCGGTCTACGCGGTCAAGCACCCGATCTACGTGCGCGACGGCGCGGCGAGCATCGTCGCGCTGCCCGGCACCGGCAAGCTGACGATCGAGTACCACCTCGACTACCCGGCGCGCAACGGCACCGCGCCGGGCCAGAAGCAGCTGGTCGCGTTCGAGTTGTCGCCCGAGAACTTCGAGCGCGAGATCGCGCCGGCGCGCACGTTCGTGATGGCGCACGAGGTCGAGGCGCTGCGCGCCGCCGGGCTCGGCAAGGGCGCCAACGCGCAGAACACACTGGTGGTCGGGCCCGAGGGGCCGCAGGCCAACACGCTGCGCTGGGACGACGAGCTGGCGCGGCACAAGATCCTCGACCTGATCGGCGACCTCGCCAACGCCGGCGTCGACCTCGACGCGCACATCATCGCGACCCGTTCGGGCCACGGGCTGAACATGGCGCTGGTGCAGCACATCCTGGCCGAGCGCGAGCGCGAACAGGAACAGGGCGAAGCGCCGCCGACGGTGACCGAGCTCGACATCCGGCAGATCCTGAAGCTGCTGCCGCACCGTTACCCGTTCCTGATGATCGATCGCGTGATCGAGCTCGACGGCTTCCAGCGCGGCGTCGCGATCAAGAACGTCAGCATCAACGAGCCGTACTTCCAGGGCCACTGGCCCGAGCAGCCGATCATGCCGGGCGTGCTGCAGCTCGAGGCGATGGCGCAGCTCTCCGGCGTGCTGCTGCTGCGCAAGCTCGAGAACACCGGCAAGCTGGCGGTGCTGTGGAGCATCGACAAGGTCAAGCTGCGCGGCGCGGTGGTGCCCGGCGACCAGCTGCGCATCGAGGTCGAGACGATCCGGGCCAAGCCGCAGGTCGGCCACGTGCGGGCGCGCTGCAAGGTCGGCGGCCGGCTGGTCGCCGAGGCCGAGCTGAAGTTCACGCTGGTCGATGCCTGAGCCCGTGAGCGGAACGCCGGCACAGCGCATCCGGGTCGGCGTGGTCGGCGTCGGCCACCTGGGCAAGCACCACGCGCGGCTGTTCTCCGGCCTGGAGTGCGAACTGGTCGGCGTCGCCGATCCGAACGAGGCGGCGCGCGCGTACGCGACGGCGACGTTCAGCGTGCCGGCGTTCGCCGACCACCGCGAACTGTTCGGCAAAGTCGATGCGGTGTCGGTGGTGGTGCCGACGAAGCTGCACCGCGAGGTCGCCGGCGAGTTCCTGGCGCACGGCATCGACGTGCTGGTCGAGAAGCCGATCGCGCGCACCGTCGCCGACGGCCAGGCGCTCGTCGACCTGGCGCGGACCCACGGCCGCGTGCTGCAGGTCGGCCACGTCGAACGCTTCAATCCGGCGCTGCGCGGCATCGCCGCGATCGGCGAGAGCGCGCGCTACATCGAGAGCCACCGGCTGGCGCCGTTCAGCTTCCGCAGCACGGACATCGGCGTCGTGCTCGACCTGATGATCCACGACCTCGATCTCGTGCTGGCATTGGTCAAGAGCGAGATCGTCTCGGTCGAGGCGTTCGGCGGCGCGGTGTTCACGCCGGCCGAGGACATGGCGTCGGCGATCATCAAGTTCGGCAATGGCGCCGTCGCGCACCTGACCGCCAACCGCGTCGCGCTCAAGCCGATGCGCAAGATGCGGGTGTTCAGCAAGGCGGGCTACGCGAGCCTCGACTTCCAGCAGGCGCAGGGCATGGTGGTCCGCAAGGCGCCGGGCTGGGACTTCCAGCAGCTCGACCTCGAACGGCTCGACAAGGCGCAGATGGGCGACCTGTGGAAGTTCGTGTTCGACGGCCTGCTGCAGGTCGAGAACATGACCCTGGACGCCGGCAACCCGCTGCAGGAGGAACTCGCCGACTTCCTGCGGTGCGTGCGCGAACGGTGCCGCCCGGTGGTCAGCGGCGAGGACGGCGTCGCCGCGGTCGCGGCGGCGGAGCGCGTGCTGGCGGCGATCGCGAAGAACCGCTGGGAATGACGGCGGCTGCGCCGACCGCGGCGAGGTATGCTGCGACAGTTCTTTCGGGATGCTCCGCTCTGCGGTGTGCGAGCTGCACGCGGGCCAAAAAGTTGAACCGATGACCATTCTCCGGGCTCCGACCAGCGGTGACAGGATGGAGCGGGAGACGGCGCCCCTGGCGGCGCCGCCCGCCCGCACCTGAATGCGCCGCGGGGAGCCCACCTGAACCCAAGGGTTCAACCGGCCTCCGTCGACGGCACTGGCGGAGCGGAGCTCTCGATTTCCCGGCGCCGTCTGCTACGGTGCCCAGCCTCGGCGGACGGCCTCGCGGGTCGTCGCCGGGCGCGATCCCGGTCAGGATCGTGTCGGCGGTCAGGTGCCCTCGGGCACGGGAGGTGGCGATGCGTGCGTTCGTGTTCCTGTTGCTGGTGTTCGGCGTCGTGGGTTGGTGGTGCGGTTGGTTCGGCACCGATCTGACCGCCATCGCCCGCCGGACACTCTGGTTCGAGT
>JBASWX010000739.1:0-6710 GCA_049276695.1 Planctomycetota bacterium
GCTCAGCCAGACCACAACGTGCTTCCCGGGCACCAAGCAGCGCATGCGCTACGGAGTCGCTCAGGCTGCCGCTGGCGTCGAAAAAGCGGCCAAATCAAGCGAGGGGTAGGTCAGGAGGTCTGGAATCCGGGCCCGCCGCGACAGGAACGGCGCCCGGCTGGACACTTCCTATCGTGGTGATATCATTCCAATAGCCACGACCTCCAAGCCATGAACGCTCCCTCCCGCGAACTCTCGTATCCCTCCCCTGGCAACGGGTTGCTGCGCCTCCTGTTCGGCATCGTGCTGCTGCTCGCCAGCATCGCGGCGATCCCGTACGGCGGCATGCAGTGCGACCACGGCGACCTTCGGCTCGGCGTGCTGCTGCTGATCGCCGGCCCACTCGGCATCCTCGCCGCGATCCTGACCTTCAAGGGCCTCGTGATCGTGCCGCCGAACCAGAGCAAGCTGGTCGTGCTGTTCGGCAAGTACAAGGGCACGCTGCGCCAGGACGGCTTCTTCTGGGTCAACCCGTTCGCCAGCCGCCGGGAGGTGAGCCTGCGCGCGCACAACTTCAACAGCGACAAGCTGAAGGTGAACGACCAGCGCGGCAACCCGATCGAGATCGGCGCCGTGGTGGTGTGGCGGGTGCGCGACACGGCGCAGGCCGCATTCGACGTCGAAGACTTCGAGTCGTACGTGCAGGTGCAGACCGAGTCGGCGCTACGCCACCTGGCGACCCAGCACCCGTACGACGTCGCCCACGACGACGCCGTGTCGCTGCGCGGCAGCAGCGACGCGGTCAACGCCGAGCTGCAGAAGGAGCTGACCACGCGGCTGCAGATGGCGGGCATCGAGGTGCTCGAGGTGCGGCTCAGCCACCTCGCGTATGCGCCCGAGATCGCCGGCGCGATGCTGCAGCGGCAGCAGGCCGAGGCGATCATCGACGCGCGCAAGCGCATCGTCGATGGCGCGGTCGGCATGGTGCACATGGCGCTCGAGCAGCTGAAGGCGCACTCGGTCGTCGAGTTGGACGAGGAACGCAAGGCGCAGATGGTCAGCAACCTGCTGGTCGTCTTGTGCAGCGAGCGCGGCACGCAGCCGGTCGTCAACACGGGCACGCTGTACGGCTAGACGATGGCGGACGACGCGAAGAAGTTCCTGCTCCGGCTGCCGCCGCGGCTGTTCGAGGCGCTGCGCGCATGGGCCGAGCAGGACATGCGCAGCATCAACGGCCAGATCGAGTGGCTGCTGCGCGAGGCGCTGCGCGAGCACCTCGGCCACGATCCCGGCGACGCGGTGGCGAAGAAGAAGAAGGGCTGAGCCGGGTCGCCGTGCGAGCGCCTATCGCTGCTTGCCGAAGTCGCGCAGGTTCATGCCCGGCCGTTCGACCAGCAGGTACAGCGGGACCGTCAGCAGGTAGGTGACGACCAGCACGACGGCGAAGTGTCCGAGCAGCGTCGCGATGCCCCAGTCGGAGACCTTGTCGATGCCCGCTCCTGGCCAGAACCAGAAGCCCTTGTAGTACGCGCGGATCACGAACGGGTGGATCAGGTAGCCGGTGTAGGTCAGGTGCGACGGCGCCATGAAGACCTTCGCCGGCAGCAGGCGCGACAGCCAGACACCGAGCCCCTCCCGCTGCAGCGCGAGCACGATGAACAGGGCGGCGACCGCGCCCGCGACCTGGTGATGGTGCGCGTAGCACACGTCGGCCCACCAGCCGCTGGCCTCCTGGTCGCGGTGCAACAGCCACGCGCTGGCAACCAGTGCGGTACCCAGGCACGCGAACTGCAGCCAGCGGCGGCGGCCCGACAGGTCGAGCACGCGCGGATGGAACGCCACCAGCCAGGCGACCAAGGCGCCGATCAGGATCGCGCCGTAGCGCGTGTACGGCTTGGTGTAGAGCGCGTCGCAGAACAGGTTGAACCGCGCGAGGTCCAGCATCGAGCCGAGGTGCGGCATGTGCAGGCCGTGCTTCTGCATCAGTCCGAGGAACACGCCGCCGTTCAACGCGATCGCGCCGATCAGCAGGCCGAGGCGCCAACCCGCCGGCGCCTTCAGCAGCAGCAGCAGCAGCAGCGGGAACGTCAGGTAGAACTGTTCCTCGATCGCCAGCGACCAGGTCCAGATCACCGCCATGTCCTGGACCCAGAGCCAGTTGTTGAGCCACAGGGCGTTCACCCACAGGTTGTGCGCGTTCTCGTGCGGCTGCGTGCCGACCCACACGAGGCCCAGGAACACGTAGTAGACCGGCGCCAGCCGCAGGAAGCGGCGCGCGTAGAAGCGGCCGAGGCGCAGCGTGCCGGAACCACGGATCTCCTTCAGCAGGATCTCGGTGATCAGGAACCCGGACAGCGCGAAGAACAGATCGACCGACAGCTCGCCTTCCAGCACCCACGCGAACGCCGGCTGCACCAGCAGCGCGCGCATCTCCTCGAACGGCACGCAGTAGAACAGGAACGTCGCGCAGTGGTGCAGCACGACGTAGGCGAACGCAATCACGCGCACCGCGTCGAGGATGTCGAGGCGGTGCGACGTACCCGGCGTCAGCGCCCGCAGGTTCGGGCCGACGGCGAACAGGCGGGCGATCTTGGAACGCACGGGCACGCGGACGGAGAGGCGTCCCGGCGACGCCGGGACGCGCCGGCGACGTCTACTTGACCCCGTGCATGAGCTTCTGCACCCATGGTGCTGCGAGCAGCAGGATCAAGCCGGCCGCGGACAGCGCCCAGAAGCCGAACGTATAGCCGCCGAGCGCCGAGTCCGTCGTCATGCCCGTCTCACCACTGACGTGGCTGGCGAAGATGCCGGACAGGTTGTTGCCGATCCCGGTCGACAGGAACCAGCCGCCCATGCCGAGTCCGACGAGTCGCACCGGCGCCAGCTTGGTGACCATCGACAGCCCGATCGGCGACAAGCAGAGCTCGCCCACCGACTGGATCAGGTAGACCGCGAACAGGGTCCAGAACGGGATCTTGTTGTCGGCCGGGTTGACGAGGCTCGACAGCGCGAACATCAGCAGCAGGAATGCGAGCCCGTTGAAGATGATGCCGAGGCCGAACTTCCGCGGGATCGACGGGTTGGCGTTCACCTTCGACAGCGCGACCCAGACCCACGCCACCATCGGCGCGAACACGATGATCGCCACGGCGTTCACGCTCTGGAACCAGCCCGTCGGGAACGTCCAGCTGCCGAGCTGGCGGTTGACGATCTGGTCGGCCAGGAAGGTGAAGGAGCTGCCCGCCTGCTCGAAGAACATCCAGAAGATGATGTTGAACACGAAGATCAGCAGCATCGCGATGGTCTTGTCGCGGGCGACGGCGCCATCGCGGACACCCTCGACCATCAACATCACGGCCAGGGCCACGAACATGATCGTGAGCACCGACTGCAGGGTGTTCGCACCCACGGACAGCAGCGCGAACACCACCGGTACGGCGACGATCGCACCGAGCACCACGTAGGTCACCCGCATCGGGTTCTGCTGGTCCGCCAGCGGCGCGCCGATGCCCTTCAGGGAACGGCGGCCGAGGTAGAACCAGACGAGACTGACGAGCATCCCGATGCCGGCGGTGAAGAACACCACCTTGTACGACGGCACCGCTTCGGTGCCGAAGACGCTCTCGGCGAGCCAGCTCGTGAGCAGCGGCGACACGAAGGCGCCAGCATTGATGCCCATGTAGAAGATCGTGAACCCCGAGTCGCGGCGCTCGTCGCCCACTGCATAGCACTTGCCGACGATCGTCGAGATGTTCGGCTTGAACAGACCATTGCCGACGACGATGGTGGCGAGGCCGAGGTTGAAGATCGTCGGATCGGGCAGCGTGATGAGGAACAGCCCGGCCGCCATGAACACCGCGCCGGTCAGGATCGATCGCTGGTAGCCGATCACCTTGTCGGCGACGTAACCACCGAAGATCGCGACGGCATACACCAGCGCCAGGTACGACCCGTACGTCAGGTTCGCCTCGGCCTGCCCGGTCGCCGCTCCCGCATGGAACTGCGCGACGATGTACAGCACCAGCGCCCAGCGGATGCCGTAGAACGCGAAGCGCTCCCAGAACTCGGACATGAACAGCATCCACAGTGGCTGCGGATGCCCCATGACTTGCGTGAACTCGGGGAGGACGGTGCCATCCCGGTTCGTGTCGGCTGCAGCGTTCGTCACGCGTTGACTCCTGAGACGGGAGAAAGAGGGACTGGGTGCGGCGAAGGCTAGCCACGACCTGCGGCAGAGGCACCCACCAACACGGGGCCGGCGCACTTTGTCCTGCGCGCAGGTCGTTCGCAGGCCGCAGCGCTGCGAGACCGCGCGCTTCGCAACCCGCGTGCCTCTTGCCACGCGCTGCGACCCGGGCCATCCTGGGTGGCCCGCAACAGGAGCACCGCACGATGGGTCGTCAGTGGCTGCACGCCAAGAAAGAGGTCACGGCCAACCGCCGGGCCAAGATCAACAGCAAGCTGATCCGCGAGATCATGGTCGCCGCCAAGATGGGCGTGCCCGATCCGGCGATGAACCCGCGCCTCGCGCTCGCGGTCGAAGCGGCCCGCAAGCAGTCGGTCGCCAACGACACCATCCACCGCGCGATCAAGAAGGGCAGCGGCACCGGCGACGAGCAGATCAACTACGAGCTCGTCACCTACGAGGGCATGGGCCCGTGCAACGTGCCGGTGATCGTCGAGTGCCTGACCGAGAACCGCAACCGCACCGCGCCCGACATCCGCACCCTGTTCAAGGACGCGCAGTTCGGCAGCAAGGTGATGTTCCTGTTCGACTACGTCGGCATCGTCGAGGCGACGCACCCGCAGGCCGGCCAGGACCTCGAGTCGGCGGCGATCGAGGCCGGGGCCCAGGACGTCGAGAAGCTCGAGGGCGCAAAGGAAGAGGAGAGCGGCGGCCGCTTCTTCACCGAACGCACCGACATGTATCCGGTCGCCGAGGCGCTGAAGAAGGCCGGCTGGACCGTCAACACCGCCGAACTCGGCTACCGCGGCAAGGACCCGCTGCAGCTCGACGAGCACGATCGCGCCAAGGTCGCCGCGTTCCTCGAACGCCTCGACGAGAACGACGACGTGCACCGCGTCTACGCGGCGATGAAGTGACGCCGCCGACGGCGGGTCACCAGCCGACGGTCAGCCGCACGCCGTTGCCGAAGCCGAGCCCATTCGGGTACAGCGTCACGGGTTGCGCGAAGACTGCGGCCCCGAGCAGCGACGGCGCCACTGGCACCGCGAGTCCGAACTCGGCATGGCCGTGCGCCGGCGCAACCGCACCGAGGCCGATGATCAGCCCGCCGACCCACGACGTGCAGCCGCCGCCGAGCGGCACGTTCTGGTCGAACGCGCCGTAGAACAGGAACGTCGGCGTGCCGCTGGCGAGCGTGCGCACGCGCACCGCGACGCTCGTGCCGAGCGCTGGCGAGCGATTGGCGCCCACGGTCACCTCGCCGAGTGGACCGCAGCCCTGGCCATAGGCAACCGCCGACGCCGGCTGCAGGGTCGCCAGCTGCACCAGGGCACCCGTGCTCGGCACCGACAGGATGCCGCCGCGCACCGGGTCGCTCACGACGAAGGAATGCGTCGCCATCGCCCGCAGCACCCACGCGCCCTGCACGTAGTCGGCGGGACCGTACGGCGACATCGCCACCAGGTTGCCAGCCCCCGGGTCGTAGACCAGCGGGCCATAGCTCGGGCCCGCGGCGTGCGCGAGCTGCCAGCCGGCGGCGCCGAGTTCCCACAGCTGCCCTGGCTGGCCCGCCGTCGCCACGTAGAGCGCGAGCACCAGCCGCGCCGCATCGAACGCCATCGACACCGCGGTTGCGCCCGGTGGCTGCACCGCGGTCGGGACCGGAGCCCAGGTGGTGCCGTTCCACTCCCAGGTGTCGGTCAGGTAGCCGGGAGCGCCCTGGCCACCGAACAGCACGACCGTGCCACGCAGCGGGTCGAACGCGATCGCACCGTAGACGCGAGGCGGCGGCGAGGACGCCGGCGTCTGCTGCACCCACACGGTGCCGTCCCAGGTCCAGGTGTCGCCCAACACGCCGCCGGTGTTGGCGCCGCCGAACAGCACCGCGACCCCGCGCAACGGATCGAACGCCATCGGCGCACCGCGCCGCGCCGGCGGCCGCACCGCCGGCGTGCGCAGTTGCCAGCCGAGATTCCACACCCAGGTGTCGTCGCGGTGCGCACTGCCGTAGAGGTCGCGGCCGCCGAAACGCACGAGTTCCTGGCGCACCAGGTCGAGCGTGTAGCACGGCTGGAACACGTCGGCCAACGGCGCATCGTGGTGCAGCAACTGCCAGCCGGCGGCGGTGCGCGCGTGGACCGCGACCGCGGCCCCGAGGCCGCCATCCCGACCGCACAGCAACAAGCGCTGCCCGTCGTGTGCCAGTTGTGGCAGTTCGAGCGGCGCAACCTGCGGCGGCGGCAGCGGCGACCAGTCGACGCCATCCCACTGCCAGGCATCGGCGAGCGCCCCACTCGCGGGCGACACGGCGAACGCGGTGCCGCCGTAGAGCACGGTGCGACCCGACGCCGGATCGAACGCCAACGCGTGCTCGCTGCGCGCCGGCGGCACGGTCGCGGGTGACTGCAACGACCACGCAGTGCCGTTCCAGGTCCAGGTGTCGGCGAGGCGCCCCGCGCTGCCCATGCCGCCGAACAGCACGAGCCCGCCGCCGGGCGCCCGCACCAGCCGCGAACCGGAACGCGCCGCCGGGCCGGCAACGGCG
>JBASWX010000740.1:0-3722 GCA_049276695.1 Planctomycetota bacterium
GTGTTGCTGTCGCCGGGGCGCGGGCTCGCGGCGGCGCGTGACGCCGTGCTCGGTCAGGCTGCGGCGACGACGGGCGTCGCGGCGGCAGCGGGACTCCTGGTCGGAGGATTCGTCATGAAGAAGGTCGTGCTCGGCGCCATCGTCGCCGCGGTCCTGGTCGGCACCTGGCAGGCGTTCGAAGCGAGCGGCGCGAGCGCGCCGGTCGTGCCCACACAAGCGAGTGCGGCGCCGGCGGTCGCTGCCGCCGGCGTTCCGCCTGCCGTCGTTCCCGCACTCGTACCGGCCGCCGCTGCCGCGCCGGCGGCCGCAACCGCGTCTCCCGTGGTTCGCGAAGCTGCACCGACCACGGGCTCGCTCGCGGTGCACGTAACTTGGGCGCCCGACGGTGCGCCCGCGCCATCGCTCGAAGTGCGTGCAATGCGTCACGGCGTTCGCGATCCCGGAACGAAGCGCGCCACCGATGCTCGGGGCTTCGCCACGTTCAGCGACCTGACGCCGGGTGAGTACCTGCTGCTCCTGCCGGGCGGCCCACGCGGCACGAACGCCGAGGTCGTCGTCGGCGAGACTCGCACCGTCGAACTCGCCGCGGACGCACAGCGATTGCGCGTGCTGGTCGTCGGCGCCGACGGCCAGCCGCTGCCCGGAGCGGGCGTGTGGTGTCGGCACCCGAACGTAGAGCGGGGCAGCCCTCCGGGCGTGCTCGCGGGCACGACCGATGGTGCTGGCGTGTTCGCATACCGCGGACTGCCGCTCGGCTCCGTGTGGGCGCGCAAGGCCGGTCTGCAGCCGAGCGTCGCGGTCTCGCTGCGCAGTCCGCGCGGCGAGATCCAGAGCGAGCCGGTCGACGTGAAGCTCGAGCTCGGGCCCGCGGGCTGTTCCGTGCTCGGCTCGGTCGTCGATCCCGATGGCCGCGCCGTCGCCGAGGCGCGCGTCCTGATCGCCTGTGAGGACAGCTTCGGCAGCGGCTCGAAGCGCGAGTTCCTCGAGACGCGAACCGACGCGTCAGGCCGCTTCGCGAGCGACGAGGTGCCGGTCGGCGAACGTTACATCGCGGCCGAGGCAGCGGGCTTCGCTCCCGCTTGCGAGCGCGTCGCGACGGCAGCAGAGCAACCGACCACCATCGTGCTGGCGCTGCGCGCCGGCGCGAGTCTCTCGGGCCGCGTCAGCGATGCCGGTGGGCAACCCGTGGCCGGCGTCGACATCACCGCCATGCACCGCCGCTCGTTGCCGGGCCTGGGCTCGTGGAGTGTCTGGCGAACGGCACGCACGGACGACGATGGCCGTTACCGGATCGAAGCGATCCTGCCCGGTGAGGTCGAGGCGCGCGCCACCGTGGGGCCTGGAGTCACGCAGGAGTTCACGCTCGCCGACGGCGAGCAGCGCACGTGGGACGTCACCAGGCCGCCCGAGCGTGCGATCCACGGCACGGTGCTCGACCCCGAGGGCAAGCCGCTCGCGCGCTGGATGCTGCGGGTGATGTCAACAGTCGTGGTGCGTGGGCGCGGCGGCCGCCCGATCGAAGGCATGGCGATCACCGACGCCAAGGGTGCGTTCCGCATCGCCCAGCTCGAGGACAGTCCATACCGCGTGTTCGTGTTCGCACCGACCGAGGGCGGTGCGCGTGCTGGCGCTGCGGCGTTGGTGCCGCGCGCCGTGCTCGAGAACGTGCGGCCGTCCGCCGACGCGCTCAGCGTGCGCATCGACGCCGCAGCGATGGCCTCGGGTTGGATCGAGGGCTCGATCGTGATGCCCGACGGGGTGCAGGCCAAGGCCGTGTTGGCCGTCTACGCGAAGGCGCTGCTCGGTGGTGGCTTCGCGGTTCCACAGGAGCGACTCGAGGCGGGCCAGACGACGTTCCGCATCGGCCCGTTGCCTGGCGGCGAGTACGACCTGTACTGCGACATCGAGGGCCGCGGTCAACTGTCAGCGAAGGGGCTGCGCCTCGGCATGAACGAGACGCTGCGGCTGTCGCCGTTCGCGGCCGACGCGCAGCGTCCGCTCGAGATCGTGCTGAAGCACGCCGACGGCAGGCCCGCAACCGGAGCGACCGTCAGGCTCGTGACCCTCGAGCCGTTCACCGAAGTGGCGCCGGGCCGCTACCGCTCGCAGCCGATCGCAGCCGGCGCGTACGACGTGCGCGTCCGCGGCGCCGGGTTCGCCCCGGGCACCGTCGCCGTCAACTTCGCGGGCGCCGAGCCGCCGTTCGAGCACACGGTCCAACCTGCCGCGACGGTCGAGGTCTGCTGCAAGCCGGCGACGCCGCGCGAGCGCTGGATCGGCGCGATGCAAGTCGAACTCAGCGACGCGAGCGGCACCGAGATCGTCAAGGAACTGACCCAGATCGACGGCAAGCAGGACTTCACCTGGTCGATCGGCCTGCGCCCCGGCACCTACTCACTGCGCTGCAGCGAGTTCGGCAGCGGCAGCGGCTCGACGACGTTCACGGTCGGCACGGCACCGCTGCGCGTCGATCTGCAGCTCGCGAAGTAGCGTCGCGATCGGAACTGCGCGCCCTTTCGCCCGCCGCCGCCCGACCGTAGCCTGTGCGGCCCCTCTTTCTCCCCGCATGAACGTACTCGTCGTCGGCCAGGGCGGCCGTGAACACGCGCTGTGCTGGAAGCTGCACCAGTCGCCGCTGCTGAAACGCCTCTACTGCGCGCCCGGCAATCCCGGCACGGCGCAGACCGCGACCAACGTCGACATCTCGGCCGAGGACATCGCCGGGCTGGTGCGCTTCGCGGTCGCCGAGAAGATCGACCTGACTGTCGTCGGGCCGGAGGCGCCGCTGGTCGCCGGCATCGCCGACGAACTGGCGAAGCACAAGCGGCTGTGCTGCGGGCCGAGCAAGCTGGCGGCCGAGATCGAGGGCAGCAAGGCGTTCGCGCGCGAACTGTGCCGCCGGCACCGCATCCCGGGGCCCGGCTTCCAGGTGTTCGAGGATCTGGGCCCGGCGCGGTCGTTCCTCGACAACCGGCCCGACGGCCCGATCGTGGTCAAGGCGTCGGGGCTCGCCGCCGGCAAGGGCGTCACCGTCTGCAAGAACAACGACGAGGCGCGGATCGCGGTAGCCGAGTGCCTGGAGAAGCGGCGCTTCGGCGAAGCGGGCAACCAGGTGGTGTTCGAGGACTTCCTCGAAGGCCAGGAGGTGTCGCTGATCACGCTGACCGACGGCCAGACGATCGTGCCGTTCGAGCCGGCGCGCGACCACAAGGCGGTGGGCGACGGCGACAAGGGCCCGAACACTGGCGGCATGGGCGTGATCACGCCGGTGGGCATCCTGCCGCGGCTGGCGGCGCAGGTGGAGAGCCAGATCGTGTTCCCGACGGTGCACGCGATGAACCGCGAGAACCGCCGCTACCAGGGTTTTCTGTACGCGGGGCTGATGATGACGGCGCAGGGACCGCGCGTGCTCGAGTACAACTGCCGGCTCGGCGATCCGGAGACGCAGCCGCTGCTGATGCGGCTGCAGGGCGACCTGCTGCCGCTGCTCATGGCGACCGCCGAGGGCAAGCTCGAGACGCAGGAGGCGCCGGTGTGGGACAAGCGGGTCGCGGTGTGCGTCGTCGCCTGCAGCGGCGGCTACCCCGGCGACTACAAGAAGGGCGTGCCGATCTTCGGGCTCGACAAGGTGGCGACGGGGCCCGACCTGCAGGTGTTCCACGCCGGCACCTCGCAGCGCGCCGGCGGCGACCTGATGACCGCGGGCGGCCGCGTGCTGGCGG
>JBASWX010000741.1:0-3234 GCA_049276695.1 Planctomycetota bacterium
GCTCAGCCAGACCACAACGTGCTTCCCGGGCACCAAGCAGCGCATGCGCTACGGAGTCGCTCAGGCTGCCGCTGGCGTCGAAAAAGCGGCCAAATCAAGCGAGGGGTAGGTCAGGAGGTCTGGAATCAGACGTCTTCGCTGGCGAGATCGGCCCACGCAACGTCGTCGCTGAAGTCGTCGAACTGGCCGTCGCCGTCCGAGTCGAGTTCGATGCGGACCGTCGTGTTGTCGAGCGCCGTCAGGCGCAGCTTCGAACCACCGGTGCCGGTGATCACGAAGATGCCGGCCGACGGGAAGTCGTCGTCGGAATCGCCCGAGAAGGGCAACTGCGTGTCGAACGAGACCCGGCCACCGAGCGAGGTGTCCTCGATCGCGCCCCGCAGCGTCTCGCTGAGGGTCGTGTCGGTCTCGGTCATCTCGAAGAAGCTGTTCGCCGCCAGCTTCTCGTCGCCCGTGACCACGTCCGTCAGAGCGGTCAGCCCGGCCACGTCCTGCGACGCGGTCTCGCTCACCTGGACCCGGAAGGAACCGGTCGCCGACTTGGTGACGCTGCCCTCGGTCAGGCTGAGGTTGAGGGTGATCGTCGCCTGCAGCGTGAAGTTGCTCTGCGACTTCGTGAGGACGTTGATGGCGAAGCTCTCGGTGCCATTGAGGACGAAGCCGTCCTCGTCGAAGTTCGTGTAGGTGATCGTGATCGAGTCACCGGCTTCCAGCATGCCGTCGTTGTCAGCGTCCGTGAAAGTTGCGGTCGCGGTTCCGCCACCGCTACCGGGGAAGGTGACCGGTTCGATCGCCATCAGCACGGGTTCGGTGGCGAAGCCCTCGACCTGCCTGGTGAGGTGGCGCGCCAGCTCGAAGCGCCGCGGGGCGGTGCCCTCCAGCCGCGCGTAGGCGGCATTGCTGGCGCCGCCGACTGCCGTTGCGCCTTGGGCGCCGTTGAACGCCGTGCTCGCGGTGGAGCGGCTGTTCTGCGGCGTGATCTGCAGGGTTGCGGCGGGCGTGGTCGTGCCGCCACCGCCGCCGCCACCGCCACCGCCGCCGCCGCCGCATGCAGCGAGGGTCGCGAGGCCAACGAGAGAGAACAATCCACAAGCAGATCGGAGAGTCATGTGAGGGCGATCCTTGGTAGGTTGGGTCGCAAGATGCGCGACGGGGGGGAAGAATCTACGAGCACCCCCCGGCGTTGCAAGGCGGCGACACGGTTGGGACCCGCGAGATCGCGTCGCGCTGCGGTCGAACCGCCGCAGCTCCTGTACATTCCCCTGCTTCCGTACGCTGCGCGAATCTGCCACGCGTTGCGTCCGCCGCGCGAAGTTGCATCTGCCCATGAACGGTACGACCGTGTTCCGCTGGTTGGTATTGGCGGCGTTCGGAATGGCGACCGCCATCGTCTTGTACGGCTGGTACGCGACCCCGGATCCGGCTGCGGTCGGGCCAGGCGGGCTGCCGCCGGTCGCTGCCCCCGCGGCAACCGCAACCGGGTCCCTCGACTCGGCGGCGGCGCCGCAGCAGGTCGACGTACCGGCAAGCGGCGGGGCCGCTCTGTCGCCAGGGGAACGTGCGGCAGGATCGGGCAACCCGGTGCGCGGTCGGGTCACCGATGCAGTTGGTCGGCCCGTGGCCACGGCGAGCGTGTGGCTGACCGTCGGCGTGCGGGCGAACGCGGTCCGCGCGCGCCGCGTCGCGTTCCCCGGGCATGGCGAGCACGAGCGGTCGCAGGCCGTGGTGGGAGTCGTCACCGATCCTGCGGGCGAGTTCGAATTCCGCAGCGTGGCGAAGGGCAGCTACACCCTGTTCGTCGAACACCCCGAGCATCCGGCATTCGTGCGCGACGACCTCGTCGTCGATGGCGCAGTCGATGGGCTGGTGCTCGTGCTCGAAGTCGGCGCCGAAATCCGCGGCACGGTGGTCGGCGTCCCGGCTGGCACCAACGGACTGGTGGTCGCGCTGACGGCGGTGGAGTCCGCTGACGAACCGCGGACCGTCGGCCCGATTGCGGCGACCGGCGAGCGCACGTTCCCGGTTTCGGCGTCCGGCGCGTTCGCCATCGCGGGCCTGCGCCCCGGCAGCGCGTACCGCCTGCACGCCGCGCACGAGATGCGGCCGGCGACCTTCCGAATCACCAGTCGCGCGGTCGTGGCGTCAGCCGGAACGGTGGGCATCGTGTTGGAATGGGATGCGGGGATGCGCGTGTCGGCGCGGCTGCACGCAGCCGGCAGTGGCGAGCCGGTGACGCGCGGCACGGTCCGGTACGTCTGCGATGGTGCTGCAGCCACCTCGCCGTCCGCGACCGCGACGGCCGAAGTGCGGAACGGTCGCCTCGAGCTGGGACCGTTCTGGCCCTCGCCCGGCGAGACGCTCGGCGTCGAAGTGGCGGCGCCGGGGTTCGCGCCGTGGGGGCGCGGGTCGATCGTGCTGCCGGCGAACGGCGACCTCGACCTCGGCACGATCGAACTCGAACCGGTGCCGTGCGCACGCGTCGTCGTGCTCGCCGGTGACGGCAAGCCGGTGCCCGACGCGACGGTGGAACTGCGTCAGGGTGCGCCGCTGGTGACGACGGCGACCGCACGCTGCGGAACCGATGGTTCCTGCGCGCTCAACGTGACGCCCGGCACGACGGTGGTGTTCGTGGCCCGGGCCCGGGCGTTCGCCAGGGCCGAACTCGGCCCGGTGACCTTGCCAGCCGCGGGCAACAGCAGTCACGAGATCCGCCTGTTGCCGAACCCCGGCGCGGACGCGTCGGCGTCTGCGCGCGGCACGGTGCGCGCGAACGGCAGCCCGCTGGCCGGGGCTCGCCTCGTGTTCGACATCGACGGTGCTGTCCGTCGCCCGCGTGCGTCGACCACCAGCGCCGACGGCAGCTTCCGCGCCGAACGGTTGCCCGCCGGTGCCGCACAGCTGGTGCTCGACCATCGCGATTTCGCAGTCGAGATCCGGCGCCCGATCGAACTGCGCGCCGGCGACAACGTGCTCGACCTCGATCTGGTCGTGCTCGCGGTACGCGGTCGCGTCGTCGACGCTGCCGGGAAGCCGGTGACGGGCGCCAAAGTGCGGCTCCTGACGCCCGAGGGGCAGCGGCAGCGGTTGGTGTCCGCGCGCACCGACGACCTCGGCGCGTTCACGTTCCTCGGCGTGCCGACCGACGCCGGCCTGCGCTTGCGCATCGAGGCGCCGGGTCACGTTCCAGTCGACGAACCGATCGCGGCCGCAGCGGGCGAACGGCTGTTCGTGCTG
>JBASWX010000742.1:0-7419 GCA_049276695.1 Planctomycetota bacterium
ACGAAGCACCAGAGCTTGCTCGGCCTTGGTCCGGGCGCCGCAGGGCATCATCACGAAGCCGTGCGGTCGCCCTCAACAGTTCTTTCCTGACCAAGCCCGCGTCGCGCGGGTACTGCCGCTCAGGACCCGGAAGGGACTCTGCGGTCCATCGGACCTCGCGACCTTCGGCAGGGCTTCACCTGGGCAGTCTCCTGGTCTACTCTGCCGCGCCCCGGTGGCCCGCCATGACAAGACGCTACTCGAGATCCTGGGTGGGCGAAGCGACGCCAACATCCGGTTCTCCGAACTGTGCAGTCTCCTGGAATGGCTCGGTTTCGAGCAGCGGATCCGAGGCAGCCATCACATCTTCTACAAGCCTGGAGTCGAGGAGTTGATCAACGTGCAGCGGTCAGGAGCCAAGGCCAAGCCGTACCAGATCAAGCAGGTGCGCGCGATCATCATCCGATACCGGCTCGGAGGCGGGCAGTGACGCACAAGTACGAGATCATCATCTACTGGAGTGACGAGGATCGCGCCTTCGTGGCCGAAGTGCCGGAGCTTCCTGGTTGCTGCGCCCACGGCGGCTCGCCGAACGTTGCGCTGGCCAGTTGTCAGGACGCGATTGCGTTGTGGCTGGACACGGCCAAGTCAACCGGCCGACCGATTCCCGTGCCGAAGGGGCGCCGGCTGCGCCTCGCATAGACGGAACGCGGCGCATCGCCGCGCCAAGCGGAGCCGATTCGTTCAAGAGCGGAGTGTGTCGCGCAGGCGTGTCGCATGCTGGGCAGCGCCGACGTCTACCTGCGCCGCCGCAGCCTCACCCGACGAGTTCGCGTTCGTACCCGAGGCCGTGAAGGTCGTCGACTGGGCCAGGTTGGTCCGTCGCGGGCGACGCGAGACTGCGCAGTGCGGCGGCGGCAGTGCTCGGTCCCTCGCCGAGGTGCCGGCCGCGCGCAAACCGCTCCGCGCCCTCGCCGTCGACACCGATCCTCTTGTGCGCCGCGCCGCGGTGCTCGCGCTCGGTCGGCACGGCCCCGCCGTGCGCGCGGAGTTGAAGGGTGGTGGCAAGGGCGCTGCGCGCCGTACATCACGGATAGCGACCCTGCCGTGGGCTGCTGGCGACCGTGCCGCCGTTCGCGCACTGCCGTTGTTCCCGTCGGAGAATGCGCGAGTGCCGGGCGGCGGCCGGACGATATGCTCTTTCGCCCGATTCCCGCCCCGATGACGCCTCGTTTCGACCCACGCGCCCGCCTCGACCAGTTCCCGATCCTGCGCGTGCTGAAGGACCGCGTGCTGGTGTTCGACGGTGGCATGGGGACCCAGATCCACGCCGCCAACCTCACCCTCGACGACTTCCGTGGGTTGGAGGGCTGCAACGAGCTGCTGGTCGAGACGCGCCCGGACGTGATCCAGGGCATCCACGAACGCTACTTCGCCGCCGGCGCCGACGTGGTCGAGACCGACTCGTTCGGCGGCATGCCGTACGTGCTGGCCGAGTTCGGCCTCGCCGAGCGCGCGTTCGACCTCAACCGGATGGCGGCCGAGGTCGCGAAGAAGGCGGCGGCGAAGTTCGCGACCAAGGAACGGCCGCGCTTCGTCTCGGGCAGCATGGGGCCGGGCACCAAGCTGGTGACGCTGGGCCACATCGGCACGCACGAGCTGTTCGACGCCTACAAGGTCTACGCCAAGGGGCTGATCGCGGGCGGCGTCGACTGCCTCAACATCGAGACCTGCCAGGACCTGCTGCAGGTCAAGCTGGCGATCATCGCGGCGCGCGACGCGATGGCCGAACTCGGCCGCGAGGTGCCGATCTTCTGCACGGTGACGATCGAGACCACCGGCACGATGCTGGTCGGCAGCGACATCGCCGCCGCGGTGACGACGCTCGAAGCGCTGCCGGTCGATGTGGTGGGGCTCAACTGCGCGACCGGGCCCGACCTGATGCAGGAATCGGTGCGCCACCTCGGCAAGACCACGACGCGCACGATCATGGTGATGCCGAACGCCGGCCTGCCGAGGAACGTCGGCGGTCGCGCGGTCTACGACCTGACGCCGGCCGAGCTGGCGCGCTTCCAGCAGCGCTTCGTCAACGACTTCGGCGTCGGCGTGGTCGGCGGCTGCTGCGGCACCACGCCGGAGCACGTCGCGGCGATGGCCAACGCGATGCAGGGGCTGCGCCCGGCGGAACGGCCGCAGGCCTACCAGCCGCAGCTCGCGTCGCTGTTCCACTCGGTGCCGCTCGACCAGGACACCGGTCCGCTGATCGTCGGCGAGCGCACCAATGCGAACGGCTCCAAGAAGTTCAAGGAGCTGATGGTCGCCGGCGACGTCGAGGGCATGCTGCAGATGGCGAAGGAGCAGGTGCACGAGAGCTCGCACGTGCTCGACGTCTGCACCGCGTTCGTCGGCCGCGACGAGGCCGCCGACATGCTGAAGCTGCTGCGGCCGATGGTGCAGCAGGTGACAGCGCCGCTGATGGTCGACAGCACCCAGATCGACGTCGTCGAGAAGGCGCTGCACGCGATCCCCGGCCGCGCGATCATCAACTCGATCAACCTCGAGGACGGCGAGGGCAAGGCCGACGCGCTGTGCCGGCTGGCGCGGCGCTACGGCGCGATGTTCGTCGCGCTGACGATCGACGAGGACGGCATGGCGAAGACCGCCGAGCGCAAGCTCGGGGTGGCGCAGCGCCTCTACGACATCGTCGTCAACCGGCACGGCCTCAACCCCGGCGACCTGATCTTCGATCCGCTGACGTTCACGATCGGTTCGGGCGACGAGGCGTCGCGCGACGCCGGCGTGCAGACGCTGCTGGGCATCGAGCTGATCAAGAAGCACATCCCCGGCGTGCGCACGATCCTCGGGCTGTCGAACATCTCGTTCGGGCTCGATCCGTACCCGCGGCAGATCCTCAACTCGGTCTACCTCGCCGAGGCGCGCAAGCACGGCCTCGACGCGGCGATCGTGCACGCCAGCAAGATCATCCCGACGCACAAGCTCGACGACGCCGACAAGCAGGTCACGCTCGACTTGATCCACGACCGGCGGCGCGAGGGGTACGACCCGCTGTTCGCGTTCCTGGCCCGCTTCGCCGGCAAGAAGCGCGTCGACACCGGGTCGGCCAACGACGAGAACACACTGCCGGTCGAGGAGCGGCTGAAGAAGCGCATCATCGACGGCAACAAGATCGGCATCGGCAAGCACCTCGACGAGGCGATGCAGAAGTACGCGCCGCTCGCGATCATCAACGACGTGCTGCTGGACGGCATGAAGGTCGTTGGCGACCTGTTCGGGTCGGGCGAGATGCAGCTGCCGTTCGTGCTGCAGAGCGCCGAGTGCATGAAGGCGGCGGTCGCGTACCTGCAGCCGTTCATGGACAAGGTCGCGGGCGACGCCAAGGGCACGATGGTGATCGCGACCGTGCGCGGCGACGTGCACGACATCGGCAAGAACCTGGTCGACATCGTGGTGTCGAACAACGGCTACCGCGTCGTCAACCTCGGCATCAAGGTGCCGGTCGACCAGATCCTCGAGGCGGCGAAGGAGCACAAGGCCGACGCGATCGGCATGAGCGGCCTCTTGGTGAAGTCGACGGTGGTGATGAAGGAGAACCTCGAGCTGATGAGCCAGCGCGGCATCTCCACGCCGGTGGTCTGCGGCGGTGCGGCGCTCAACCGGCACTACGTCGAGGAGGACCTGCGTTCCGCCTACACGACGGGCCCCGTCTACTACGGCTCCGACGCGTTCTCGGGCCTGCACATCATGGACGAGCTGACCGGCCGCGCGAAGGCGAAGACGGTCACGCAGTCGCCGTCGCCCGAGAAGCGCGTCACCAGCCACCGGCGCATGACGCGGGCGCAGAAGGAGGAACTGCTGGCGAACGCGTTCGCCGAGTACGTCGACAGCGGGGTGCCGCCCGCCCCGACCGTGCCGTCGCCGCCGTTCTGGGGGCCGGCGGTGGTGACGCCGCAGGAACTCGACCTCGGCACCGTGCTGCAGTACGTGAACAAGAAGGCGCTCTATCGCCTGCAGTGGCAATACAAGCAGGCCAAACGCAGCGAGGCGGAGTACCTGAAGTTCGTCGAGCAGACGGTCGAGCCGCGCTTCCGCGAGCTGGTCAAGCAGGTCAAGGCGGCAAGGACGCTCGAGCCGCGCGTCGCCTACGGGTACTGGCCGTGCTTCGCCGACCGCAACACGCTGGTCGTGCTCGACCACCAGGACCGCAAGACCGAAGTCTGCCGCTTCGACTTCCCGCGCCAGCCCGGCGGCCGGCGCCTGTGCCTGACCGACTTCTTCCGCAAGCAGGGCAGCGGCGAGCTCGACGTCGTCGGCTTCTCACTGGTCACGATGGGCGCGGTTGCGACGCACGAGAGCGAGCGGCTGTTCCGCGAGAACCGCTACGACGAGTACCTGCACTTCCACGGCCTGTCGGTCGAGGGCGCCGAAGCGCTGGCCGAGTACTGGCACAAGCGCATGCGGCAGCAGCTCGGCATCGCGCAGCACGACGCCGACGCCATCGACGATCTGTTCAAGCAGAAGTACCAGGGCAGCCGGTATTCGTTCGGCTACCCCGCGTGCCCGAACCTCGAGGACCAGCAGAAGCTGCTGCCGCTGCTCGAAGCGTCGCGCATCGGCGTCGAGCTCAGCGAAGAGTTCCAGCTGGTGCCCGAACAGAGCACGTCGGCGGTGATCTGCCACCATCCGGCGGCCAAGTACTTCAACGTCTCGGTGGTCAACCCGGGCAGTTGAGTCCCGTACCGGCCTCCCGGCGCGGTCGATAGGTCACGAACACGTCGCGGAGTTCCGCCGCCCTTGGCGACCAGGGTATCCTCGCGCCCGTCGGCCCGGGGCCGGCGGCGCACCGGCGCGTTCCGGCACAGAGAGGATCGCATGAACTTCACGAGATCCGTACTCGCCGCGCTGTTGGTGGCGGTCGTGGTCCCGGCGCAGGCCGTGGACGCATCGGCACCGAAGCTGGCCGAGTACGACAAGCTGGTGGCAGAGTGGACCGCTGCCACCAAGGCCAGCCAGGAGGCGACGAAGGCGCTCGTTGCTTCCGACGCCTACAAGGAGGCCCTGGCCGCCAAGGACCAGAAGAAGCTGACTGAACTGCGCGCGTCGGTCGCACGCCCCGATGGCAAGGCCTTCGGCGCCCGCGCGATCGCGCTGGCCGACCAGTACGCGGGCGACGACAGCCTGCGGGTGCTGGTCTATGCGGCGGCGAACTTCGCGGACAAGGACACCGCCAAGGCGGTCGGCGAGCGTGTCGAGAAGGACTTCCTGCAGAGCCCGAAGCTCGGGGACCTGCTCGAGAACGCGATGACGCTGCAGCGCGGCCTCGGTGAAGAGGCCGGCAACCAGCTGCTCGACCGCGTGATCGCGGAGAGCCCGCACGCGGTGCCGAAGGCCTGGGCCAAGTACTGGCAGGCCAAGTCGCTGGTGAACCAGTCGCGCACCTTCCAGCGCACGGCGGACAAGAAGGACGCCAGCGCCGAAGAGAAGGCGAAGGCCGCCGAAGACAAGGCCAAGGCCACTGCGAAGGCCGACGCGTTGTTCGCCGAAGCGGCGAAGCTGTCGGCGGGCACCGAACACGGCCTGCGCATCGGCGCGCCGGTGTTCGAGAAGGAGCGGCTGCAGGTCGGCATGCAGGCACCCGACATCGTCGGCGAGGACGTCGATGGCGTCGCCTTCAAGCTCAGCGACTACCGCGGCAAGGTCGTCCTGCTCGACTACTGGGGATTCTGGTGAGGCCCTTGCCGGGCCATGTTCCCGCACGAGCGGTCGCTCGTGGAACGTCTGAAGGACAAGCCCTTCAACCTGATCGGCGTCAACAGTGACAAGGAGAAGGACACCTACTTCGCCGGGGTGAAGGAACACAACATCTCGTGGCGCTCGTTCTGGTGCGGTGCGAAGGGCACCGCCGGTCCGATCCCGACCCAATGGAACGTCAGCGGCTGGCCCACCCTGTACGTGATCGACCACAAGGGCGTGATCCGTCACAAGTGGCTGGGCAGCCCCGGCGACGAGAAGCTCGACGAAGCGATCGAGACGCTGGTCGCCGAGGCGGAGAAGGACAGCAAGAAGGGCGACTGACGCCCTGTTGCCGCCGCCGCGGGGATGGCCCCGCGGCGCGCCGCGGCGACACGGTCAGCGCGATCCCTGCGCGCGCAGCGCCTCGTCGAGCATCTTGACCAGGGTGTCGCGGTCGTAGGCGAACGGTTGCCCTTCGTTCAGCTGCACGACGCGCGCGATCGCCGCCCTGATCGTCAGCTCGGCTTCACGCCGGTTCGGCACCACCATGTAGCGGCGCTTCGGCCGTTCGTCGGTCAGCGCGTGCAGGAAGGCGGCGGCGACGTCGTCGGGTTCCTGGTACTGCGCGCGGTCCGTCGACTGGGTGATCAGCCGGTCGATCTGCTTCTCGTACCGCGAACCCTTGCCGCCGTAGCCGCCATCGACGAGGCGTTGCTGCATTCCGGTCATGATCTCGGAGCGGTAGTTGCCGGGCTCGACGATGCTGACGCCGACGCCGAACGGTTGCAGTTCCTGCGCCAGCACGTCGGTGAACGCTTCGACCGCGTGCTTGCTCATCGTGTAGGGGCCGCCCATCGCCCAGTTCACGATGCCCGAGATGGAGCCGGTGGTTGCGATGCGCCCCTTGCTCTCGATCAGCAGCGGCGCGAACGCCTTGGTCACGCGGTACGGGCCGAACACGTTGACGTCGAACTGCTGCCGCAGGTCCTGTTCGCGCAGTTCGATCAACGGCGCGAGCACCGCGATGCCGGCGTTGTTGACCAGCCCGTGCAGGCCGCGGCCGGCCGCGCGCACGAACTGCACCGCGGCGTCGATCTGTTCCTGGCTGGTGACGTCGAGTTCGATCGCCTTCACGTTGGCGATCGCGTCGAGCTCGCGCCGGTCCGCCGCCTTGCGCGCGGTCGCGTAGACGAAGAAGCCGTTCTTCGCCAGCAGCTCGGTGGTCTTGCGGCCGATGCCCGAACTGGCGCCGGTGACGAGCACGGCACGCTGCGGGGCGGCGGCGGGCGCGTCCTGGGCGGCGGCGACGGTGGGCAGCAGCAGGACGACGGACAGCAGGGACACGGCGAGCTGGCGCATGGCGCACAAGGCTACTGGTCGCCGAAGGCCGTTGCGTTCAATCGCCGACGGTCAACCGCAGCCCCGCGGTCCACGACGTGCCGCTGTACGGGCCGAGCCCGTCGAGGACCACCGCCTGCAGCACCGCCGTGGCGCCACGCAGGGCCGGGACCATCGGCACGTTCAGCGAACACGACGCCCCGCCGTGGGCGTTCGTCCCGCGCAACGCCGTCACGAACGGCGGGCCGATCCACTCGGTGCACCCGCCCGGCAGGGTCACGCTCGCCGCAGTGACGCTGCCGGCGAACAGGACCGGGGCGAACGGCGCGGCACCGACGATCTCGACGGCGC
>JBASWX010000743.1:0-1608 GCA_049276695.1 Planctomycetota bacterium
CGTGAGGGCCCTGGATGCGCGCCGCCTCGGCCAGCGTCAGGCCGTTCTCGTGCAGCCAGGCCGCGAGGCCCGGAACACCGCCGAGCTCCGCGACCCAGGCCTGGTTGTGCTGCCGCGCAATCGCGACGGTCAGTTCGCCCTGGCCGGTGCAGTCGAGCAGCCAGCCGACCGCGCAGCGCCGGCCAGCGTCGTCGACGAAGCGCGGCGAGCGCGAGCCGTCCCAGCGATCCTGCCCGAAGATGCCGCGCTCGCGGTACGCGCGCAGTGCTGCGATCGCGGCGAGGCGGCGCCCCGCGACGACCGGGTCCGCCGGGACCGGCGCCGCCAGCAGTTCGGCCTCGACTGCTGCGTAGTGGCGCACCAACGCGGTCAGGTCGACGCGGGCAGCACCGGGATCCTGGGCGGCAGCGAAGGCTGCGAGGGCGAGCAAGAGGGCGGAACGGGACGCCAACGGGAGAAGCCTCATCCCCGACCGTGAGCAAGGCGCATGCCGATGCGCCGAGGGGCCCGAATGCGCATTGCGACCGCCGCGCTGTTTCGGCCGCGGAACGGTTGCGCGTCGCCGCGCGCGGATCAGCCGCCCTTGTTGCCCTTCTCGTCCTTGCCGTCCTTCCCGCCCTTGCCTTCCTGCTTGCCGTCCTTGGCCGCCTCCGCGGCCTCCTTGGCCAGGCGCTTGCTGCGTTCCTGGTGCAGCGGCGTCTCGGCCTTGTGGAACACGAACTCGACCTCGGTCTCGGCCGGCGGCACCAGCGTGGTCGTCCACCAGTTCTGGTCGTCGCGCGCCTGCTCGTGCACCATCGTGCCGAGGTGGTTGTCCGGGCTCAGGTAGCAGATGCTGACCAGGTTGCCCTCGAGGTCGGCGACGTAGACCTCGGGGTCGTTCTTGTAGATCTGCGCCATGCGCCCGCCGAGGTAGACCCACGAGCAGTTGGCGACCGCCTTCTGCTTGCCGAGGTCGAACACCATGTCCTCGATGCAGTGTTCGACCGGCTTGCCCTCCGGCGTCGTCCAGCGCACCGTCATCCACAGCGGCGTGCCGCTCGGCGGCGTCACGATGATGGGATCGGCGCCGGCCTGCACTTCCTCGAGCGTCGGCGCCGGCTTCTTCTCGACGTAGCTGGCGTTCTTGCCCGGCGACAGCCCGAGCATCAGCAGCGCGCCGTTGAGCACGCTCGGCTTGCTCTTGGTCACGAAGATCGCCTCGTGCCGTTTGCCTCGGCGATGGATCAGCAGGTACTCGACCGGATCCTGCGGTGCGTTGACGGTTGCCTTGATCGCGACCGTGCCGGCCTTGGCGTCGAGCACGATGCCCTCCTTCTGGAACTGCTGCATCACCTCGGCCAGCACCTTCTGCGGATCGGGCGGCACTGGCTTGGGGTCGTTCTGCGCGCGGCAGGCCAGCAGCACACAGCACATCGCGAACGGGAAGCGGGCGATCATCGGGTCAACTCCACGGGGGAAACCGGCAAGCCAGCGAGCAGGGATACGTCATGGCCGGCGAATTCGCGAACGAGCCGGGCAGCGGCAACGGCCGCTTTGCCGTCGTCGCGCGCCGCGGCTTCGCGCCACGCACAGGCGTGCGGCAGTGCCGCCAGCGCCGCCCACGGG
>JBASWX010000744.1:0-6738 GCA_049276695.1 Planctomycetota bacterium
CGCCTGCTGCGCGTACAGCGCGCCGTCCTCGCGCGCGCCGCGGATCGCGAAGAACAGGTTGCCGGCGCGCACTTCGCCGGAGTGCATGCACAGGCCGTCGATCGCCAGATCGCGCCAACGCAGGACCTCGCGCGGCTGCAAGCAGTCGCGCAGTTCACGCAAGCGCACGAGAGCCTGTCCGGACGGGAGTCCGGACGGGTATGCCAGCTCGGTCATTACCGCCCTACCGACGTTGTCTCTGGAGCCCCCCGGCCCCAGCCTGAGTCACCAGGAGGATCACCAGCCATGCGAGCCTGACCGCTCGCGCCGCGTGGCGATTCCTGGTGCAGCAGCCGCCGTTCGTCCAGTTGTTGGCACTGGAGCAACAGCCGCACCGCTGGCGGCGCAGCATAGCTGCCGCCGTAGAACCGCGCACTATCGTCCTTCTGCAGCACGCACACCGCGAGCCAGCGCGGCGACTCCGCCGGCAGGAAGCCGACGAAGCTCGCGTTGCGCACGCTGACGCGGCCGCGGCCGGGGATCGGGATCGCGCTCGCCGCGGTGCCGGTCTTGCCGCCGACCAGACCGTGCAGATCGATCCCCGACTCTTTCAACATCCGCGCGTGCAGGTGCGTGCCGGTGGCGTGCGGATCGGCGCTGACCACGTCGACCATCGCCGCACGCACCGCGTCGAGCACTTCGGGTCGCAGCGCCGGCGTGTCGGTCCGGGCCGCAGGTGCCGGCTGGAAGTCGCCGTCGACCTCGACACCGCGGCACAGCCGCAGTTCGGCGCCGGCACCGCGAAACAGCCGCAGGTAGGCGCGCGCGACGTGCAGCGTGGTCGCCTGCAGTTCGTAGCCGAAGCTGAACGAGATGGCGCTGTTGGCACGGAACGACCGCAGCGGCGTCTTGCTGTCGAACGACGCCTTGTGCGGCCCACCCACGGCACCGTGCGGCAGCTGCAACGCGAGGCCCAGCCCGAAGCCGAAGAACCGCATGTAGTCCTGCCACTGCTCGCGCGCGAGCAGCAGGCCGCAGTACGACGCGCCGATGTTCGAGCTGTTGACGAGGATGCCGTGCGGCGTCAGTTCGCGGCAGGCATGGTCGTCGCTGACCGCCTTGGCGCGACCGAGCCCCTGGATGCGTTCGCGGTAGTCGGCGCTGCCCGGCGCGCAGTCGAACACCTGGTTCCAATCGAGCGCGCCGACCTCGTGCGCGTACGCGAGCACCAGCGGCTTCACGATCGACCCTGGCTCGAACAAGCTCTGGTAGGGCGTGAACGACGCGGCCTCCGGGTGCTTCGCGTCGCGGTGCCACGACGCCGCCGCGAGCACGTCGCCGGTCGCGATCTCGACCAGCACCAGGGCACCCCACTTCGGGATCGTCACCTTGCCCTCGCGCGCACCGGCCTCGGCCTGCGCCGACAGCTCCCGCACCGCGATGCGCTGCAACTCGATGTCCAGCGTCGAGTGCAGCACGTCGGGCGCCGGCGCGTCGGCCAGGGGCGCGACGAAGTACGGGCGACCCAGGCCGTCCTTCCAGAACGTGCGCGCCGCCGCGCCGTCGGGCTCGAGCGCCGCGTTCGTCTCCAGCCCGCAGACCCCGAAGGTCTGCAGCGCCCGCCCGCCGCCGGCCAGGTCCTGCCAGCGCGTCGCGACGTGACCGACCAGACCGTAGGTCAGTTCGCGCTCCGGATAGGCACGGCGGAACGCGCGCAGGAAGTGCAGGCCGACCGTCGCGTAGCGCTTGCACTCGGGGATCGCCCGCAGCGCCTGCACCACCGACAGCACGTCGACGCCGGCGGCGACCAGCAGCTCGGCCCGCAGCGGCTGGCCGTCGGGCACCGGACCGCTGGCCGGCAGTTCGCCGGTCCTGAACTCGCCCTGGAACAGCCGCGCGAGGCGCTCGGCGTGGCGGGCGCGCGCGTCGGCGCGGTCGGCGAGGCCCGGGTCGGCCACCAACGCCAGCGACAGGTCGTCGATCAGCTGCAACAGCCAGCGCCGGCACGCGCCGGCGTCGCTGCGCAGGCCGTTCGGGATCCGGACGTCGGCCCGCACCTCGTAGGTCTCGCAGTCGAGCGCCAACAGCATGCCGTTGCGGTCGACGATGCTGCCGCGGGGTGCTGGCACCCGTTCGTGCCGCACGCCCTGGCGGTCCGCGGTCGCGGGCACGAGTCGCAGCGGCGCCTTGCCATCGCGCACCAGTTCGCCGGCTTGTGCCACCTGCAGCCAGCCGAGCCAGCCAGCCAGGAACACCGGCACCGCGCCGAGCAGGCCGAAGGCGACGCGCACGCGAGCGAGTTCGCCGGCTCTCATTGCCAGTCGCGCCCCCGCCGCGTCGCTGCCGTGCGCAAGTGCGCCCAGTGGGCCGCCGCCAGCCGCTCGGGCGTTGCCTGCGCCAGCTTCTCGACCGACAGCCGGCGGAACTCGCTGATGCGGTCCCAGACGTCGCGGTACGCCAGCTCGACGCGATGCCGGGCGCGCGCGTTGTCGGCGCGCAGCGCCGCCGTGAACACGGCCAGCGCGACCGCCAGCGCGAACAGCAAGCCCGCCAGCAGCCATTTCATGCCGCTTCCTCCCCGACGATGCCGCAGCGCAGCTTCGCACTGCGCGCCCGCGGGTTGTCGCGCACCTCGTCGGGCGACGCGACGATCGGCTTCTTGGTGACCGGGTCGCAGTGCGCGCGCAGGAACTGCTTGACGATGCGATCCTCGTGCGAGTGGAACGAGATCACCGCCAGCCGGCCGCCCGGCCGCAGGCACGCGCGCGCGGCCTGCAGGCCGCGCTCGAGCTCGCCGATCTCGTCGTTGATGCGCATCCGGATCGCCTGGAACGTGCGGGTCGCCGGGTGGATGCGGCCGTGCCGTGCCGGCCCCGGCATCGCCTGGAAGACGATCTCGGCGAGCTGGCCGGTGCGCACGATCGGCGCCCGGCGGCGCGCTTCGACGATGGCGCGCGCGATGCGCCGGCTGTGCCGTTCGTCGCCGAGCTGGAACAGCGTGTCGGCGAGTTCACGTTCGGGAACGGACGCGAGCCAGTCGGCGGCCGTCGGCTCCGCCGAACCGTCCATCCGCATGTCGAGTGGCCCGTCGGCCATGAACGAAAACCCCCGCTCAGCACGGTCGAGTTGCATGGAGCTCACGCCCAGATCGAGCAACACGCGGTCGCAGCGGGACTGACCGATCGCCGCCAACGCCTCGTGCATCCGGGAGTGAGCAAGATGGAACAGCGAGACCCTGGCGCCGGAGCCGGCAGCCGTGACCGCTGCCAGGGCCGCCTGCGCCGGACCCAGGATCTCGCTGTCCCGGTCGAGCCCCACCAACACGCCGTTCGGACCGATGGCCGGCACGATTGCCCTCGCGTGCCCACCGGCTCCGACCGTACCATCGACGACCACGAGCCCATCTGCGAGCTCGAGCACCGTCAGCACTTCGCGCAGCAGCACCGGGCGGTGCACGGGATGCCTGTTCCCGTGCTGCCCGTCGCCGCTACCGTTGCCGTTCGCTTCGTCCATTGGCGCTACTCCCCGTGACCACCCTGCAGCAGTCGCCGGACGCGCACCCTGACCGCGGGTGCGCCAGCGCGAACCGTTCGCCGTCAGGCTCCGTTCATGGGCGTCGATGGTGTGGCAGGACCGACCAGACTGGCAAAGAGCTGTTCTTCGTCGTCGCTCGCGACCGCCAACGACGTGTCGAGATTCTTCGGCGACCAGATCTCGGTGACCCGACCGGTGCCGACCAGGACCACGGCGTTCTGGGGCGAGAGCCCCGCGTACTTCAGCAACGGGTCCGGAATGCGGATGCGCCGGTTCCCGTCAGGCTCGACCGCCTCCGAGTGTCCGAGAAACCGTCGGCACAGGGCTCGGTGGGCGCGGCTGCCTGGGACGGCCCGACCGATCCGTGCGACGAGTTCACGAAACCCTTCGGCGTCGTGCAGGAGGAGGCAGCGATCCAGTCCGGCGGTCAGGTGGAACTGCCACTGGTCCTTCGCGATCGCGTCCAGGATCCGACTCGGCAGGACCAACCTGCCTTTGTCGTCGAGGCCGTGCTCCGAACTACCGGTGTAGGTGACCATCGCGCCGCAACTGGGACCGCTACCGCGCCCATGTCGTCGCGGATGCTACGGACCGCGCTTCCCCTGTCAACCACTGTCTACCACCTTCCGCCCACGATCAACCACATTCCACCACTCCGCGGTTGCGCCGGGCCACACTCCGTGGTGTCCTGACCGTGCCTCGCCACCGAGGGCCTGGGCCCGCGAAAGGTGGTTGGTCCGGCGAGGAAAGGCCGCAGATTCTTCCAGATTCCTGTTCTGCACCCCGCCCGCGAACCCGCCATGCGCACGCTCGCCCTCGTCCTGTCCCTGTCGGCCTTCGTCCTCACCGGCTGCTCCGGCAGCGAGATCGTCGGCCTCTACATCGCGGTGCAGCCCGACGGTTCGGCGGCGGTGACGGCGCGCTCGCTGAGCGAGTCGGGCACGCCGAGCCCGGCCGAGGTGCTGGGCAAGGGCGCTTCGTGGAGCAAACGCGCGGCGCTGGTCTACAGCCAAGGCGTCGTCGGCAAGCTCGAAGAGCTGCGCTTCGGTGACGACGCGCTGCGCGTGCTGCCGCGGCTCGATGCCAACAAGCTGACGGTGACCATCGAACGGCGCCCTGGCGTCGGCTGGGTCAAGGCCCTGGTGCCGGACAAGAACGGCCGCATGGAACTGGCGAAGATCTACGACCCGCTGAAGAAGACCAAGGAGATCGGCGATGCGCTGCGGCTCGAGTTCGAGTTGCCGGGCAAGGTCGTGACGGGCAGCGACGTGCAACCGACGGCCCGTGGGGTGAGCTGGGGCAAGGAGGGCAGGCGGGCGTTCCTGTCGATCCCGGCCGAGACCGCGATCGAGAAGGGCGACACGCTGACCTGGGAGGTCAACTGGCAGTAGCCGGCCGTGCGCCCCGTTCAGCGGGCGCCGTCGGCCGCCGGCGCTTCCGGCTCACCCTCGCCGATCGCCGCCAGCAGGTCGGCCTTGAGGCCGCCGAGGTCGGAGAGGTCGATCGCCGGCGCCACCAGCGCCACCGGCTCCATCTCCTTCAACTTCGGATCGACGACGACGAGGTCGGCGCGCTCGTGCTCGGCGGTGCGCGGCGGTGAGAGGCGCAGCACGCGCTTGCGCAGCAGCAGCAGCGCGCAGAAGTAGCGCAACGCCCGGGCCCGGTCGTCATCGACGCTGCCGAGGCGGTCGAACAGCACGCGCAGCGAGACCAGGTCCAGCACCGGCTCCTTGCTGCCAGGCTTGCGCAGCGACCGCCAGAAGATCGGACTGTCGCCGGGCGCGCACTTGCGTTCGTGGTCCTGGAAGCACGCGTCGCACAGGTCGCGGCGCACGCACTCGGGCCATTGCAGCACCGCGAACCACGACCGGCTGGTCGGCAGCGGGCAACCGGGGCGGTCGCACGCCTTCTTGTCGCGGTGGATCTTCCAGTCTTCGTTCATGGGCTCGGCGAACGGGTCAGCGGGCGGCCGCGGGTCCGGGGGACGGCGTCGCAACCGGCTGCGTGCCGAACTCGACGGCCTGGGCCCGCCAGGCCGCCGGCGTGCGCGGCCCCTTGCTGCCGGCCAACCGCTGCAGACTCGCCTGCGCCTGCCGCTCGCCGAGCCAGTCCTGGTCCCGCTTGCAGCGTTCCAGGTAGTCGACCAGCGCGTTGGCGGTCGCGGTCGCCTTCCAGCCGCCCAGGGTCTCGGCCGCGACCCGGCGCACGTAGGCATCCGGATCGTCGCGCAGCCGGGACAACAGCAGGTCGACCGCCGCGGACCCGCCGCTGCGCAGGCTGCGCAGCGCGTCGGCCCGCACCGCGAAGTCCTCGTCGAGCGCCAGCTGGCGCAGCGTCGCGAACACCGGCCCATCGACGCCGATCCGGCCGAGCGTGCGCGCCGCCGCCCGCCGCGCCGGGGGCTCGCCCTGCTGCGCAATCGCCTGGACCGGCGCGACCGCCGGCTGGCCGATCCGTGCCAGCAACTCGACGCCGAGTTCACGCGGTTGCGGCTGCGCGTGGCACAGCAGGTCGCCAACCAGCGTCGGCACCGCGCGCGCGCCGAGCTCGCCGATCTGCTGCAAGGCACGCGCTTCGACCGGATCGGCGATTCCGGCGGCCGAACGCAGCAGCTCGGTGTCGCCGCCGAGCGGCCGGCCTTCGCGGACCGAGAACAGGTCGAGCACGAACATGCGCGTCAACCACGCGGCGCCGTCGGGATCCGCGGCCAGCGCGTCGCGCCGTTGCAGGTAGTCGGCGGCGCCGCGGCGGTACGCGGCTTCGACCTGCTGGCACTGCGCCAGCAGTTCGGGCGTCAGCTTCGCGGTCTCGCGCCCCGGCCCGGCGCACGCGGCCGCCAGCAGGACCGCCGGCAGGGCTGGCCAGCCACGCCCACAGATGGCAGCACCCGGTTGCATCGCCTAAGGTCTAGCAGGATGACCGCTCCCGAGAAAGAGCCGGCCCGCGCGGTGATCCGGGCAGTCGCGGAGCCCAAGCGCTTCCTCGATCTGCAGCGCGCCTTCTACCGGAACGACCCGCACTACGTGCCGCCGCTGACCAGCGGCGAGGCCTGGCAGCTCGACCCGCGCAAGAATCCGTTCTTCCGCCACGCCGACGTCGGCCTGTTCGCCACGTTCGACGGTGCGACCTGCACCGGCCGCATCAGCACCTGCCGCGACCGCCTGCACGACGAGTTCCACGGCGACCGCGTCGGGTTCTTCGGGCACTTCGAGGCCGCGGACCAGG
>JBASWX010000745.1:0-3080 GCA_049276695.1 Planctomycetota bacterium
CTGCGGCACCACCTCGGCGGCGCGCAACCCGACGTTGTGCGACTGCCCGGCCCGCAGCGCGTCGCCGAGCGTCAGCGCGCGGACCGGCGCGCCACGCTGCTCGGCCGCGGCATCCACCGGGATCACCCGTTCCTGCGGTGACGCCCCGGGCGGCGGCGACGGCGCCGGATCCTGGGCGGGCGCGGGGCCGACAACCAGCAACGACAGCACGACGGCGACGGCGCACGTTTCCGGACCAGGCATTCGGGACCGCACGGGCGCAGGTGGTACCCGCGCCGTCCGGCGATGCCCAGGGAAAACCGCGCGTCAGATCCCGGCCGCCAGCTTGGGCAGGACGCCTGGGCCAAAGGCCGCGTAATCGGTGGCCAGACACAGGCACAGCGCCGCGCGCGCGAGCAGGTCGGCCGGCTCGCTGCACACCGCGAGCTGGCGCAGTTCGCGGTGCATCGTCGCGAAGCCGCTGCGGCCGGGCTCGAACGACCAGACGAGCTGCTGCACGGTCGCGAAGTCGGGCGCCAGCCGGATCGGCTTCCAGCGCCGCGCCTGCAACTCGAGCGCAACCCGCTCGTCGTCGGCGAGCAGGTCGGCGCTGCCGTAGAGCAACGCGCCGACCAGTTCGGGGGTGTTCTCGCCCGCACCGCGCCGCTCGCGCAGCCGGCCGAGCAGCAGTTCCCGGAGCAGGTGGCAGCGCCGGCCATCGGCGCCGAAGCCGGGCAGGCGGGTCAGCAGCCGGCCGGCCTCGCCCAGGCTGTTCGCGGGCATGTGCGGCCCGAGCAGGTCCGGCAGCCGCCGCGCCCAGGTCTCCTCGTCCGGGTCCAGAGCCGCGGCCAGCAAGCGTTCGCCGTGGGCCAGCACCGCGTCGCCGTGCGAGCCGGTCACGGCCGCGAACTCGACCAGCGCCGCCAGGGCTGCGACCAGCACCTGGCCGTGGCAGCCGGGCAGACCCGTCACCAGCCATTCGCCGGCCGCCTGCAGCGCTTCCGCCCGCAGCCGGTCGCCGGGGCCCGCCGCGATCATCGCCCGCACCGCCATCGCCACTTCGGCAACGCGGTCGGCACGCAGGGCGTCGGCGGTCAGCCGGGTCGGCAGGTCGGCGAAGATCGCGTCGGCGAGTTGCTGCACGCGGTCGTCGATGGCGACCAGCGCGCCGTGGCCGCGCAGCGCCGCCGCGCGCACCTCGGCGTTGGCCCGCAGTTCGTGGTCGAGGCGCAACAGGATCAGCGCGTTGCGCGGGTCGAGCCAGCGTCCGAGGTCGTCGGCGCGCGGTCGCAGGCCGGTCTCGAGCGCGCTGCGCAGGTGGGGCGCTGCCTCCATGTCGAGGCGGGCCCGCATCTGGTCGATCGCGGACTGCCACGCGACCGCGCGGGCATCGGGAACGGTGGCCGCCGTGGGCGCTTCCGGGGGTGCAACCGGCTGCGCGCCCGCGAGCACCTGCTGACCTGGCGGCGTCCGGCGCCAACCAGCCAACGGGTCGAAGGTGCTGAGCGCGGCCAGCGTGACGCCGGCAGCGAGCAGCCCCAGCCACGGGCCGCGCCACCGGTTCGGAGAAGGTTCCATGCCCCGCTCGGCGCGCTGCACCACGAACGCGAGCTTGCAGGCGAAGCGCTCGCCGGGCTCGGTGCGCAACTCGCGGCAGCGCTGCACCAGCGTCACCGTCTCGGCCATCTCCAGCATCGCCGCCGGGTCGCGTTCGACCTGCGCGCGCAGCGCCTCGCGCTCCGGCGCGGCGCCCTGTCCGAGCAGCACGTCGATCGGGCCGAGTTCGCCGAGCGCTTCGTCGTCGGGCTCCTGGCGGTCCGGGACGGCAGTCATCCGGTGCCTCCGCTGCGGCGGCGCCCGGCGTCGTCGCTGCGGCGTTCCGCGGCGGTGTCACTGCCGCCGAGCAGGCGCTTCAACGCGGTCACCGCGTTGTGCATGCGCGACTTCACGGTGCCCACCGGGATGCCGAGCAGTTCGCTGATCTCGCCGTACGGCCGTTCCTGGTACACCGCCAGTTCGAACACCAGCCGGTGCGGCTCGGTCAACCGTTCCAGCGCCTGGCGCAACGCCTGCCGGTCCTCGCCCTCGGCGAGCTGCTGCTGCGGCGTCGCTTCGTCCTTGGCGTAGTCGATCGTGCTCGGCGCCGAGTCGCCGGGCAGCACGACCTGGTCGTACGACTGGAAACGCGGCCGCGGCCGCTGCTGCCGGTAGTGGTCGATCCACAGGTTGGTCGCGACGCGGTAGACGAAGGTCGACATGCGGCCCTCGGGGCGATAGCGCTTGCTGCCGAGCAGCAGCTTCAGGAACAGGTCCTGGACCAGGTCCTCGGCGCGGTCGCGGTCCCAGCACAGCCGGAAGAAGAACTGCAGCATGCGGTCGCGCCAGGAGTCGACCAGCGCGCGGAACGCGGTGCGGTCGCCGTCGCGGTAGCGCGCCAGGTGGTCGACCTGCGGCTCCGGGTCCCCGGTTGGTCTGCTCGGCAGGTTCTTCACGGTCGAGGGCTGCGGTCGGGACCGTCGTGCCAACGGCCCGTGCCACAGCAGGTTCAGGACATCTTCGGCATTTCGTCCAGCCAGCGAAAGGTGCCAGCCGGTCCGGCCCGCAACCGCACCGTCCGGCCACCGCCCGGTGCGACCGCGAGTTCGACCCACAAGGTCCTGGCCGGCATGTGCTTGGCGATCGTGTCGGCCCATTCGACGACGGCCACGGCGAGCGGATCGAACAGGTACTCGAGGCCGCCATCGGCGAGGAACGCGAGCAGCTTGCCCGGCAGGTAGGCGTCGGCGTGCAGCAGGCGGATCGGCCCCGGATGTTCGACCACCAGCAGGTAGGTCGGGCTGTGCACGGCATCCGGGTCGTCGAGGCCGAGGCCACGGGCGAGCCCGCGCACCAAGGTCGTCTTGCCGCTGCCGAGTTCGCCGATCAGCCCGACCGCATCGCCTGGCCGCAGGTGCTGGCCGAGCCAGGCACCGAGGCGTTCGGTCGCGGCGGGATCCGCCGGCAGTTCGCGGAGCAGTTCAGGCGAGGACATGGCGGTAGCCGCGGGGAGCGAGCCGGGTGCGTCGTTCGCCGTCAAGGAGCCACAGGCCGGGCCGCGCCAG
>JBASWX010000746.1:0-22891 GCA_049276695.1 Planctomycetota bacterium
CTTCCGCGCCGGGCATCGCGGCCGGCGACTCGGCGAGCTTGCCGAAGTACGCCGGCAGCTCGACGCCGCCGATGTCCTTCATCATCTGCATGACCGGCGGCAGGCTGCCGGCGAGGCCCTGCAGGAAGCTGGCGGTTGCATTCTTGCCGCCGGGCCCGGCACCGCCGTCCCACACGACAACCTTGTCGAACTTGACGTTGGCGATCGCCTTCGCCGCGACCTCGGCCATGTGCGGCAGGTGCTCGAGCATCAACAGCTGGAACGCCTGCGAAGCACCACCGCAGCCCTGCACGAGGCGCTGCAGACCCTCGGCCTTCTTGGCCAGGATCTCGTACTCGCCGCGCGCCTGCGCCTCGAGCCGGGCGAACGTCGCCGCCGCGTCGGCGTTGGCGCGCAGCCGGACCTGCTCGGCGACCGCTTCGGCGTCGACGATCAGCTTCGCCTTCTGCGCCTTGGCCGCCGCTTCGAGTTCGGCGCGTTGCTCGCTCTCGATCTTGGTCGCCATCGCGTCGGCGGCGCGCGCCTCGGCCAGGTACTGGGCTTCGCGCACCCTGGCGTCGGCCTCGCGCTTGCGCGATTCGGCGACCTGGTAGGCTTCGGCCTGCTTGACCTTCAGTGTCGCCTCGGCGTCGACGACCTTGGCGCGGGCCAGGTTCTCGCCGGTCACGGCAGCGGCCTCGGCGTCGGCGACCTGCACGCGCATCTGCCGCTCCTGGTCCTTGATCGCGCTCTGCTGCTCGAGCTTCGCGCGGCTCTCGCCGATGCCGGCTTCCTTGGCGAGGTCGGCCAGCCGGACCAGCTTCTCGCGTTCGTTCTCCTTGGTGCCGATCTCGCGCACCTTGTCGGCGCTGGCGACCATGACGTCCTGTTCGCGTTTCGCCTCGGCGACGCCGATCGAGCCGCGCATCTGCTGCTTGGCGACGTCGATCTCGGCCGACTGGATCGCCTCCGAGGCGGCCTTGCGGCCCATCGCCTCGATGTAGCCCGACTCGTCGGTGATGTCGGTGATGTTGACGTTGATCAGCACCAGTCCGATCTTCTCGAGCTCGGGCGTCAGCGACTTCTGCACGCTGTCGAGGAACTTGTCGCGGTTGCGGTTGATGTCCTCGATCGTCATCGACGCGATCACCTGCCGCAGCTGGCCGAGGATGATGTCCTCGGCCTGCTTCATCACCTGGCGCTGGTCGAGCCCGAGCAGGCGGATCGCGGCGGTCTGCATCACCGCGGAGTCCGTGCCGACCGCGACCGTGAACACCGACGGCACGTTGACGCGGATGTTCTCGGCCGACAGGGCACCGCGCAGCGGGATCTCGATCTGCATCGGATCGAGCGACAGGAACGCGTAGTCCTGGATCAGCGGCCATACGAAGGCGCCGCCGCCGTGCAGGCAGCGCGCCGACTGGCCCGACGCGACCTTGCCGAAGATCACCAGGATGCGGTTGCTGGGGCAGCGCTTGTAGCGCTTCACGATCAGCACGACGAAGCCGAGCAGGATCAGCGCGGCAGCGCCGGCGGCGAGCACCAGGAACGTGTTGGGTTCGGTGTCGCCTTGCAGGAACGACAGCATGGGGTCTCCTTCGCTGGGTGGGGGAATGCGGTTCACGACGCCGGCTCGACGACCAGCACGTCGTCGTCGGTGCGGGCGACCACGCGCACCGAAGCACCGGTCGGGATCTCACCGCCGCTGCTGGTGGCGCGGCACTCGACGGTGCGGCCTTGCACCTGCATCAGCACGCGGCCGTGGCCGGTGCCGTTCGCGGGGATGCGCAGGTAGACGCTGCCGGTGTGGCCGATCGCGTTGTGCAGGTCGACGTTGCCGGACGAGGTCAGGCGCGACAGCCCGCGCATCAGCCGCGCGACCAGCCACAGCGCCGCGATCCCGGCCGCGATCGCGGTCAGCGCGACCGCGAGCGGCGACCAGCCGACGTGCTGCGTGCCGAGCCCGACCAGCCCGAAGAAGGTCAGGAACGTCGACACCGTCTGCAGCGAGAACAGCTTCAGGAACGCGCCCTGGTCGTGGCCGACGTCGTGGCCGACGTCACCGCCGCCGGCGGTGTCGTGGTCGCCACCGGCGCCGAACAGCAGCAGCACGAACTGGAGGACGAGGATCGTGCCACCGATGGCCGCGCAGTAGAGGAAGATCGTGCTCATGGGCGAGGCGACAGGCCGCGTTGCCGCGGTTCCCTTTCGTCCCGAAGATGTAGCCGATCGGCCGGGCGATTTGTCGTGTCGCGTCGCGAACCGTGCTCACGCGCCGCCGCCGTCGCCATCGGTCGGCAGCGCCGACTCGAAGTCGGCGTCCGGCGAACGCAGGATGTGGATGCGCTCGGCCCGTCGGTTGTTGGCCTTGGTGACGACGAAGCGGAACCCGTCGACGTCGATGGCAGCACCCGCGGCGGGAACCGCGCCGAGCCGTTCGGCCAGGAAACCGGACAACGTCTTGGCGTTCGTCTCGGGGGCGGGCAGCGACAGGCGTGCGAACACCCGCGTGGTCTCGGCGATGCCGCGGCAGACCAGCGAGCCGTCGCTGCGTTCGTGGATGTTGCTCTCGTCGGTGTCGGACTCGTCCTCGATCTCGCCGACGATCTCCTCGAGCACGTCCTCCAGCGTGACGATGCCGCGCGTGCTGCCGTACTCGTCGACGACGACCGCGAGGTGGCGTTTCTCGCGCTGGAAGCGGCGCAGCACGTGGTTGAGCGTCGCCGTCTCCGGCACGATCAGCACCGGCACCAGCAGTTCCTGCCAGTTCGGCTCCTGCCGCTCGCGCAGTTCGAGCAGCAGTTCCTTGGCCATGATCACGCCGCTGAGGTGATCCAGTTCGCCATCGGGCGTGAACGGCAGCCGGCTGTGGCCGCTGCGCTGCAGCCGCAGCAGGTTCTCGGCGGTGCTGACGTTGCCGGCGAGGAAGGCGATGCGGTCGCGCGCCACCATCACGTCGCGGGCCTTGGTGTCGCGCAGCCGGGTTGCGTTGTGGATCAGCGTCGCGGTGATCGCGCCGAACGCGCCCTGCGTCATGCCGACGGTCGTCAGCACCCGGATGTCCTCCAGCGACGTCGACTGCGACCGGCCAGGTCGTGCGATCAGCCGCGAGATCTGGCGGGTCAGGAAGATCACCGGCCGCAGCGTGGTGACCATCGTGTGCACGACGTGGGCGACCGGCACCGCCATCGCGTTGGCGTGCACGACGCCGATCGTCTTCGGCAGGATCTCGGTGAACGCCAGCACGGTGACGACGAACGCCGCCGCGAACAACGCCGGCGACACACCGGGGAACGCGTGCGCGAACTGGTCGGTCGCGATCGCCGCGCCGCCGGAGTTGGCGACCGTGTTGAGGATCAGGATCGCGGCGATCGGGCGGTCGGGTTCGAGCCGGAAGCGCCGCAGCAGGATGCCGGCGCGACTGCCGGCCTGCGCCAGTGCCTCGATCTTCGCGTGGCCGACGCTGAGCAGCGTCGCCTCCGCCAGCGAGCAGACGAACGAGAACAGCAGCGACAGTGCGACGACGGCGACGAACAGCAGCATGGCGATCGCCGCGGCGACCGCGGCAGCGCGACGCTACGTGTCGGCGTCGCCGCCGTCCAACTCCGCGCGGCGTTCCCGGCGACGGTGGGCCCGCCGCTCAGGCCGGCTGGCTGACGCGCGCGTCCTCACGGCACGCGAACGCGTACTCGCCGCTGCGCACCCGCACCGCGACGCCGGAACCCGGGCCGAGGTCGTGGTCGAGGATCAGCTCGGTCAGCGGGTCCTCGATGCGCCGCTTGATCAGTCGCCGCAGTTCGCGCGCGCCGAACTCCTCGGAGAATCCCTGCTTCGCCAGCAGCACCCGCACGCCCGGCGAGAACGTCGTCGTGATGCCGCGCCGCTTCAGCAGCTCGGCGACCTCGCGCAGCATGTTGCCGGCGATGCGCTGGCAGACCTTCTCGTCCAGCGCGTTGAACATGATCACTTCGTCGATCCGGTTGACGAACTCCGGCCGGAACGACTCGCGCAGCGCCTCGAAAGTGACCTGGCGCAGGTCGATGTCCTTGAGGCTCTGCCGCCGGTGGGCCGCCGAGAAGCCCATGCGCGTGCGCACCGCGTCGATCTTCTCGATGCCGAGGTTGCTGGTCATCAGGATCAGCGCCTGATGGAACGACACCGTCTGGCCCTTGCTGTCGGTGATGATGCCCTCGTCGAGCAGCTGCAGCAGCAGGTTGTGGACCTTGTAGTGCGCCTTCTCGATCTCGTCGAACAGCACCACGCTGTTCGGCTTCTTCTTGATCGCCTCGGTCAGGAAGCCGCCTTCGTTGTGGCCGATGTAGCCCGGCGGCGAGCCGATCAGCTTCGCGTACTCGTGCGGCAGCGCGTACTCGCTGCAGTCGACGCGGATCATCGCCGACGGGTCGTCGAACAGGTTGCGCGCCAGCGCCTTCGCCAGTTCGGTCTTGCCGGTGCCGGTGCGCCCGACCAGCAGGAACGTGCCGACCGGGTTGGTCGGCCGCTTCAGGCCGACCGCTGCCTTCTTGACCGCGCGCACCAGGCTGGTGATCGCGTCGTCCTGGCCGATGATCTGCTGGCGCAGGTTGCGATCGAGGGTGTTGACGCGCCGGAACAGCGACTGCCGGGCGCCCTCGTTGCCGGGCCGCGGCAGGAACGGGTCGTCGGCTTCGTTCGCCGACTTCGGACCGGTCGTGGTCGGGATCGCGACCTGGTGGATCTCGAGCGACGGGTTGACGTCGATGCAGATCTGGTAGAGCAGTTCCTCGACGATCTCGAGGTCGTAGCCCTCGTCCATCTTCTTGACCGCCGCCAGCACCTCGCTGTCGAACGCCGGCACGCACGAACGCACGACCCGCTGCCGGTAGTTCGTCTTGTTGGTGATCGGCGTGCCGTGCAGCTCCTGCAGGAGCTCGTCCGAGCAGCAGCGCACCTTGATGAACTCGTCGATCAAGTCGAAGTACTTGATGACGAACGCAGCGCCTGGATGCTTCACGTGGTGGCTCCTCGACCTCGGCTTGACGAGGACTCTTTCGGGTGCGCCGCGGCGGCGACTTGACGCACGCCGGCGAAACCCCGAAGTGCCACGACCCGGAATCCCTTGAACGACGCGATGAAGCTGCTGGCGATGCTGGTGCACCGTGGACTGGTGGCCCCCGCGATCGCGCGCGACGCGCTGGCCTCCGGTGCGCCCGGAACGTTCCTGGTGCAACGCGGCGTGTGTTCGCAGGCACAGTGGGACCAGTGGCAGCGCACCGAGGGCGGCACGCGGCCGCTGCTGACCCGCTACGAACTGGGCGAGCTGCTGGGCGAAGGCGGTGTCGGCCGGGTGTTCGCCGCTGTCGACAAGACCGACAACCGCGAACTTGCCCTCAAGGTGCTGCGGCCCGAACTGGCGAAGGATCCGGCGCAGACCGACCGCTTCGTGCGCGAGGCGCGGCTGTTGATGGAGCTGCAGCACCCGCACCTGGTCAAGGGCCTGCGCGTCGCCAAGGAAGGCGACACGATCTTCTTCGCGATGGAGAAGCTGCCCGGCCGCTGCCTGCAGGACGTGCTGGCCGAGGACAACCGGCTCGACGAGGAGTCGGCGCTGCAGATCGTCGTCGAGGTCGCCGGCGCGCTCGACGCGCTGCACCAGCGGGGCCTCGTGCACCGCGACGTCAAGCCGGGCAACGTGCTGTGGTCGGAGGACCGTGGCGCGGTGCTGATCGACCTCGGCTTCGCGGTCGCCGGCGCCGAGGCCGGCAGCGGCCAGACGACTGCGGGCACCGTGCACTACATCGCGCCCGAACAGGCGCGCGGGCAGGGCCAGCTCGACGTGCGCGCCGACATCTATGCACTCGGCGCGACGTTGTACCACCTGGTCACCGGCTCGCTGCCGTTCGAGGGCAAGACCAGCGAGGAGGTGCTGGCCAAGCAGGTGCTCGAGTCGTTGTCCGGCGAACGCATCCGGGCGCTGAACCTGTCGCCGCAGCTGCACTACTTCCTCGAGAAGATGATGGCCAAGGAACCGGAGATGCGGTTCCAGGATCCGGCGCAGTTGCAGCGCGAGGTCGAGGCATTCCTGCAGCAGCGGCGGCACCAGCGCGAGCTCGAGGAAGAACAGCAGCGCGACCGGCCGAAGCTCGGCGACCGCCGCAAGAGTTCGATGTTCGAACGGCGGACGCGGCGCCGGCGGCGCTGACCAGGCCGCCGTCGCCCGCCCGTCACGCACCGTCGGCAAACCGTCGCGGCCGCGCATCGACCGGCGCGGGCGAAAGCAGCGACCGGGCATCGACCCGCGCCGTTGCCGCGGCGATGATCCGGGCGACCTTCGTCGTTCCCGGTGGCCTGTGGTTTGCGGCGGCAATGTGCTGCCGTCCCTCCTGCGGAGTTGCAATGCACATCACTTCGTTCGTCGCGCTGCTCGTTCCGCTGTCGCTCGCCGTCGCCCAGCAGACCCAGACCATCTTCGATGCGCCGGTGGTCGTCATCGACGCCTGGTCGCGCATCGACGAACTGCTCGATCTCGACCTCGACGGCGACCTCGATGGCTTCGGCCTCTACCTCAGCGAAGCGCTGTCGTCGTCCGCGCCGACGTTCATGCACGCGAAGTTGCACCGCAACGACGGCGCGGGCCGGTTCACCTCGTCGATCGTCTACCAATGGCCGTCGAGCGCCGCCCAGCCCAGCACGTACCGCTCGGCGGTCGGCGACGTCGACGGCGACGGGCATGCCGACGTGGTCACGTTGCGCGGCTCCGAGCTCTGGGTCGTCGAGAGCCGTTCCGGCCAGCCGACGGTGCGCATGCTGACGCCGGTGTTCCTCGGCAGCGGCTTCCAGTTCGTGACCGGCGCGCAGTTGTGCGACCTCAACGACGACGGCCGCGCCGAGCTGATCACGTTCGACACCTTCTACGGCCTGCGCGCGTTCAACCTGAACGCGACGACGTGGCAGCAGCGCGGCGCCGCGCCGCAGCAGCCGAGTGGTACGGATCTGGCGGTCTTCGACGCCAACGGCGACGGCACGATGGAGGCCGCCGTCGTCGATGGCCAGTGGCTGCGTTGGTACGCGATCGAGACGATGGGGAACATCCCGCTGATCGCGACGATGCTCTTGCCGCCCGGCGTCTCCGATTGGGGATCGCCGGGCCGGATCGCGGCCGGTGACCTCGACAACGACCTCGATCAGGACCTGATGGTGTTCGGCCAGGCCGGTTTGTACTGCCGGGTCGAACAGACGGCGCCAGGGCAGTTCTTCGTGCACCCAGGGGCCACCGGTGGGCCCGCGATGTACCTGCACGACTTCGACGGCGACGGCGACCTCGACGGCGTCTGCTGCGGAGGCGGCGGGCCGCTGACGTCGTCGCCGAACAACACGCTCGGCAACTTCCAGGTCGCCGAGAACAATGGCAGCGGCCTGATGGCCCCGGCATGGCGCGTGCCGACGATCGGCACGTTCCACCTCGCCGGTTGCGCCGACGTCGACGGCGATGGCCGGCGCGACCTGGTCGGCGGTCGCTGCGTCTACTTCGGTCGCGGCCGGACCGATCCGGTGCCGCCCGTGCTCGAGGTCGCGATGGCGACCACTCCCGGCGACGTCGATCGCGACGGCGATCCGGACCTGATCGACAACTCCGGCAACCAGTGGACCAACCGCGGCGACGGCACGTTCGCCAGTGCGCCGGTGGCGCTGCCGCCGCCGCCGCCCGGGCGGACGTGGTCGGTGCTGCGCGGGCCGATCGACTTCGATCAGGACGGCGACCTCGACGTGCTCGCCGACGAAGTGCTGCTGGGCACTCCGGTCGTGACGCACCTGCTGCGCAACCAGGGCGGCGGGTTGTTCGTCGACGCGGGCGCCGTGACGACGAACGGCACGACGATCGCGAACTCGGACCCGTTGCGTGTTGCGGACGTCGACGGCGACGGCGACGTCGACGTGCTCGCGACCTGGGGCGCCACCACCTCGCGCGTCTGGCTGCAGGTCGGTGGTGTGCTGGTGCCCGGCCACGCCTGGTCGAACGCGCGTGTCATCGGCATCGGCGAGTTCACTGGCGACGGTTGCACCGACGTCCTGCTCGCCACCTACATGTATCCACCGGCGACCGGCACCATGCAGCTGAGCCTGGAGGTCTTCGGCCAGTCCGGGGGCACCCCGTCGTCCCAGTGGATCGTCAACCAGACGTCGCTCGATGCTCCCGGCATCGTCGACCACGACGGTGACAACGACCTCGACCTCATCGTCGTCGACTGGGACCTGGTGACCTCGCAGGCGATGTTGCACGTGTTCACCAACGACGGGCTCGGCACCTTCTCGTCGGGGCCGTTCCTGGCCCCGGCCCGGCTGGCCCCGCGCGCGCGCATCGCCGTCGCCGACCTCGACGGCAACGGCCTGTACGACGTGGTCGCCGGCCCCGCGGGCCATCCGGACGTGCTGACGACGAGCATCGCCGGCGTCTGGGTGGCGCGGCAGATTGCGCCGCAGCAGTTCACGACCGTGCTGCACTCCTCGCAGTTCGGGTGGCCGCTCGATGCCGACGGCGACGGCGACGTCGACCTGGTCGGCCGCGCCGTGTTGCGCAACACGCGTTTCGACGGCGCGGCTGCCGGCGAACGCGAACAGTTCGGCGAATCACTCGCCGGCACCGGCGGCGGCAAGCCGGTGCTCGGCGCCACCGGCCCGTTCCGTGTCGGCGGGGCGGTGACCACACGACTGACCGGCGGCGTCGGTCAGGGCGTCGCGGTGTTCGTCGCCAGCTTCCTGCGGGCGCCGCAGCCGCTCGTGCTGGTGCCGGGCTTCCTGTTCTACCTCGACTCGCCGCTGATCCTCGGCGCGATCGTGCTCGATGGCGGCAACCTCGCGGCCGGTGCAGGCAGCGCGTCGTTCTCGATCCCGATCCTGCCACTGGCCGCCGGGCTCGACTTCTACCAGCAGGCGATCGTCGCCGATGCGGCAGGTGTTGGCCCCGGCGTCACGCACAGCCAGGCGCTGCGGGTGCGCATCGGCTGGTGAGCCCGGTGGCTCTCGTCGCCTGCCCCGGCCCGTGGTCTTCGGCGGCACGCTGCCGTCTCTTTGCAGGAGTCTCCATGCACCTCACGTCGCTCGTCGCGCTGACCGTCCCGCTGTCGCTCGCCGTCGCCCAGCAGACCCAGACCAGGTTCGACGCGCCGGTCGTCGTCGTCGACGCCTGGTCGCGCATCGACGAACTGCTCGACCTCGACCTCGATGGCGATCTCGACGGCTTCGGCATGTTCTTCAACGAGATGTCGTCGTCGTCGCAGCCGGCCTTCATCCAGGCGAAGCTGCACCGCAACGACGGGTCGGGGCGGTTCACCTCGTCGCTCGTCTGGCAATGGCTGTCGAGTCCCGGCCAGCCGACGACCTATCGCTCGGCAGTCGGCGACATCGACGGCGACGGGCACGCCGACGTGATCACCTTGCGCGGCTCGGAGGCGTGGATCGTCGAGAGCCGACCCGGGCAGCCCATCGTGCGCATGCTGACCCCGATGCCGCTCGGCATCACGTTCCAGTTCGCGACCGCGGCGCAACTCTGCGACCTGAACGACGACGGTCGCGCCGAACTGGTCACCGCGGACACCTTCCACGGGCTGCGCGCGTTCACCCTGAACGCGACCACGTTCCAGCAGCGCAGCATCAGCACGCAGGCGCTCGGTGCGACCGACGTGGTGGTCGTCGACGCCAATGCCGACGGCACCATGGAGGCGGCGATCATCGATGGCATGTGGTTGCGGCTGTTCGCGATCGAACAGCTCGGCGGGATCGCGCCGTTCGGTTCGCTGGCGCTGCCGGCCAGCGTCTCCGGGTACGGAGCGCCCGGGCGGCTGGCGAGCGGTGACGTCGACAACGACGGCGACCTCGACTTCATCGTGTTCGGCACCGCCGCGTGGTACTGCAAGGTCGAACAGGTGGCACCGGGTCAGTTCTTCGTGCACCCCGCCGCGGCCGGCGGCCCCGCGATGTACCTGCACGACTTCGACGGCGATGGCGACCTCGATGGCGTCTGCTGCGGTGGCGGTGGCCCGCAGACGACCTCGCCGAACCAGTCGTTGGGCAACTTCCAGGTTGCCGAGAACACCGGCGGCGGCGTGTTGGCGCCGGCGTGGCGCATGCCGACGATCGGCACGTTCCACCTCGCCGGCTGTGCCGACGTCGACGGCGACGGGCGGCGCGATCTGGTCGGCGGGCGCTGCGTGTACTTCGGCCGTGGCCGCCACGATCCGGTGCCGCCCGTGCTCGAGATCGCGATGTCGACCACGCCCGCGGACGTCGATCGCGACGGCGATCCCGACCTGTTCGACACCGGCGGCAACCAGTGGACGAACCGCGGTGACGGCACCTTCGCCGTTGCGCCGGTGGTGCTGCCGCCACCGCCGCCCGGCGGATCGTGGCTGGTGTTGCCGGGGCCGATCGACTTCGACCAGGACGGCGACGCCGACGTGCTTGCGAACCGGCTGCCGCTCGGCCTGCCCGGTGCGACGCACCTGCTGCGCAACAGCGGCGGCGGGTTGTTGATCGACTCCGGGGCGCTGACGCCTGCCGGCACGTTGCTGACGACCTACGAAGCGCTGCGGGCCGCGGACGTCGACGCCGACGGCGATCTCGACGTGCTCGTCACCGACGCTTCGACCACGGCGCGGGTGTGGCTCCAGGTCGGCGGCGCGCTCGTGCCGGGCCCAGCGTGGCCGAACGCCCGCATCGTCGGCGTCGGCGAGTTCACCGGCGATGCGTGTGCCGACGTGCTGCTCGCCACCTACCACCTGTGGCCGGCGACCAGCTACATGCAGCTGAGCCTGCAGGCCTTCAGTCGTTCCGGTCCGCCAGTCGGATCGCTGATCGGGGTGCTGACGTCCCTCGATGCCCCGGGCGTCGTCGACCACGATGGCGACGGCGACCTCGACCTGGCCGTGTACGACTGGGATCCGGTGGCCTGGCGGTACGTGGTGCGCGTGCTCACCAACGATGGGCTCGGTGCGTTCGTGCCCGGGCCGTTGCTGCCGCCCGTGTGGTTGGCGCCGCGCGCGCGCATCGCGATCGCCGACGTCGACGGCAACGGACTGTACGACGTGGTGGCCGGTCCGGCGGGTCCTCCCGATGTGCTGCCGAACAGCAATGCTGGCGTCTGGGTGGTGCGGCAACCAGCGCCACAGCAGTTCACCGCGGTGCTGCACTCGTCCCAGTTCGGCTGGCCGCTCGACGCCGATGGCGACGGCGACGTCGATCTGGTCGGCCGCGCCGTGCTGCGCAACACGCGCTTCGACGGCGCTGCGGCCGGCGCCCGCGAACAGTTCGGCGAAGCGCTGGCCGGCACCGGCGGCGGCAAGCCGGTGCTGGGGGCCACCGGTCCGTTCCGCGTCGGCGGTACGTTGACCACCACGCTGACCGGCGGCGTGGGCCAGGGCGTCGCGGTGTTCGTCGCCAGCTTCCTGCGCGCGGCGCCGCCGACGGCGCCAGTGCCGGGGTTCCTGCTGTACCTCGATTCGCCGCTGATCCTCGGCGCGATCCCGCTCGGCGGCGGCAACCAGGCCCCGGGCGAAGGCAGTGCGGCGTTCACGCTGCCGATCCTGCCGTTCGCGGCGGGTCTCGACTTCTACCAGCAGGCGATCGTCGCCGATGCCGCCGGCGTTGCCCCCGGCGTCACCCACAGCCAGGCGCTGCGGGTGCGCATCGGCTGGTGACCGGCGCCGGCGCGTGCTCGTTCAGCCGGCGCCCGGCGTCGACAGGAAGGCGCGCACGGCCTGCAGGCCTTCGGCGAGGTGCGGAGCGGCCTGCGGTTCGAGTGCCAGCTGCGCGGCAAGGCGTGTCGCTGCCGCGGCAGCATCCTGGTGACGACCGCGCGCCAACCACAGCCAGGCCAGTCGCAGGTGCAGATCGGGCGGCGGTGCGGGCGTCTGCGCGGCCTGCGCCAACAGTTGCTCGGCGTGATCCAGGGCACCCCCGGCGAGGGCGTGCTCGGCGCGCAGCACGAGTGCCAGCGGCCCATCGGGTGCGCTGAACGGGACCCGCGCCGCCACCGACATCGCCAGTTCCTGCTGGCCCGCGGCCCGCAGGTCGTGGGTGAGGCGGAGGTCGGGAACGCAGTCCAGGGCCGCGATGGCCCGGGCCATTGCGCCGAAGGCCCGCTGGCGGAGCAGGGTCCGCACCCGGTCGACCCTGACCTCGTGGCGTCGACGCACGGTGGCTTGCCGCGCGTCCGTCGGGCAGTGCGTGGCGGCGACCAGCGAATCCAACAGCGCCTGCCATCTGGTCCGCGCGGCCGGCGCGATCGTGGCCAGATCGGGCGTGCGCGCTGCCAGCGTGCGGTGCACCACGCGCAGCCCGTCGGGCGGCAGGCTCAGCACGCTGGCCTCGATCGGTTCGGTGACCACCGAGAACCAGATGGTGGCGTCCAGGCGCTGCGCCAGCAGCAGGAAGTCGGGCAGCTCACGCCAGTTCGCCCGCATCACGCAGAAGTTGAGGTGCAACGGCCGGCCGCGCCGGCGCTGCAGTTCGTGCAGCCGCTCGACGTTCGCCATCACCCGCGCGAAGCCGGCCCCCGCCCGGATGCGTTCGAAGGTGCGTGCGGTCACCCCGTCGAGGGAGACCGAAACGCGCAGGTGCAGCGCGTCGAACCAACGCTCGATGCGCTCGTCGAGCACGGTGCCGTTGGTGGTCACGAACACCCCCGGCCGCTGGCCGCCCGCGATCAGCATCTCGACGACGCGGTGCACCTCCGGCTGCAGCAGCGGTTCGCCGCCGAGGAACGAGACCTGGTGCACGTGCGCCAGCAGCGGCGCCAGTTCGGCGAAGAACGCGTCGTCGTAGACCTTCGGCGGCTTCGGCAGGCCGGCGCGCACCCGCAGCACCGATGACAGGCGCGGCGAGCAGTGCACGCACGCCAGGTTGCACAGATCCGAGAACGCGAACTCCAGCCGGGTCGGCCAGTCGCTGCCCGGGACGACGGACAACGGATCGAAGTCGCGCAGCGGGTTGTTGGCGACGTTGCCGAGCTCGAGTTGTGAGGAACACGCGCCGCACCCGGCAGGGAAGCGGAAGTCACGCATCGTGGTGCGCAGCCCCGCAATCGCCGCGCTGCGCCACACGTCGACGATGCGGTCCACGCCGACGCGGCCGAGCACGCGCCCGACACTCTTGCTGCACGCCGAGATCGTGCCGTCGGGCTCGAAGTGCAGTTGGGCGAACGGCGCGTAGCACAGCGCCGCGAACGGCTGGCCGGTGTGCGCCCGCGATTCCCGCAATTCCCGCAGTGGGGCGTCCATCGGTCCGGCGAACGATACCGCGCGCGCTGGCTTCGGCGCCGCGTCGAGGGCTGCAGCCACCGCCCGTTGCGCAACCGGTCGCGGTCAGCTCTTGACGCCCGCGTCCTTGTAGCCGGCGTTCTTCAGCGCCTCGACGATCTTGTCCTTCTGGATCGTCTTGCTGTCGAAGGAGACGGCGAAGTCCATGTCGCCGGCCTTCGCATCGATCGTGCCGACGCCGGGCAGCTTCCCGAGGGCACCACGCACGGTGGTGACGCAACCGCCTCAAAGCTCTTCGCCGAGCGTGAACCGCAGGGTGGTGTCGGTCGCGACGGCGGCGGCCGCGGGGCCGCTGTTCGACGGGCTGTCCGTCTTCGCCGAGCAACCGACCAGGAACAGCGCACAGGCGCCCGTCAGGATCAGTCTGGTCATCATTGGTTGGTTGGAGTGCGGGGTCGCCGCAGTCCGGCGATGCTACGCGCCGGCCGATCCGCTTGCAGCCCTCGGCCCCGGAGTTCCTGGCGCGGTGGCCTTCAGCGCTCGATCACCCGCCACTGGCGCCGCTTCAGGTCGACCCGGTGCGTGGTCAGGTCGCTGGCGCGTTCGACGTCGGCGACGAACGACCGCCCGCGGCGGTGCACGCGCTGCACGCAGCACGGGCCGAGCCCCTGCACGTCGATCCAGTCGCCGCGCTGCACTGGTGCTTCGCTCTCGCCGCCGCCCGCGGCGGTCGTCGTCGCCGCCAGCGGTCGCGGTGCCGGCAGGTGGTCGGTCAGCCAGTCGTCGGCCGGCGCGCACACGTCACAGGAGCCGCAGTCCTCCGGCACGTCGTCGAAGCCGAAGTGTTCGTGGATGGTCCGCTTCCGGCACGCGCCCTCGGTCGCGTAGCGCACCATGCGCAACAGGCCGAGCAGGTCGTGCTGCCGCTTGTCCGGCGGCAACCACGCGACGAGCTCGGCGGGGTCGGGCACGCGCACCAACGCGAAGTCCTGGCCTGGCTCGCCGGTCGTGCAACCGGCGCTGCGCAGCAGCCGCAGCACGGTCTCGATCCGGCCGTCGTGGCGGTTCTTGGTGAGGAACGTGTCGCGCAGCGACTCGACGTCGAGCGAGTGCAGCCGCTCGCCGAGCCCGGCAAGGTGGTCGACGACCTGGTGCGCGAACGCCGCGGTCGGGTTCGCCCACTCGGTGAAGTCGCGCTGGATCGTCAGGTCGGGCTCGCAGTACAGCAGTTCGCAGTACGCGCCCTGGCCGTCGCGGCCGGCGCGGCCGACTTCCTGGTAGTACGCCTCGAGCGTCCTGGGAATCTGCCAGTGCACGATCGCCCGGATGTCGGCCTTGTCGACGCCCATGCCGAAGGCGTTGGTCGCCAGCATCAGCGCGTCGGGACTCTGCTGGAAGCGCGCCTGCTGCTGGCGCCGCTCGTGCGCCGACAGCTCGCCGTGGTAGACCAGCGGTCGCAGGCCACGCCGTTGCAGTTCGCCTTCGAGCCGCAGCAGGTCGCGGATCAGCGCGCAGTACACGATCGCCGGACCGCCGGTGCGGGCGAGCGCGCGCTGCAGCTGCACCAGCTTGTCGTCGTCGTGCGGGCAACGTTGCACCGCCAGGAACAGGTTCGGCCGCGCGATCCCGGTGTGGAACAGCGGCGCCTCCCCAAGGTCGAGCGCGGCACGGATGTCGCGCTGCACCGCCGGCGTTGCGGTCGCCGACAGCGCCAGGCACGGCGGCGAGCCCAGCGCGCGCCGCACCTCGCCGAGACGCAGGTAGTCGGGGCGGAAGTCGTGGCCCCACTGCGAGACGCAGTGCGCCTCGTCGACGGCGATGGCCTGCACGTTGCACCCTTGCACCGCCGCCAGGAAGCCGGGCACGCGGAAGCGCTCCGGCGTCACGTACAGCAGCCGCACGGCCCCGGCGCGCACCGCCGCCAGCCGGCGTTCGCGTTGGGAACGCTCGAGCAGGCTGTGCACGCAGTCGGCCGGCAGCCCGCGCGCCTTCAGCGCGGCGACCTGGTCGTCCATCAGCGCGATCAGCGGCGACACCACCAGCGACAGGCCGGGCCGCATCAGCGCCGGCAGCTGGTAACACAGCGACTTGCCGTCGCCGGTCGCCATCAGCACCAGCGCCGAACCGCCGGCGAGATGGTGTTCGACGATCTGCCGCTGCGGGCCGCGGAACGCGGCGTGGCCGAAGCACTCGCGCAGGGATCGATCGAGATCGGGCACGCGGTGCGGGCAGCGTAGGCGTGCGGCCGCTACGTTGGAACGGCCCGATGCCTCGCTCTCCGTCAGCCGCCAACGACGCGCTGCTCGCGCTGCTGTTCGCGCTGGTGATGAACGCGCTCAACCTGTTCGAGCCGCTGACGGTTGACGACGTCTGCCATCGGTACTACGCGGCGCAGGTTGCGAGGGACCCGCTGCACCCGTTCGAGTTCGAACTCGAGTGGCACCAGAAGCCGGTGCCGGCGTGGGACGTGATGGTGGCGCCGGTCACGTCGTACTGGTGGGCGCCGGCGGTCGCGGCGTTCGGCGACTCGCCGGTCGCGTGGAAGGCGTGGTTCCTGCCGTTCCAGTGGCTGTTGTGCTGGAGCCTGCTGCGGCTCCTGCGCCGGCACCTGCGGCGGCACGCCGCGGCGCTGACCGCGGCGATCGTGCTCGGCCCCGCGGTGCTGCCCGGCGCCAACCTGATGCTCGAAGTGCCGCTGCTGGCGCTCGGCTTCGCCAGCCTGCTGGCGCTCGAGCGGGCGTGCGAACGGCGCGCTGCGGGCTTCGCGGCGCTGGCCGGCTTGCTGCTCGGGCTCGCGCTGCAGACCAAGTACTCGGCGATGGGCTTCTTCGCCCCGCTGCTGCTGCTGGCCGCGCTGCGCCGGTCGTGGCGTGAGCTCGCGCTCGCCGTTGCGATGGCACTCGCGGTGGCGCTGGCGATCGAAGGGCTGCTGGCGCTGTCGCACGGCGGCGGCTCGTACTTCTGGCGGCAGCTCGAGCTGACCCAGCGCCGCCACTGGAGTGCCTTGGTGCGCGGCATGGTGATGCACGTCGGCGTGCTCGGGCTGCCGGCGGCGCTGTTGGTGCTGGTCGGGCTGCGGGCGCCGGCGCTGACGCGCTGGCTGCTGCTGCTGGTGCACGTGCTGGGGTACACGCTGGTGGCGCTGGTGCCCGACAGCGACGAACGTTCGCTGCAGGACGCCGCGCCGGACTCGCTCGCCTACCTGGCGATGGCGCTGGCGACCTGGGGCACGCTCGGTTACGCGCTGGCCGGCATGCTGCGCACGGCGGTGCTGCGCTGGCGCGACGGTACCCTGAGCCGCTCGGTCGCTGCCCGCGCGTTCCTCGTCGCCTGGGTGGCGGCCGAACTCGCGACGTCGTTCGTGGTGTCGCCGTTCCCGGCGGCGCGGCGCTCGCTGCTGGTGGTGGTGGCGCTGACGGTGGCCGCCGGGTGGCTCGCAGTCCGCCGGGCCGGTGCGGCGAAGGCGATCCGCCAGATCGCCGCCGGCGCGGTCGTGCTCGGCGTCGGCTTCCAGGGCATCGACCTGCTCGAAGGCCGCGCCTGCGTGGACGCCGCCGAACGGGCCGCCGCGTTCGCGCGGGCGCAGGATCCGCGGGCGGCGCAGTGGTTCACCGGCGGCTGGGGCTTCGAGTACTACGCGCCGCGCGCCGGCATGCGGCCGCTGCTGCGCGGCCGCTCGCAGGTCGCCGCCGGCGACTGGATCGCGATCGGCAGCATCGACGGCGCCGAGGAGCCGTGGTTCCACTGGTCCGGCAAGCTCGACTTCGTCACCGAGATCGGCGCCGGCGATGCGGTGCCGTGGTCGCTGCTGTTCGGCTACTACTCGGGCCGCCGGCCGATCGAGGGCCAGGCGGGGGATCGCTTCGTGGTCTGGCTCTATCGCGCCAAGGCCGCGTTCCACGCCAGTGAGCTGCCGGCCCGGGTCAACCCGTGGCGCGACCACTGACTGCGTGGCCGCCCGGGCGGCGCACGGCGGTATGGTTGCCGGCATGAGCACGATCTCGCGCCGTGGCTTCCTGCAGTCGGCCGCCGCCGGTCCCCTGGTGCTGCGCCGCAGTTCGCGCCTGCTGGCATCGCCGGTAGCGATCGCCAGCGGCAACGGCCGCAACGCGGTCGAACTCGCCGTGCAGCGCATGAACGAGGGCTGGCGCCCGGTCGACGCCGCGGTCGCCGGCGTCGAACTGGTCGAGAACGATCCCGAGGACGACAGCGTCGGGCTCGGCGGCCTGCCGAACGAGGACGGCGTCGTCGAACTCGACGCCTGCGTGATGGACGGCCCGTCCGGCCTCGGCGGCGCGGTCGGCGCCTTGCAGAACATCAAGAACCCGGCGCAGGTCGCGCTCAAGGTGATGCGCCACACCGACCACGTGCTGCTGGTCGGCGAAGGCGCCTTGCGTTTCGCGCGCGCGCACGGCTTCAAGGAGGAGAACCTGCTGACCGACAAGTCGCGGAAGAAGTGGCTCGAGTGGCGCGAGAAGCGCTCGAACCGCGACAAGTGGATCTCGCCCGAGGAGAACGGCGCCGAGCACGGCAAGGAGTGGTTCGACCAGTACAAGCACAAGACCGGCACGATCCACCTCGCGGCGGTCGCGGCGAACGGCGACGTCGGTTCGTGCACGACCACGTCGGGGCTGGCGTTCAAGATCCCCGGCCGCGTCGGCGACTCGCCGCTGCTCGGCTGCGGCAACTACTGCGACAACGACGTCGGCACCGGCGGCGCGACCGGCCGCGGCGAAGCGTGCATCCTCACCAACGGCGGCGCCTTCATCGTGCACCAGCTGGGCCTCGGCAAGACTCCGACCGACGCCTGCATGGAGGCGGTGCGCCGGGTCGTGCGCATGACCAAGGTCAAGCGCCTGCTCGACGACCAGGGCCGGCCTGGCTTCCAGGTGCAGTTCTACGCGACCACCAAGGCCGGCGCGTTCGGCGCCGCGGCGCTGTATCCCGACCGGTTCGCGGTGTGCGACGGCAACGGCGCGCGGCACGCCGACATGGCCTCGCTGTACAGCGAGCGGATCCGGTAGCGCGCCGCGCGTTCGCGCCGTCTCAGACGCCGAGCGTCAGCGCGATGCCGTTCGAGGTCGCGATGCCGAGCGGGTTGGCGGTCGGCACCAGCGCCGCCGCCTGCCCGTAGATCAGCGCCCCGGCCAGCGACGGCACGTTCGGGATCACCAGGCCGAACGGCGTGATCGGTGCCGGCAGCAGCACCGTCAGCAGCACGTCGAGGCTCGCGTACAGCTCGCACCCGGGCATGCCGATCGCGGTCAGGTCGATGCCCGGATTGAAGCTGGTGGCGCCCAACACCATGACGCCGACCGCCGCCCCGTTGGTGCTCTGGTCGATGTCCATCGTGTAGGTGGTGCCGATCACCGGCCGCGAACCGGGCTGCGAAGCGAGCGCCATCGGCGCGCCGCCGGCGGCGACGATCACCGGCCCGGCGCTGAAGTCCGACGAACCGGGGTCGATCGGCACCGCGCCCTGCGAGTAGCCGACCAGCACGTCGTGGCCGCCGTTGCTGACGACGCCGTAGGCGAGCCGGAACGTGCCGTTGCTGCGCAGCGTGATCTGCGCGGTCTGCGGCGGGCCGCTGAAGAACTCGGGCACGCCCGCCCAGGTGATGTGCGCCTCGGTCGGCGTGGTGTCGAAGTAGATGTTGCCGCCGCCCGGCGGATACAGGTCCATCCACAGCGCCGCGATGCTGGCCGGGTCGGCGAGGAACGTCGCCGGGTCGCCGTTGCAGCAGCGCGGATCCGAGTTGCCGGTCGACAGCCAGAGGAAGCCGTTGCTGCTGATGTCGATCGACGAGGTGCTGCCGCCCGGGAACGGGAAGGTGAACGGCAGCGCGAATGGGCCGAGCACCTCGTCGTCGTTGAACGTGAACGAGCTGGTGTAGCCGGTGAAGAAGCCGGTGGTCGGCAACGCGACGAAGCCGCCGCCCGCGGTCGGCGTGAACTCGATCGCGATGTTCGACAAGTCGATCAGCGCCGGGTTGGCGAAGAACTCGTAGCCGGCGGTCGGTGCCGGGCAACCGTGGCCGTAGCGCACAGCACCGGCCAGGGTGCAGCCCGGCCGCGCCAGCACGATGTAGCCGCCCTGGCCGTTCGGCACGAACGCGAAGGCGCGCCCGGCGATGTCGAACGCCATCAGCTGCAACTCGTGCACGGTCGGGTTGGTGCCGCTCAGGTGCGGCGAGCCGCCGGCGATCACCGAGTAGTCGACCGGGTTGGCGACCGCGGCCGTGCCCTGCGTAACGCCGGTCAGCGGGTCGTGCCAGACGCTGTAGCAGTTCGAGTCGAACAACATCGCGAACGAGCCGTCGGCGAACAGCTGCAGCTGGATCGTCATCGGCGCGATGTCGCCGTACTCCGGCACGCTGTCCCACGTCACCACCGCGCTGGCGGGCTGCGACCCCGCGGCCGGGAAGGTGTTGAACCAGACGTCGCCGCCGCTGCTCGGATCGAGGTCCATCCACATCGGCGCGATGCGCGCCATGCCGGTCAGGAACGTCGGCACGTCGCCGTTGCAGCAGCCGCTGTCGGTGTTGCTGCCGAGCCACACGAAGCCGTTGCTGCTGATGTCGATCGCGGTGACCGGGCCCGCCGGTCCGGGGAAGGTGAAGCCGAGCGCGTTGTTCGGCGCGACCTGGTCGTCACCGAGACCGAGTGCCGTGCCGAAGGCGCTGACGAAGCACGGCGCGGTGACCGCGCCCTGGGCGCAGAGCACGGAGCCGAGGGAGGCGGCCACGAGGACCGCGAGAGGAGAGGTGCGCATGGGAGGGACGCGGTGAGGCGCCGCGTGCCGTGGACTGTCCTGCGCCTGGCGGCGGTTGGCAAGGTGGGGGCAGTGCGCAGTGGCGACCGTCAGCGCACCCGCTTCTTGACCAGCCGCCGCGACGCGGCGAATACCGCGCTCACGATGGTCACCAGGTCCTTCCTGGCGAAGCCGTCGCGTGGCAGCTGGCGCAGCAGCGTCGCCAGCATCTGCCGTTCGCGCACGCGGTCGATCGCCGGCAGCCCGCGGGCCGACTTCCACCGGCCGATCGCACGGCACAGCTGCGCCCGGGCGTGCAGGGCGTCGACGAGCCGGCGATTGATCGCGTCCATGCGGCGACGCAGGCGGGCGAGTTCGGGGTCGATCGGCATCGGTCGGCGCCGATTGCAGCAGCCGGCGCCCACGGATGCCACCGGGACCGGGGAACAGCTCGCGGCGCCGTGCCGACCGCGGGCGGCGATCGGCGCGTGTGGTGGGCGGCTCACCACTCCGCGGGCAGCTTCAGCTCGACCTCGCTGGTCGCGCCGTCGCCCACCGTGAGCGTTCCGAGCGACACCCGGAGGCGCTGCATCGCCGCGGGATCGGTGTTGGTGCGATAGAACTCCATCAGCGCCTTCTGGTCCTGCAACCGCTTGGGCGCGACCCACGCGGTGAACGTGCCCGGCGGGTACCTGATCTCGACGCGGCCGTCGGCACCGGTCGCACCGAGGCCTCCCGTCTCCGCGCCCGCGGCATCGGTCAGGCCGATGTGCACGTTCGCGACCGGCGCGCCGCTGCTGTCGACCAGGCGCACCTTCAGGGTGCCGGACACGATCGTGAACGTCTGCCGCGTCGTCTCGCCGACGCGCACGATCGCCGTCTCGACCGAACGCAGCGTCGAACTCGAGCCGTTGGCGCGCGGTGGCATCCAGGTCGTGCGGTAATCGCCGGCGCGCAGCGCGGCGCGCAGCCGGCCGTCGGCGTCGGTCGTCAGCCCGCTCTCCTGCTGCGGCCACGTCGCTCCGGCGACCAGCCGTTCGAAACCCACCATGGTGTTCGCGAGCGGCGCGCCGCCGTGCAGCACCAGCGCCTCGAGCGTGCCGGGCAGCAAGGCCGACAGGTCGGGCGCGATCGTCGTGACCTGGCCGTCGACGAGATCGACCGTGCCGGCGGCCTCCTGCTTGCCCGAGCCGCCGCCGCCCTGGAACCGGAAGTAGTTGACGGACACACTCCATTGTCCTGGCGGGATGCCGGTCAGCTCGAACGAGCCGTCCTGGTTGACGGCGAGGCGCGTGCGGAAGTCAGGAAACTGTTCGCGCGCCTGGCCGTCGCCGCGCGACAGCGCGATCCACGGCAGGTTCGTGTTCGACCGCCGGGCGTCGCCCTCGCGGGTCGCCAGGCGTTGCAGCTCCGCCCAGGCCGCCTCGGGCCCGAGTTTGCCGCGCAACACCGCGCCCTTGCTCACGGTCACGGCGAGCGGACCCTCGGCGGGGAACACCGCCTGCGGCACCGCGTGCGGCACGTGGCCGGGCCCGGGCAGCATCAGCGCGAGCGGGCGATCGCCGGGCACCGGCAGCGTGCAGTCGCCGTTGCCGTCGGTGACCGCCGCCGCGAGTTCGAGCGCCTGCGGTCCGCTGGTGAAGGACGAACTCGCCAGCGCGAACACCGGCACCTTGCTCGTCCACGGCTCGCCGCCCGGATCGACGAGTTGCACCTTGGCGCCGGCGACCGGCGTGCCGTCCGCCACGACGACGCGCACGACGCGCGGCGAAGTCGCGGCGAGGCGCACGGTGACCGGCGGCGCGCCGGCGGGGCCGACCTCGACCTGGACGACACCGATCGCGAACCCGTCGCCTCGCGGCTCGACGACGACGCGGTGCTTGCCGGTGCGGATCCCGGCGACGGTCGCGCGTCCATCCTGGTGCGGCGGCTTGCCGCGCGGCTCGCGGTCCAGCGAACTGCTGAAGCCGCCCCCGGTCGGGATCACGCGCAGCACGTAGTCCTCGACCGGTGTGCCGTCGTCGGCACGCACCGCGAGCACGGTCAGCTCCTTGCCGCGCGTCATCACGATGCGCAGGTCGTGGCGGCCCCACGCGTACTTCTCCTGCGACGGCGGGCCCTCGAACCCGTGCGCCGAGACGGTCAGCGTGACCTCGGCCGGTGCGCCTTCGCGCTTCAGCACGCGGAAACGCCCCTGCGCGTCGGTCGAGATGATGCGGCCCGAACCCGACATGAACGGGTGCACGGTGACGCTGCGGATCGGCGCGCCGGCGTCGTCGACGACGACCCCGCTGATCGAACTTGCCGGATCGATTCGCTTCAACACCACCTCGAGGGACTGCTCCGCCTCGCCGGTCAGCGTGACCTTGTCGCCGCGTTCGATCTGCTGGTCGTCGATGCCGATCGTGTACTCGCCGGCCGGCAGCGGCCAGCGCTGCACGAAGTTGCCGTCGTCACCGGTGCGCGCGGTGGCCCACCGCTCGGAGCCGCCAGCCGTGCCGCCGCGTGGGTTGCCATCAATGCGCACCTCGACCTTCGCGACCGGCGCGCCCGCGGCGTCGACGACGCGGCCGCGCAGCAACGTGCCGCGTTCGAGCTGCACGTCGCCGAGGTCGGTGGTGCCGCCCGGCGCCCATTCGTGCCAGCGCTGCCCCCACATCGCGAAGCCAGTGCCCTGCAGCCGCAGCGAGAACTGGAACGGCGGCGGCGGCCAGCAGCGGAACGTGAACACGCCGTCGGGCCCCGTCGTCGCCTTCTGGTCGATGCGCGCGGGTTCGGCGTTGTCCTTCGTCCACGCGGCGAGGCGCTGGCTGTTGCCCGTCCACCCGGTCAGCCCAGCCTGGATGCCGGCGAGCGGCTGGCCGGCCGCATCGACGATGCGCCCGCGCAGCGTGTGCTCCGGTCGCGGTGGGGCGGCGGCTGGCGCGGCG
>JBASWX010000747.1:0-12350 GCA_049276695.1 Planctomycetota bacterium
CAACGTCGAGCCACCGGGAGAATCTCGATCGTTGGCACTACATTTCACGCGCCAGCGACGCACAGTTCGCGAATCACCTGGGAGCGTCCGACCGCGCCGAACCAGCAACTGTCGAAAAAGAGTTAGAGGACGAACGCCTTGCCGGGTTGCAGGCGACGGACCTCGGCTTGCTGCTCGACGAGTACTACCGCGAGAATCCGGGGTTCCGCCGCGCGCAGCTGGTGACGTGGTGTTTCGACGAGATCCAGGTGGTGCCGGGATGGGAGCGCTTCGTGCGGCGCATGCTCGATTCGGAACGCGTCGAGATCCTGCTCAGCGGTTCCTCGGCACGAATGCTCAGCCGCGAGGTCGCGACGGCGATGCGTGGCAGGGCCTTGGAGACCGTGATCACGCCGTTCAGCTTCCGGGAGTTCGCAACCTGCCGCGGCGCGACGCTGCCCACTGGTCGCGCCCTGGCATCGGCCGCGGACGAGTCGAGCTGGCTTGCCCGGCTCGACGAGTACCTGGCGATCGGCGGGTTCCCCGAGGCCGGCCGTCACGATCTGGCGGATCAGCGAGTGGCCCTGCTGCAGGGTTACGTCGACGCGGTGCTGTTCCGCGACATCGCCGAGCGTCATCGGTTGGAGAACCTGGTTGCGCTGCGCGCCTTCGTACGCCAGCTCCTGCGGCAGCCGGCGACCGCGCTGAGCGTCAACAAGATCCACCAGGACTTCCGTTCGCGCGGCATCGCGGTGTCCAAAGAGACCCTGTTGGCGCTGCTCGCGCACCTCGAGGATGCGTTCCTGGTCTTCACGATCCCGATCGCGAGCCGCTCCGAACGCCGCCAGCAGACCAATCCACGCAAGGTCTATCTCGCCGACCACGGCCTGGCAGCCGCGTTCCAGGTCGCATCGGCGGAGAATCGCGGGCGGCACCTCGAGAACATGGTTGCGTGCGAACTGCAGCGTTGGTGCCGCGAGGTCGCGTACGTGCGCACGGCGAGCGGCTTCGAAGTCGACTTCCTCGCGACGGCACGCGACGGCACCGAGCACCTCGTCCAGGTGGCTGCGGACGTTCGTGATGCCGCGACCTTCGACCGCGAGATCCGCGCGCTGCACGACGCTGCGGCCGCCCATCCCCGGGCTCGCAGGATCCTGATCGTCGATCGGCCGCTGCCGCGCGGCGTCGAGGTGGGCAAGGGCATCGAAGTCGTGAAGCTGTGGCGCTGGCTGCTCGCCCCTTCGGTGGCCTGACGAGGCAGCTCCGGAGCTCTTGGACTAGCATGCGCGGGTCCCGCGCCCTCGGCCCAGCCATGCTCAAGTCCGCCCTCGCCGCCATTGGCCTCCTGCTCCCGCTCGCCCGCCCCCTCGCCGCCCAGGATCTCTGGGACATGACCGTGGTGCGCGACTTCTACTTCACGTTCGCGCAGCCGACCTGGTGGCAGGACCTGCAGAACACGCAGTCGACCGGCCTCGACATCCCGGCGACGCTGGTGGTCGACAACATCACGTATCCGAACGTCGGCATCCGGATGCGCAGTTCGAGCTCGTCGCTGGTCGCCGGCAACAAGAAGCCGTTCAACGTGACGATGGATGCGTTCGTGCCGGATCAGGCGATCTACGGTTTCTCGACGCTCAACCTCAACAACGGCGCCGTCGACCCGACCCTGACCCGCGAGACGATCAGCTACCGCGTGTTGCGCGACTTCATTCCGTCGCCGCGCACCGCCTACTTCCGGCTGCACCTCAACGGCACCTACTGGGGCCTCTACATCCTGGTCGAGCAGCCGAACAAGGACTTCGTGCGGTCGTGGTTCAGCAGCGACGAGGGCGATCGCTACAAGGGCGACCGGCCCGGTGGCGCGGCGGTCAACACCTCGCGCCTCAACTGGCTCGGCAGCACGCCAGGCCTGTACTTCACCAGCTACGAAGCGAAGACGCCGGCGCACCCGAACGTGTGGGCCGACCTCGTCAACCTGATCGACAAGCTCAACAACACGCCGAGTGCCACCTTCAAGACCGTGATCGAGCAGGTGCTCAACGTCGACCGGGCGCTGTGGTACCTGGCGGTGATGAACCTGCTCGTCAACTCCGACGACTACATGGGGGCCGGCCACAACTACTACATGTACTTCGACCCGACCGACGGGCGCATGAACATGATCCCGTGGGACCTCAACGAGTCGTTCGGGGTGCACGGGCCGTCGACCAATCCCTGGAACTACCCGATCCTGCAGAACGCGTCGTCGTCGTCGTACCCGCTGGTGCAGAAGCTGCTCGCGGTGCCCGAGTGGCGCGAGCTGTACTTCGCGCACTACCGCACCGCGAAGAACCGCTGGATGGACTGGACGAACGTGCTGCAGCCGCTGAATGCGCAGTACCAGAGCTTGATCCTGCCGCACGTGCAGACGGACCCGAATCTGCTCTATCCGGCGTACTTCAACCCATCGTTCGCGGGCAGCGTGTTCCTGTCGTTCCACTCTGTGCACGGCCTGCAGCAGGTCGCGGTGAACCGCCGCGCATTCCTCGACACGCAGTTCGACCTGACCAAGCCCGAACCGCAGATCACCCAGGTGACGGCGCTGCAGCCGCAAGCACTGCCGGGCCAGCCGTTCTGGGTCACCGCGCGCGTGGTCGGCACGCCGGCGATCGCCGCGGTCGAACTGCGCGCGTCGGTCGCCGGACCGTTCGTCGCCAACCCGATGTTCGACGATGGACTGCACCAGGACGGCGCCGCCGGCGACGGCGTCTACGGCGCGTTCTTCACCGCCCCTGGGCCGCTGCAGCTGATGCGCTACTACGTGCACGCCCGCAACACCAGCAACACGGTGCAGGTGTTCCCGGCCGCGGCCGAGCACGTCTTCCTGTCGGTGCGCAGCGAAGGTGGCACACCGTTCGGTCCGCTGCGCGTCAGCGAGCTGCTGGCCGACAACGAGACGATCGACCTCGACGAAGCCAACGAGTACGAGGACTGGATCGAGGTGCACAACACCGGACTTGTCCCGTACGACCTGACCGGGCACTTCCTGTCCGACGATCCGGCGCTGGTCGGCAAGTGGCAGTTCCCCGCCGGCACCATGGTGCCCGCCGGCGGCTTCGTGCGGATCTGGTGCGACGAGGAGCCGCTCGACGGTCCGCTGCACGCGAACTTCAAGCTCAACAAGGACGGCGAGTGGGTCGTGCTGTCCGACACCGTGGCGTTCAACAAGCGCTACCTCGACGGCTACCGGTTCAACCAGCAGAAGGCCGACCGCGCCTACGGCCGCATGCCGGTCGCCGGGCCGGATCAGTGGTATCTGTGGACGCCGACTGCGAACGCGCCGCCGGTGCAGGCTGGCCAGGGCCGGCGCTACGACGCCCGGCGCACCGGCAGCCCGCTCGACTTCGACCTGCTGCTGGTCGGCACGCCGCAGGTGGGGCAGACGATCACCTTCCGGGTCGACGGCGGGGTGCCGAACGGCTTCGCGATCCTCGGCTTCGGCGCCGGCCCGGCGAAACTCGACCTCGGGCCGCTCGGCATCGTCGGCATCGACCTGCTCGGCCTCGCCGCCTTCGGCGTTCCGCTCGATGCGGCGGGCGTCGGCGGCCTGAGCCTCATGGTGCCGCAGGGCACTGCCGGGGCGTCGCTCTGGTGCCAGGCGCTGAATCTCGACCTCAGCAACGCGCTGACGTTGATCGTCGCCCCGTAGCCGCGCCGCAGGCTGGTCCGCATCCCCTTGACAGGCCGTCGGTGAACTGTTCTAGTTGAACTAGCACAGTTGACACACCGCCCGACGCCGTGATCATCCGTATCGACCCGCAGTCCGCCGAGCCGCTGTTCGAGCAGGTGGTGTTCGCGGTCAAGGCGGCCCTGGCGAAGGGCACGGCGCGGCCGGGCGACCAGCTGCCGAGCGTGCGCGAGCTTTCGCGCGAACTGGCGATCAACCCCAATACCGTGGTGCGCGCCTACGAGGTGCTCGAGCGCGATGGCGTGGTGGTGCGGCGGCAGGGGGCGGGCTGCTTCCTGACCGACCGCGGCAGCGATCTCGCGGCCAGTGAACGCCGGAAGCAGCTGATGGACCTGATGCGGCGGGCGGCGACGGCGGCGTTCCACCTCGGCTTTTCGGCCGACGAGGTCAGGAAGGCGCTGGCACAGGGTCTCGACGAGGTGCAGTTCGACGGCAAGCGGAGGCAAGCATGAGTTCGCCCGTGGTGACGTTCGACGGCGTGCAGCGGTGGTTCGGCGAGCACGTGGTGCTGAAGGGGCTGTCGTTCCAGGTCCAACCGGGGCAGGTCTACGCGCTGCTCGGCCGCAACGGCACCGGCAAGACCACCGCGCTGCGCATCCTGCTCGGCATGCTGGCGCCGCACGCCGGCACCGCGACGGTGTTCGGCTGCGACAGCCGGGCGCTCGGCACCGCCGAACGGGCGCGGCTCGGCTACGTCGGCGAGAACCACCGGCTCTACCCGACGATGTCGGTGGGTGGCGCGGTGGCGTTCGAGGCCGGCACGCGGCCTTCGTTCCGGCGCGCGTTCGCCGAGTCGGCGCTGGCCCGATGCGGGCTGCGGCTCGCGCAGCCGATCCCGAAGCTGTCGCGCGGCCAGCGCGCGCAGTTGAGCCTGGTGCTCGCCGTCGCCGGCAGCCCGGAACTGCTGGTCTGCGACGATCCCGCGCTCGGCCTCGATGCCGTGGCGCGCCGCGAAGTACTCGACGCGTTGATCGACCTGCTGGCCGAGACCGGCTGCACCGTGCTGTTCAGTTCGCACTTCCTCTCCGACGTCGAACGCATCGCCGACCACGTCGGCATCCTGCACGACGGGGCACTGCTGGTCGACGCGACGCTCGACGACATCAAGCGCCGCGTCGTGCGCTGCGCATGGTCGCCGCGGCCCGGGGCGGCACCGCCGCAGGGAGACCACGTGCTGCGCGTGCTGACCCGCCGAGCCGGCTGCGACCTGCTGCTGCTCGATCCACCGGCGGCCCTCCTGGCGGAACTGCGCGCAACCGGCGAACTGTCGCCGCCGCAGGCGCCGTCGCTCGAGGACCTGTTCCTTGACCTGACCGGCCCCGACCGCCCGGGCCTGCTGTCGTTCGCTCGCGATGAGGCCGGACAGGCCGTTGGCACCGGAGGTGCTCGATGAACACGACGCGCGCGCTGCTGAAGAAGGATGTGCCGTGGCTGCTGTTCTTCCTGGCCGGCGGGACCGCCGGCATGGTCGCCGCGCTCTGCTCGTCGCCGTTCGTCTACACGTTCATCGTGACGCCCGGCCATCGCGAGGAGCTGTTCCACGTCGCATGGAGCTGCGGTGTTGGGCTCGGCGTCGTCGCCGCGTGCTTCGACGAACTGCTGGGCACGCGCGAGTTCCTCGCGTGCCGGCCGGTCTCCGCGGGGGGCGTGCTCCGCGCGCGACTGGTCGGTTGTCTGTCCGTGCTCGCTGGCTGGTTCGTACTGGTGCCGTCCGTCGCGTACACGGTGTTCGCGCTCATCGATCCGGCGTGGCAACCCGGTTGGTTTCGGCAACTGCCATCGATCTGGGGCGCAATGCTGCCCGCGGTATCCATGTGCGCGGTCGGGCTGTGCGCCGGCGGGCTGCCGTTCCCATGGTGGGTGCGACTGCTGTGCCTCCCCCCGATGGTCGTGATCCCGTTCTCGGTGATCTTCGTGTGGGCGCAGGCATGGGAACGATCGGGTAACTACTACATGGCGGGGTCGGGAACGACCTCGTGGCCGGCGTTCGTCGGCGGCCACCTGGCGCTGGCCGCGCTCGCGGTAGCGTGGGCAGCGTCTTGCCGGCGATTCGTACGCGACCCGGACCGGCCAGTCGCGGCCACGCTGCGGCGGCGGCTGCTGACGCCGTTGCTCGGCGTGACAGCGATCTCGGCGGTGCTGGTGCTGCAGTTCCTGACGGCCACCGCGGTGCGGCGGCTGCACGCCAACTGGCCGCAGTTGGTGCTGCACGACGGCAAGCCGGTACTGGCGGTGCGTCCGGACTGGGCTGGGCCGTGGCTCGTGGTCGACGCCGACCATCGTCTGACTGGCGAACGGCTCTCATCAGCGCCGCGCGTCGGCTTCACTGGGCTCGGCGTCGGGCGCGACTCGATTCGCGTCGAGGCACCGCGGGACACACGGTACCGCAGTGCGGGCGCCCGGGTCGGCGGCGCGCTGCTGCTCGATGCCGACGGGACCGCGTTCTGGCAGCAGAGCGACGGTCGTATGCACCAAGTCGCCAAGACGACGGCGTCGCCCCGCTTCGGCGCCAAGGCGCGCGTCGAAGCACTCGTGAAACGGGGCGCGAGCCAGACCGTCGTCGCTGAACCCGGCCAGGATACCTTGCAAATCCTCGGTGCGGGTACGTTCGTCGTCGCTGAACCCGGCGACGATGCGGTGTGGATCCTCGATCCGGCCGCCAGGAACTTCGTGCGCGCGGCACTCGCGGACGGCGACCGCGTGGTCGAACGCCAGTACGACACGACGATCGAGCCGTTGCCGGACGCCACGTTGGTGCCGAGCGACGATGAGAGTCTCCTCCGTGGCGAGCGTTTCGGCTATGCGCTGCGCGATCGCGGGTTGGTGAAGGTAGTCCGCCTCGTGCCCGCTCCGCCCGCTCCGTCCGACGACGAGGCAACTCGCTACGTTCGCCACCTGGAGATGGACTGCCTCGGCGGCACCCTCGAACACGACCTCGGTCCCGGCGTCGCCCCGTTCCGGCATCGGTTCGAACCGCGCACCGCGACAGAACGCGCGTTCGCCGGCGTGGCGCTGATGCTGTCAGCGATCCGACCGCCGGTGATGCAGCTTCCTTCCGGCCTGGTCTCCGTCCCGCCCCTGAGTTGGGGCCGCGGCATCGACGAAACGGTCGGCGAACGGCCCCGACTCGGGTGGGCGGTCACGCTGCTCGATGCGTTGATCTGGATCGGCGGTCGCTGGTGGCTCGTAGCGGTCAGTGTCGCCGTCGCCGTGCTGGTGACGTGGGGCACGCGTCGCCGCCTGCGTCGCGTTGGGGCCGACGCCGGCACGCTCCGATTCTGGACGGTCGCGGTGCTGCTGCTCGGTCCGGTCGGCGCGTTGGTCGCGATCGCGTGCGAACGGCCGCGCGCGTGGGCCGACCGCACGGTCCGAATACCGGTCCCGGCACCGCGCATCGTGTCGCCCACCGCTGCTCCGGAGGTCCTCGCATGAACCCGCCCGTCGTTCGTCTGTTCGCTGTCGCGTTGACGCTCGCGTTGTCGCTGCCCGGCCAGAAGGCCCTCGCCGAAGGTCCTGCTGTCTCGCCGTTCCGCGGCATGCGGATGAGCGGCGACACCCTCGAAGTCCAGGTTGCTGACGACACCTGGAGCGAACTGCTCGCGGTCGGTGCGTGCGACACCGCGACGCTGTTGCGTGAGGCGAAGCGGCTGTGCGGGCCGCAAGCGTGGAAGCGGATCACCGAGGACCTGCCGGCGCTGCTCGGCGCGATGGGCCAGCCGGTCGGCGACAAGGTCGACCTGAAGGTGCGCGACCTCGCCAGCAACGAGGTCAAGGAACTGCCCGGCGTCGCGCTGACCGCGGCCAACCGGCGGCGGTTGTGGGAGGCGAACAAGGGTGGGCGTGCGCCGGACCTCGAGGCGGTGCAGGTCGCACTGACCAACGCCGACGCACGCGCCGACCTGCAGACGCTGCGCACGTTGCTCGACACGCAATTCGCCTACCGCGAACTGCGTCCGGTCGACCTCGACAAGCTGCTGCGCGACGCCGAGGCCCGGCTCGGCGACGCGCAGACCGTCGGGATGGCGACGTTCGTGGCGAGCGTCGACCGCGTGCTGTGCGCGTTCGGCGACGGCCACTCGCGCATCGACGCGCAGGGGGCCGCGGTCACGGCGTTCCTGCCGTTCCTGGTGCAGCAGGTCGACGGCGGTCATGCGGTCTTCCAGCCGTCGCGCGAGGCGTTGGTCGACGCCGGGTTCCCGTTCCTCGTGGCGATCGACGGCGTGCCGCTGGCGAAGTGGCTCGACGCGGCGCGAGCGCGCGGCACGCAGGGCTCGGCGGCGATGCAGGCGCGCCTGGCCGAGCGAGGCCTGCGCGACCTCGCCCTGTTGCGGCAGGACCTGCAGTTGCCGGCGGAGCAACGCGTGCAGTTCACGTTGCGCGGGCCGGGCGGCGAACGCGAACTCGATGCCGAGGTCGCATCGAGGCGTCCGACGTACGGCGCCTGGCCGCGCACCGAGACGCGCGTTCTCGACGGCGACGTCGGTTACTTGCGCATCCCGGAGATGTCGGGCGACGCCGGGTTCCTCGACGGCCTGGACTCGGCGATGCAGGCGTTCCGCGACACCAAGGGGTTGGTCATCGACGTGCGCGGCAACGGCGGCGGCACGCGCGACGCGCTGCGCCGGCTCGCGCCGTACCTGCTGCCGGCGAACGGTGCCCCGGTCGTCGGCAACGTCGCCGCGGTGCTGCTCGACCGCGGTCAGGCCGCACCGGCCGACGCGCTTTCCGACCGCGGTCTCTACCGGGTCGACTGGAACGGTTGGACCGACGCGCAGCGCGGGGCGATCACGCAGTTCGCGCGCGCCTGGAAGCCGTCGTGGAAGCTGCCGGCCGGCAAGTTCTCACCGTGGCACTTCCTGGTGCTCGACCGCGCCGACAACCCCAAGGCGTTCGCCTACGGCCAGAAGGTCGTGCTGCTGATCGACCGCGGTTGCTTCTCGGCGACCGACGTGTTCGCGGCAGCGCTGCAGGCGCTGCCGAACGTGACGTTGGTCGGCGAAGCGACCAGCGGCGGCAGCGGTCGCGCCAGGAGCCAGGTGCTGCCGAAGAGCGGCGTGCGCCTGCAACTGTCGACGATGGCGTCGTTCCGGCCCGATGGTGTGCTGTTCGAGGGCAACGGCGTGGTGCCGGATGTCGTCGTCGCGATGCAGCCCACGGACCTGGTCGGTGCCACCGACACTGCCCTGGCCGTTGCGATGGCCCGATTGCGCTGAGTTCAAGTCGCGGGCTGTGTTCGGCAAGCCTTCGGGGCTGGCATGGCACGCTGGGTTCTGCACAATGGAGTGATGAACTGGCGCGATCGCATCGTTGCGGACCCGAAGGTGCTGGTCGGCAAGGCAGTGATCAAGGGCACGCGAATCAGTGTCGAACTGGTCATGGACCTGCTGGCACGCGGCTACTCCCAGGAACAGATTCTGGCGCAGTACCCCCACTTGGTGGCTGGCGATCTGCAGGCGTGCCTCGCTTACGCCGCGGAGGTTCTGCGCTCGGAACGCATGTTCGGTCTGCCGGCCTGAGTCGTGCGCATCCTGGCCGACGAGAACGTGCCACTTCCTCTGGTCGCAGAGTTGCGCCGTCGTGGTTGCGATGTTGTCTGGATTGCCGAGGTCGCGCCGGGACTGGAAGACCATGAAGTACTTTCCAGGGCGCAGGTCGAGCGGCGGGTGATGCTGACCAACGACAAGGACTTCGGCGTGCTGGCGTTCGCCAAGCGGCTGCCCGCAGCTTTCGGTATCGTGATCTTGCGCACCGCCGGCGACTCGCCCGAGGCCGATCTGCAGCGTGCGGTGTCGGCGATCGAGAGCCGAGCCGACTGGGCAGGACAGCTCCCGGTCGTCGAGTCGGATCGGATCCGCTCGCGATCGTTGCCCTGACCTGGTGGTGCCAACGTGCGTTGCACCATGGTTCCTGCCGAGCGCCGTGACCGCACGGTCCTGCCGGTAGTCGGCGTGCAGGTGCCGTGATGGCGGAACGCTTCGTCGCCGCCGAGGCCGGGGGCCTCTTCGCACAGCTCGCCGCGCACTTCCCGACATGGCGTCGCAACACACTGCGCGAACGGCTGAAGCAGGGTTGCGTCGCGGTGAACGGGGACCCGGTGCGGCGCGCCGACCATGGCCTGCTGGCGGGCGACGTCGTGACGGTTGCCGACGCCGGCGATGCGCCGGCACGGTCCGTTCGCGGGGCGCTGGTGATCCTGCACGCCGACGACGACCTCGTCGCGATCGACAAGCCCGTGGGGCTGCTGTCGGTGGCGAGCGACGACGAGCGCGAACGCACCGCCATGGCGATGCTCGGGCAGCAGTTGGCCCCCGGGCGCGGCGTGCCGTTGTGGCCGGCGCACCGACTCGACCGCGAGACTTCGGGCGTGCTGCTGTTCGCGCGCAGCCGAGCGGTGTGCGACTTGGTGCAGGCGAACTGGGGAGCGGCCGAGAAGTCGTACGTCGCGATCGTCGCCGGTCGCCCCGATCCGCCCATCGGCGTCATCGAGGCGCCGTTGTGGGAGGACGGCAACCTGCGGGTCCGGGTCGGCGAGCACGCGACCGCGAAGGCGGCGCGCACGCGCTACCGCACGCTGGCGACTGGCCCGGACCGCGCGCACCTCGCGGTGGAACTCGACACCGGCCGCAAGCACCAGATCCGCGCGCACCTGGCCTGGCTCGGCCATCCGGTCGTCGGCGACGACCGCTACGGCAGCAAGGACCAGCGGCTGTTCCTGCACGCGCACCGACTCACGTTGCTGCACCCGCGCGGCACCGGTCCACTGATGGTCGAAGCGCCGGTGCCGCGCGAGTTCGATCGCGCGCTCGGCGGGCGGCGCTGACGATCCGCGATCGTGCGCTCAGCCCGCTTCGGCGCTGCTGTCGTACATCTCGCGGATCTCGTCGCGCGCCGCCTGCAGGTCGTCGGGCGCCTTCACCGGCAGGAAGCGCGTGCTGCGGCCGCTGCGCCGGATCTGCAGGAAGTTGGTCGACAGGTGCGCGGTCAGCTCGCCGATCAGGTGCTCGACCTGCACCGCCTTCTTGTCCTCGACCATCTTCTCGACGTAGTACCAACCGATCTCGAAGTCGCGGTCGAGTGCTTTGGCGTTGAACCACAGCGTGTTGGTGTTGAACACGTCGACGATGCCCGGATCGAAGCCCTCGGGGAAGCGCAGCTGCTCGATCAGCTGCGTCCTGCCGAGGTGCGAGAACGGCGAGCCGCCGACGTCTTCCGGCCACTTCGGCGCCAGCTCGACCGTCGCGTCGCAACCGCTCTTGATGTGGTGGCCCAGGATCACCGGATCGACGCGCGCGCCGAGGTTGTCGACGTTGCGCACCAGCACGTAGCGGCCGCCGCCATCCAGGAAGCGCTGCAGTGCACCGCACGCGCGGAAGGCGGCCGGGAAGTCGCCGTGACCCGGCCCGAACGGCGACAGCTCGCCGTTGGCGAGCGTGAACAGCTCGCCCTTCTTCGTCATGCGCAGCGCGATGAACTGCGTGAAGTGGGTGATCCGCTCAGGGTCGGCGCCGAAGTGTTCGTGCTCGGCGAAGTGGGCCCTGGTCGCGTCGTCGGTGGCGAAGCTGTTCATCAGGAACAGCGGCACCTTGCCCTTGGTCGCCTTGCCGATCGCCAACACGTCCTCGACCACCAACGCCAGGAACGAGCGGTCCTTGCCGAGCACCGGAACGACGCCCTTGACGACGCCGCCGAAACGCGTCGCCATGCCGCCGTTGAGCACGACGACGCCGAGTTCGCCGCGCGCGATCGCTTCGCGGCCGAGCCGGTCGAGCTCGCGCGCCGCCTTGGTCGACACGCCGGGCAGTTTCTTGATCGTGCCGGCGGGTGGCGCCAGCAGGTCGCCGGTGACCGCGTTGGTCGCCTTCGACAGCAGGCCCTTGGCGAGGTCGGCCTGCCAACGTTGCTGCAGCCCGGCGTCGAATCCGTACTTCTGCAGGAACGCGAGCTGCCGGGCGTCGATGGCGGTCAAGGCGGCGGGAAGCTACCAGCGGTCCCGTTCCGTGGCGAGCGCGACTAGGCTACACCTGTCGGCGATGCGCAGAGTGGCCGATGCGAACGCGAAGTTGGCGCCAGACGCACCGGTCACGGAGTTGCCGGGTGTTGGACCGACGACCGCGATGCGACTGCGCGCGCACGGCATCAAGACCGTGTCAGAACTGGTGTCGTTGTTCCCGCGCCGCTGCCGACCGCTGCGCGAATTGCCGGCACCCGTCGAGAGTGCCGTCGGCGAGCTGGTGCGCCTGGCCGGCAGCGTGCAAACGGTGCGCAACGCCTGGCTGCCGGGCCGGCGATCGCTGACGACGGTGGTGTTCGCGTGCGACGACGGCAGCACGTTCGAGGCCCCGTTCTTCAACCAGCCGTGGCTGAAGAAGAACTACCCGCCCGGCCAGCAGCGCCGCGTCGAGGGTGTGCTCGGGCTGAAGGGCAGACGCTTCGTGCTGGCCCAACCGCGCGTGCTGCCGCGCGCGGCCGAGCCGAGCGGCGAGGTGCAGCTGCGTTACCCGGACCTGGAGGGCATCGGCCCGGCGCGGCTGCAGCAGTGGCTCACGCACGCGCTGCGCACGATCGACTGGCAGCGCGTGGCGCTGCCGCCGCTGCCGCCGGCGCTCGCCGAGTTCGCGGCCGAACCCGCGGCGCTGTTGCTGGC
>JBASWX010000748.1:0-4096 GCA_049276695.1 Planctomycetota bacterium
GTCCGCGACCGCGCCGCCGCCGAGCGCAACCTGCCAGAAGGCCGCCTCGGCTTCGGCGATGCGGGCCACTTGCTGCAGGCGCGGGTCCTGCAGGGTGCCGTTGCCGGGGGCCAGCTGCTGCAGCAGCGGCAGCACTGCTCGGAGCGCCTTCGTCTCGGCATCGAACTCGACCAGCCGTTGCCACGCCTCGCGGCGTGCCTTCGCGTCGTCCCCGGCGACGCTCGCTTCGCTGCGCCGCAGGTCGTCGATGTTGCGCGCCGGATCGTCGGCGTGCAGGACTTCGAGGTCGGCGCCGCCGGTGCGCAGGTGGGCCAGCAGCATCGTCCAGTCGACGTCCGGGTCGGTGGCGAGCCGCATCGGCACCTGACCGCCGATCTTCGCCGGATGCCCGTCGAGCACTTCGACGTCGCGCACGCCCGGCAGCGCAGCGACGGCCGCACGGGCCGCCTCGGTACCGATCGATCAGGAGAACTGCGCGCGGGCGAACGCGAGCCAGCGGGCGGCCGGTCCGCCGCGTTCTCCAGCCTGGGCGACGAGCGGAGCGAGCAGCGAAACGACAGCGAGCACGTGGCGGTGCATGCCGGGCATCATCGCCCCGACGGGCGCTGTGCCGTGTAAGCCGGCGGTCAACGCGCCCCGCGGCCCGCGACGGCCCGCATGATCGGCCGCGTCGGCGACGGCCGCGCCACTTCGCGGAAGCCGGCGGCGCGGAACGCCGAGGCGATGCCGGTCCACGCGAATACGTCCGCCATCGCACCCTTCTTCGGTTCCTGCGGGTAGCCCTCGACAATGGCCCCGCCGCGCTTCCTGACGTGCGCGATCGCTGCGCGCAGCAGCGCCGTCGACACGCCGGAGCACCGGTGGTCCTTGTGCACGAACAGGCAGGTCACCGACCACACCGGCTGGTCGTCGATCGGCTTCATCAGCCGCGAGCGGTCGAGCGCCGGGAACTCGAGCCGCGGCGCCACCGAGACCCAGCCAACCGCCTGCTTGCCGCGGTACGCGAGCAGCCCCGGCTCGGCGCCGGACGCGACGAGCTTCCGCATCGCGCGCCGGTTGCCGTCGCCCTTCTGCGCGTCGAATGTCTTGCGTGGCAGCCGCCACAGCATGCACCAGCAGCCGCCGCACGCTCCGCGCTCGCCGAACAGCGCCTCGAAGTCGTCCCTGCGGGCCGGCGTGAGCGGGCGAACGGTGACGCTGGCGACCATGGCTTGACGATACGGCCCGAGCGGTCCAGCGCGCTCGTCCTCGCCGGCGAGCGCCCGGGCAGGTGAGCCTCAGTAGATGACGCTGCCGACGCGCGGGCTCGTCAGCAGCGGCAACTGCGTGCCGGCAAAGCCCTGGAAGAAGCACGTCTGGTTGACGAGCGCCGGCACGAGCGGCACCTGCCACGCTCCGACGGCGGTGCCAGTCGTATCGGTGACGAGCGCGGCGACGGGCAAGGCCATCGTCGGTTCGAGCCACAGCGGTTGCTCGAGCTCCGCCAGAATGCTGGTGGCTAGCGCCGGACTGGTCCAGACGGCGACGAGCGTTCCCGGCGACGCGGTGAACCGCAGCGTGTAGATGGACCCCGGGTGCAGCGCGAACGGCGCGTCGACACCGAGCAGCGGGCCCACTGCCGGACTGCCGCAGTTCGGGATAAGCGTGCACCGGGCCAAGCGCCCCACGGGCGCGACAACCGGGCAGATGCTCGGGTCACTGACCAGAGTCGAGTCGGACAGCCAGACGACGGTCGTAGCGTCGGCGCGCAGCGCGGGCGCATTGAAGCCAATGCCGGTGCGCGCCGTAAGGCCTGTCGCGTGCAGCGTCGATGCGCTGAGCTGTATCGCCGGATTCGAGGACGCTCCCGTCGGGTTCCCGAACGGGCCCTCCACGAGCGAGTCGACGATCGTGATGCGCGAGTCCAGTGCGACAATCGCGGACGACGCCGCGATCAGCAACGGCCCCGTGCCAAGCAGGCTCCGCACGGTGCATCGCTGGAGGTGCAGATCGGCGTGGTTCACCGCGAGGACCATGCCGGCGTTGGCGATGTGGCACTCAGCCAACGTCGTGGTGCCGTTGACGATCACGCCGCCGAGGTTCAGTCCGATCAGATGGACCGTCTGGCCCGGCGGCGGTTGCAGCATCGTGAACCACTGCCCGACCACGAGCGCGGTGCCGGGTGTCGTGGCGCGGATCGTGACGTCGACGGATGCGGTGAAATGCTGGTAAGTACCCGGCTCGACAAGGATGACATCGCCGGGCTGCGCAACCAGAAGCGCGCCCCCGATCTGGGCGAACCCGCTCGGGCCGACGAGGTGCGTCGTCTGTGCCGGCAGCAGCGCCGCTGCGAACAGAAAGGGCGAACAGCGGGCGATGGACATGCCCTTCGTATCGGCGCGACGCCGCCGGGGCTGGAGTCGGAGGACGGTTCGGCGCCTCGCCTACAGCTGATCGCCGCGCGCGAACTTCGAGACCGTGTCCTGGAAGCGCTGCTTGCCAGCCTCGACCACGCGCCGGATCTCGCGCGCGTTCTGCTCGCTCTCCTTGCGCAGCTCGGCGACCAGCTTCAGCGAGTCGACCTGGTAGTCGGTGATCGCCTGCACCAGTTTCTCTACCGACTTCGGATCGATGGTCGAACCGTAGCCGGCCTTCAGCGCCGCGCGCTCGAGGTCGCGGCCGAGGTCGGCGACGTCTTCGAGGCCCTTGTTGACGCCCTTCTTCATCGCCTCGTGCGCCTGCGTCGCCTCGTGCAGCCCGTGCTGGCTGGTGTAGACCGCGCCGAGGATCGTGAACACGTGCTCGTTGGTGGTGAAGAACGTCACCGAGCGCCGGTAGACCTGGTCCTTGACGTCGTGCGTCTGCTTCAGCTTGGCGACCAGCGTCTCGCCGACGTCGTAGCCGATCTGCAGGTTCTCGGCGATGTCCTTGATCAGCTGGAACGAGCGGTCCTCCTTCTGGAACGCGTGCAGCGCCTGGTCGCGCGCCAGCTGCAGCCGCGACTTCGTCGGCGCGTCGGCGCTGCCGCTGCCGTCGACCGCCTTCTGCGCGGTCGCCAGTGCTGTGCGCGAGGCGTCGACCGTCGCCGTCTGCTTGTCGAGCAGTTCACGGGCAACGATCTCGGCCTCCTTGAGGGCGAAGCGGAAGTCGATGTAGCCCTCCATGATCGCCGCCTCCTTCTGCAGCTGCGTCTGCGTGTCGCCGGTCACCGCCTTGTAGATCTCGGCGATCTTCTGGAAGCGGTCGCTCGGCGTGCCGCGGCGCATGCGCATCCACAGGTTCGTCATGCGCTCGGAAAAGCTGATCTTGCCGTCGTCGAGCTGCGCGATCAGGGTCTTGCTGTCGTCGCGGATGCTGTCGAACTGCTGCGAGATGTCGAGGAAGCGGTTGCCGATGCGCACGTCCTCGACGTTGTCGCGCACCATCGCGTTGAAGCTCTGCATGTACTGCACGGTGCGGGCGATCGTCATCACCTTCGGCTCGTCGACGTGGCGCACTTCCTCGAGCAGCTTGGTCAGCTGCGGCGGCGCGTCCTGCTTGGGCAGCACGCCGAACTTCTGCAAGACGCCGAGCGCCTGATCGAGGTACTTCTGGACGGCGGACGCGGGGCGGGCAGCGGTCGCGGGGACGAGCGGTTTCTCGGACACGGTGTTCCCTTGGTGTGGTGGTCGCGGCAGCTTACCGCGGCTCCCGGCCACTCCACGCTGCCCGCTCGTGAACGATCCTTCGCCCGCGCCTCCGTCAGCGCCGCCGCCCGCCGCCCGACCCGTCGCCGCCGCCGCCGACGCCAGCATGCACGACATGCTGCGCATGATGGACGTCGCGTCGACGCTGCGCCGCGAACGCGAGACCGCCGAGTCGCAGCTCGATGTCGACCAGGCGAAGGCGCGGCTGCGCGAACGGCTGCTGGCGACCGCCGCGGCCGCCGGCGAACAGGTGACGCCGGCCGAAGTCGACGTCGCGATCGAACAGTACTTCGCGAGCCAGCACACCTACGCCGACCCGCCGGCGGGCTGGGCGCGCTTCTGGGCGCACGTGTGGGTGTCCCGCATCGGCTGGCTGACCGCGCTGGTGCTGCTCGCACTGCTGAGCCTGCTCGGAATGTGGCTGGCGAACG
>JBASWX010000749.1:0-2263 GCA_049276695.1 Planctomycetota bacterium
ACTCGAAACGCCCCTCCCAGGGCATCGTGGTTTGTTGTGGCAAACGCCATCTTCGCAGTGGGAGGAGGCGTTTCGAGCAGTTTCTTCAGCCGGCGCGGAGTCGCGTCACGCTGGTTCCAGGCCTAGCCATCCCGCTCGATCCACACCGTGGGGTTCCGGCTGCCGTGAAAGAACGCCTCGACGAGGACCTCATCGTTGGCCACACGGTAGAGGACCGCGTACGGAAACCGCCGCAAGGGAGCTCGTCGCAACTGCACATGCAACACCCGGTAGCGCAGCGGGCTCTCGCGAATGACCCGCAAGATCCGGACGGTCTCTGCGAGCAACTCCTCAGCCAGGCCGGGGCGCTGCTCGTGGTACCACGCCAGGGCGCCCTCCAACTCCTGCGTGGCCGATCGCGCGAAGGTGACGCTCATCTTGCCGGGCGCTTCCGCAGTCGCAGTCGGAGTCGCTTCACGACTTCCTCCCACGGCTCAGTCGGCATCCGGCCCTCGTCCGACGCCTTCATCCGGCGATCGAGTTCGGCTCGTTGCGCTTCGGTCAGCGGTAGCGACTCCGGGGCCTCGACGAAGGTCTCCCAGATCTGGTTCATCAGTTCGAGGCGCTCGTCGGGAGTGAGCGTTCGAACGTCGATCTTCGGCAGACCCATGCCGGAAGTCTGGCCGTGCGCAACGCAGCCCGCAAGAGCGGGGCGCACGGCAGGCACGGCACCCACTGGTTCGCGCAACCGCCGTACAAGAAAAGAAGACTCTCCACCTCGCCCCCGGAGGCGCGGGCGACGTGCCCGATCCTCCTCGGTGGAGAGTCTCGTTGCGTCCCCGCCGGAGATCACGCTCCAGCGAGGACGCGATCAACTACCCATCGCATCGGGCCGAGTTTCGCGTCGCGGTGAAAAAAGCTGCGGCGGCATGCCGCGGGCACTTCGCTAGCATCCCGCGCCATGGTTGCCTTGCGATCGACGTGCGCAGCGCTGGCCTTCGTGTTGCTCACCGCAAGCGTGTCAGCTCAGGCCGCAGCGCCGGCGCGCTACGACCTGGTGCTGCGCGGCGGCAAGCTGATCGACGGCGACGCGAAGACGATCACGGCCGGCGATCTCGCGATCGCCGACGGCCGCATCGCCGCGCTGGGCAGCTTCGAGGTGGCGCCCGGCACGCCGATCCTGCAGGTCGACGGCCTGTGCACCGCTCCCGGCTTCCTCGACGTGCACACCCACGTCGACGCCGACGTGGTGCGCGAACCGCTGTGCGCGAACTTCCTGCGCATGGGCGTCACCACGATCGTGACCGGCAACTGCGGCGGCTCGGTCAAGGAACTCGGCGCGCACTTCGCGCGGCTCGAGCGCGGCGGCATCGGCGTCAACTACGGCAGCCTGGTCGGCCACGGCACCGTGCGCACTGCGGCGATGGGCACCGCCAACCGCGCGCCGAACGCGGACGAACTGCAGCGCATGGTCGACCTGGTCGACGCCGGCATGCGCGAGGGCGCGTTCGGGATGTCGACCGGCCTGATCTACGTGCCCGGCATCTACGCGCAGCGCGACGAACTCGAGGCGCTGGCGAAGGTGGTCGGCAGGCACGGCGGGCTGTACGCGACGCACATGCGCGCCGAGAACGAGAAGGTGCTCGACGCGATCGCCGAGGCGCTGGCGATCGGCAAGGCCGGGGGCATCGCGGTCGAGATCTCGCACGTCAAGTGCACCGGCAAGCCGAACCACGGCCGCGCCGAGCAGGTGCTCGCGGCCCTGCAGGCGGCGCGCGCGGCCGGCCAGCAGGTGTTCGTCGACCAGTACGCGTACGACGCCAGCTCGACCGGGCTCGATGTGCTGTTCCCGGCCGAGGCGCTGGCAGTCGGCCGCGAGCAGTTCGCAGCGCGACTGCGCGACGACCAGGCCTTCCGCGACACCATGCGCGAGGCGCTGTTCGCCAGGATGGACCAGGTCGGCTTCGGCGACTTCCGCTACGCCCGCATCGCGTCGGCCAAGAACCGCGAACAGTGGAACGGGCTGTTGATCCCGGAGGCCAGCAAGCAGCACGCCGGGCGCGACGACCGGCAAGCGCAGGCCGAACTGGTGATCGAGCTGTTCGTCGCCGCCGCACCCGCCCGCGTCGGCATGATCTACCACAGCATGGCCGAGGCCGACGTCGAGCGCTTCCTGCGCGAGGACTGGATCGCGGTTGCCAGCGACGCCGGGCTGCGCGCCGACAGCGGGCCGGAACGGCCGCACCCGCGCGGCTCCGGCAACAACCCGCGCGTGCTCGGCCGC
>JBASWX010000750.1:0-6126 GCA_049276695.1 Planctomycetota bacterium
GTCCATGCCGATGTACAGCACGCCGTGGTCCTTGGGCGGTGCTTGCGCTGGCTCCGCGGCGGCCTGCGGTTGCGGCTCGGGCCGCGCTTGCGGCGCTGCCGCCGGTGCGGGCCTGGCGGCCGGCTCGGTCCTGGGCTTGGGTTCGGTCTTGGTGATCGTCTGGCTCATGGGCTGGTCAACTCCGTGCTGGTGATGGGTCGGTGCCTTCCCCGGTCCGCTTCTGCAACTCGAGGTTGGTCTGGTAGATCTCGGTCAGCAGTTCCTTCTTGCGGGCGGCGTCGGCCGCGTCCGGCGTCAAGCCCTGCTCGGGGCGGTAGCCCGATGCGAGGCCCGCGTCGTTCTTCACCGCCGCCTGCAGGCGCTGCTCGGTCTGGCCGAGCGCGCTGGTCAGCTTCTGGATGCGCCGCTGCAGCGTCTCGACCTCGCGGTCCTGCAGCGCGCGCCGCGCTTCGTTGGCGGCGCGGCGTTCGCCGGCGAGCAGGTCCAGCACCAGCCGCGTCATCGCCGCCTGGGCCTCGGTGACCGGAGCGCCCTCGGTGCCGCCGAGCGACTGCATCGCCGCGGCCACCTGGCGCGCGACCTCGGCGTCCTCGTGCCGGTGCCGGTCGTCGACCGCCGCCGCGTCGGCCGCCAGCTTCGCTTGCAATGCCTCGTTCTGCTGGGCCAGTTCGGCGCGCAACTGCGCGATCTCCTCCTCGGCCTCCTGCTTCTGGCGGTCGACCTCGCTCTTCTGCCGCTGCAGGTCCTCGTTGCTGCGCAGCAGCCGCAGGAACTCGGCCTTGGTGGCGTCGGTGACTGCCTGGCGATCGACGCCGCCGACCTGCGAACGCAGGCTGCGGTGCACCGCGGTGGCGACCAGCGTCACGATGCGCTCGAGGCCGAGCACGTTGACCTGCTGCACGCCCTTCTTCTTCAGGTCGTCCAGCGAGGTGCGCACCGCCATGTTCTGCACGGCGGTCTTCAGCTTCTTCTCGAGTGTCATCGCGAGGCCCCGCTCTTTCGGCGCGAGCGCGGCGGTGCCTTGCCGCGAAAACCACCGGCGGCGATCGCAGCGTGGGCACGGCGGGTCGACTCGTCGCGGCCGCGGCGCCAGGCACGGCGCTGGCATCGGCGGATCACCACCGCGCCGCGCGGCACGGCGGTTCTGCGGTCCCGGTGTCCCGGGACGAGTCACTGCCGGGGGGCCGGTCCGCCGGACCCGCACAGTTGGCGCGGGCCGGACGGTGGCGGCGACGGCGTCGTGACGTCGCGGCGGACGGGGCGATGTTCCCTTGCGCAAGTGCCGCCCGCGGTGCGTAACAGCCGCCGCCCTCCCGCAGTCCGCGGGAAGTCCCCCCGGAGGTTCCGATGCGCTTCACCTTGCCCCGTGCGCTGGCGATCGCCGCGCTGTCCCCGTTCCTCGTCGCCCAGGATCCCGCCGCCGAGCTGACGCGGCTGAAGAAGGAAGCCAATGCCGCCGTCCAGGCGAAGGACTACGAGACCGCCGCGGCGATCTTCAAGAAGGTCACCGCGGCCGATCCGAAGGACGGCCAGGCCTGGCAGCTGCTCGGCTACTCGCTGCACGCCGCCGGCAAGCTCGACGAAGCGCTGCCCGCGCACACCAAGGCGGCCGAGTTCCCGCGGTTCGCCGGCATCGCGACGTACAACATCGCCTGCGTGCACGCGCTGAAGGGCAACGCCGATGAAGCGTTCGCCTGCCTCGAGAAGTGTGTCGCCGGCGGCTACGCCGACGTCGACCAGCTCGACGGCGACAGCGACTTCGACGGCATCCGCAAGGATCCGCGGTATGCCAAGATCGCGGCGGCGATGAAGGCCAAGGCGGCGGTTCCGCCGGCACCCTACGAGCAGTGCGTCGAGCGCAAGAATGCGCGGCTGGCCTGGTTCACCAGGAAGGGCGCGCCGCAGATCGCGATCGACTGGTCGCCGGTGCCGTGGCGGGCCGAACTCGGCGAGCAGCTGGCGGCCGGCAAGTTCACGGGGCAGCGGTGGCGCCTCGGTGCCGACTTCTGGACCCGGATCGACAGTTCGCTCGACCTGAAGTTCGGCGAGGTGGTGGTGCCCGCGGGCTACTGGTACCTGACGCTCGAACAGCGGAACGCCGACACGATCGTGCTCGCGTTCCACGACCCGGCCGCGGTGCGCAAGGCGAAGGTCGACGCGTTCATGGCGGGCAAGCTGACCGGCGGCATCGAGGTGGTGATGAAGCACACGACCGGCGGCAAGGTCGCCGACGAGCTGACCATCACGCTGGCGATGGGCGAAACCGACAAGGCCGCCGGCCAACTCGGCATCCGCTTCGGCGACCACTCGCTGGCCGCGCCGTTCACGGTCAAGTTCGACTGACGCCGGGTCCGCGGGTGGCGCACGCTTGCAGCCAGGCTGCCGAGCGGCGCAGCGCTTCGTCGAGCCCGACCGCGGGTTCGAAGCCGAGCCGCGTGCGCGCCTTGTCGATCGCGAAGTGGTAGTCGCGGCCGCCGTTGCCGATCCGGTAGCGGGTCAGCAGCGGTGCCTTGGTCGTGCGCAGCAGACCGCAGGTCGCTTCCATCGCTACGGCAACCGCGTAGCCGAGCCAGTACGGCAACGACAGCCGCGGGGCGCGCAGGTCGAGGTGCCGGCAGAGTGCTTCGGTGAACGTGCGCCAATCGATGTCGAGACCGTCGGTGATCAGGAACGCTTCGCCGACCGCGGCTGGATGCTCGGCGGCGAGCAGGATCGCGTCGGCGAGGTTCTCGACGTAGGTGGGGCAGGTCCAGGCGCGGCCGCCGCCGATGTAGCCGCCCTGGCCCTTGCGGATCGCGGCGACGTACTTGGCGAGGAAGGTGTGGTCGCGCGGGCCGAAGACATTGCCCGGCCGCACTGCGGTGACTGCCATGCGACTCGCCGCCGCGAACTGCCACAGCCAGGCTTCGGCCTGCCGCTTGGTCTCGACGTAAGCGAAGCGCGACGGAGGCATCGGCGAGGTCTCGGTCATGCGCCGGGCGCCGGCGAAGCCGTGCAGCGAGGAAGTGGAGACGTGCACGAAGCGCCGCACCTTGGCGTCGGCGGCGGCCCGGGCGACGTGCTGCGTGCCGTGCAGGTTGACGGCGACGAACTGCTGCCATGGTCCCCAGTCGGCGGCGAGGCCGGCGACGTGCACGATCGTGTCGACGTCGGCGAACGCCGGCACCAGCGAGGCGGCGTCGGTGACGTCGCCGACCACGAACTCGACCGGGATGCCGGCGAGCAGCGAGCGGTCGCTGGTGGCGCGCACGAGGCCGCGCACGCTCCAGCCGGCGCGCCGGAACCGCTCGGCGCAGTGGCTGCCGATGAAGCCGTTCGCGCCAGTGATCAGCACCCGTCGCTCAGTCATGCTGCACGGTCGCATCGCTACCGAAGGCGGGGGCACCGTGCAACAGCCAACCGTTGCCGCGCGGACTGGGCCCGACCGCCGGATTCCTGTCCGGTCGGGCTGGCCCCCGGCCATTCCGCTGACGGCCGCAATGCCGCGGCCTTCCCACCAGAGGTGCTGCGATGTCCTCCCTGCTGCCGCGCGTTCTCCCCGTTCCGTCCCTGATCCGGCCTCGGGCCATCGGTCTCGCCCTCGCGGTCGCCGCTGCCGCCGGCGCTGCCCGGGCCCAGATCCAGTTCACACCGACGCTGTTGCCGGTGCCGATCGGGGGCAACGCCCCGTTCGCGCTCGCGGTCGGCAACACGGTGGCCCCGGCCAGCCTGGAAGTCGCCGCGGCGCACTGGTTCATGCTGCCCTTCTTCCCGACCGGCACCGACCTGTGGAGCCCTGGTGCCGGGACCTGTCCGGTGTTCGGCGCCGCGGTCGCCCAGACCTTCTCGACCGCGCCGACCGGCTTCCCGACCGGTGTCGTCTTCGACGTCGGGATCGCGGACACCAACTCGGACGGCGCCAACGAAGTGCACTCGTTGGTCATGGATGTGCTCGCACCGTGGGTCGAGAACCACGCCACCGGCACTGCGTCCGCCGTGCCGATCGGGTCGATCCAACTGCTGGCGGCCGACTTCGATGGCGATGGGTTGACCGACGATCTGCTGGTACTCGACGGCGCCGGCGGCATCGCGCTGTCCATCGGCGGCGGTGCCTTCGCGCCGTTGCCGGTGCCCGCGCCGTTGGCCGGGCACACGCCGCTGCGATTCGCCCTCGGCTCGTTCGACAACGACAACCTGCCCGACCTGGTGGTGACCTGGACGGGACCGACGCCGCACGCCACCGTGCTGCGCAACGTGAGCGGCACGAGCCTGGTCGCGTACGGGGCCTCGGCGTTCTTCCCCGCGACCACGGTGCCGGGTTGCCTGACCGTCGGTGACTTCGATCGCGACGGCGCCGACGACTTCGTCGTGCTCGACGGCTCGCCGATCCTCGGCGGCGGCTCGTTGTCCGGCTGGGTGTGCAAGAACAGTCGCGCGTTCCCGTGGCCGGTGTCGACGGTGGTGAGCCCGGCGTTCGCGCCGGCGCCGATGCCCGTGCTGACCGGTCCGGCATGGAGCAAGCCGAGCGCCGTCACCTGCGGCGACTACGACCGCGATGGCGACATCGACCTTGGCTACGCGTCGACCGACGGCAACCTGTACTTCCGGGAGAACGATGGGTCGGGCAACTTCCCGAACGACCTGCAGAACCCAGAGGTCGCGTTCGCCAGCGCCAGCACGTCGGTCAGCGACCTCGAGACCGCCGACATCGATCGCGATGGCGACCTCGACGTCGTCTCGTGCGACTGGTCGCCGTGGGGCGCCTGCCGCATGTGGTGCAACACGCTGCCGTCGGGCCGGTGCACGCACGAGTTCCGCGCCGGCCTGCCGGATGCCGGCCTCGCGGGAGTGGACTGCGCCGACCCGAGCGCGCCGCTGGCGACCAAGCTGGGGCCGGTCAAGGCGTTCGACGCCGCTGGCGCCCTGACGCTGGCGCACACGTTCGCCGGCCTGCCGGACCGCCTCTGCCGCGCGACGTTGACGATCGCCTGGAACCCGGCGTTGTTCGCCACCAACCTCTACCTGGACCTGGAAGCCGGGCCGGGCAACTTCGCGCTCGCCTACGGTCCGGGTGCGCCGGCGCTGCTGGTGCTGGACCTCGAACGGCTGCCCGGTGGGCAGAACCTGCTGCCGCGGCTGTCGAAGGTCGGTCGCCTCGACGTCGGCATCGCCGGCATCGGCAACGTCGACTGGATGCGGCTCGACCTCGTCAGCTACTGCGCGGATGGGCCGCCGGAGCCGACGATCGGCTACTGGCACACCGACCTGAAGGCGAGCGGCGGTCCGGTCACCTTCACCATCAACGCCGGTGCGTTCTTCGCCAACCAGGTCGCCGCCATCATCATCGGCGGCGGCGTCGGCTGCGCGGACCTCGCGTCGCCCTACGAGGGGCTGTGCCTCGAGCCGGGCTTCCACGTGCCCGCCCTGGTGATGCTGGACAACGCCGGCGACGGCTCGTTCACGGCGAACCTGCCCGTGCTGCCCTGCCACCTCGAGCTGCACAGCCAGGCGGTGGCGATCCCGATGACCTTCCTGCCGCCGTTCGGCTGGTCGAAGACGATCAGCGACTACACGAAGTGACGAAGCCGCGCCGCCTGCTCGGCAAGCCGGGTCGACCCGGCCTGCCGGGCGGCGCAGCGGTCGGGGTCGCGCGAGCGGCTGCAGCCGCCGGAGACTCAGCCGTGCACCACCAGCGCGTCGGTGGCGACGCCGAGTGCCACGTGCAGCAGCCAGCCGTACCAGATCGAGTTCGAGCGCAGCGCCAGCGCGCCGAGCAGCAGGCCGAACGGTATGGAGCCCCACAGTTCGCCCGCTGGCTTGCCGAGGTGCGCCAGCGCACTCGCCGCGGTCTGCACGAACACGGCGGTGGGGCGGCCGAAGTGCTCGGCGAGCCCGAACAGCAACCAGCCGCGGAAGAAGCCCTCCCAGGCGACGTAGTACAGCAGCGCGTAGCCGATCGCGTACCAGGGCAGCAGATCGGGGCGTTGCAGCAGCAGCCGGCAGACCGGGTACTCGGCGCGCACGTCCGCCATCGTCGAACCCAGCCACGCGATCAGCAGCGCGAGCGGCAGCCCCGGGGCGACCCAACGCAGCCCCGCGCGCCAGTCGCCGAGGCCGAAGCCGGAACCGCGCAGCGTGCCGCGCCGG
>JBASWX010000751.1:0-1806 GCA_049276695.1 Planctomycetota bacterium
GCCGCCAGCAGCGCAGCCCCAGCCACAGCAGCAGCAGGCTGAGCGCCGCCAACGCGCACGCGACCGCGGCCGGCACCCAGGCCGAATGCGCCGGCGCCACCATCACGCGCAACCAGTCGGTGCCCGCTTCGACGCCGACGCGGCCCGCCTTCCAGCCGTAGCCGGTGCCCGAGCCCCAGGTGCCGAGGCAGCGCGCGCGCCACGCGAGCCACGCCGCCGCGGCAGCCACCAGCGGCGTCGCCGAGCGCGCGGTGCCGGCCAGCCGCGCCGCGAACGGTGTTCCGGTCGTCGCCAGCCACGAACGCAGCACCACCAGCGGCACGACGAACACCGCCGACTCCTTGGTGCCGATCGCCACCACCGCGAGCAGCGCGCCGGCACCGAGCCAGGCACTTCGCGCGAGCCGCCGTTCGCGACCCAGCGCGGTGTCGTGCGCGAGCAGCGCGGCGCTGAGCAGGAACGTCGACAGCACGTTGGTGCGCGCCGCGATCCAATGGGTCGCTTCGCTGTGCCCCGGCCAACCGACGAACAGCTGCGCCGTCGCCAGGCCGGCCAGGAACGACCCGGTCCAGCGGCGCACCAGCACGAACCACAGCAGCGCGGTGCCGCAGTGCAGCAGCGAGTTGGTGACGTGGTAGCCGAAGGCCGACGTGCCGAACCACGGCTGTTCGAGCCAGAACAGGAGGTCGAGGAACGGTCGGTACAGCGCCACCGCCGCGTCGGCCGGCACTGCTGGGTCCGGCACGAACATGCTCGCGCCCGACAGTTGTCCCAGGTGGCGCAGCACGGCGGCGCCGACCATTGCGTGGTCGTCCGCCAGCAGCCCGACTGCCGTCCAGGCCCCCACCGCAGTCACCAGGTGCACGAGGGCGACCAGCGCGGCAGCGACGAGGAACTGCATTCCGGCGCGGACTCTACGGCGCCGCTCCGGTGCCGCAACGCGAGCGCCGCCGAACCCGGGAATGGTGCCTGTTCCCGAATACTCGCCGACCTGCTGCAATGCCGCGTCCCGCGGTGCGGCAGGTCGTCGCGCCGCTGCTCGTTCCCTTCCGGAGGCTCCTCATGTTCGCCCGCACCTTCGCCAGCGGCGCCCTGTGCGTCGCACTCACCGCGTTCGCCGTCCAGGCCCAGTCCGTTCCCGAGAACGCCGTCGAGCTGATCGAACGCGCGTCGAAGCGCATCGAGTCGGCCGAGACCGAACTCACGCAGGCCAAACGCGACCTGCAGCAGCTGCGCAAGGCATTGACCAAGGCGCAGTCGGCGCGTGAACGCGAACACGCCGAGGTCGCACGCGAGCACGAACAGGCGCAGCAGGAAGCGCACCGCCAGCACGAGCAGGCGATGCGGGCGCACGAACAGGCGATGCAGGCAGCCCAGCGCGAGTCCCGCCAGCAGCACGAGGCGGCGGTTCGCGCGCACGAGCAGGCGATGCGGGCGGCACAGCACGAGGCCCAACAGCAGCACGAAGCCGCAGTCCGGGCGCACGAGGCCGCGATGCGCGAACACGAAGCCGCGATGCGCGAGGCGCAGAAGCAGCACGAGCAGGTGCAGCGCGAGGCCGAGAAGCAACGCAAGGCGACCGAGCGCGAAGCCAGGAAGCAGCAGGAGGCGGCCAGGAAGCAGCAGGAGCAGGCGCAGCGCCACCAGGAGGAGCAGGGCCGCATGACCCAGGCGGTGGCCGAGGAGCTGCAGCGCGCCGAGGCGGAACTCGCAGCGGCGGCGAAGTCGCTCGACGAGGAGCAGGCGCGCGAAGCCCGCAACGCCGTCGCGCGCACGCGCAGCCGGTTGCAGGCCGCGCTGCAGCGG
>JBASWX010000752.1:0-2811 GCA_049276695.1 Planctomycetota bacterium
ACTCGAAACGCCCCTCCCAGGGCATCGTGGTTTGTTGTGGCAAACGCCATCTTCGCAGTGGGAGGAGGCGTTTCGAGCAGTTTCTTCAGCCGGCGCGGAGTCGCGTCACGCTGGTTCCAGGACTAGAAAGCGCCGATGGTCGCGGTAATCGCGTTGGTGCTGGTGAGACTCGTGATTGCGCCCGTCGCGTCGAGCTCGAGCGGCAACACCTGATGATGCAGGCTCAGCCCCAACAGCTGCGCTGTGTCGGGAATCGGCAGCGATGTCGACATGGTTGCCGCCGACACGAGATGCGCGAGCAGCAAGTCGGGGCTCACGAACAGCGAGCAGCCCGGGCCGCCCTGCGGCAGCAGGGCCGACAGCGGCGTTGAGCCCGTGCCGAAGCCGAACGCCGCGACCCCGATCGCGATCGGCGGCAAGCCCGCTGCGACGGTTCCGAACGTCGCGCCAAGCCAGGGCAGCGACGTCGCTGTCAACGTGTTCATCCCGCCGCTGCCGCTGCATCCCGTTCCCAACGGAACTGTCGTCGCCGGACACAACGACACGTACCGCGCAAAGCACGCCGAGGGCAACCCGCCGGCAATCGTGAGCGCGCCACCCACGCAGAGCTCGCCGCTGTTCAACACGAGGAGCGCATCGACGTCGGAGTTGGTGCCGTTACCGAGTGGGGTCCACGCAGCGCCGTCCCAGCGGGCGATGCGGTTGGCAATGGCGGTACCGATGCCCTGGAACGTTCCGCCCGCGACCAGGTCGCCGTCTGGAAGCACCGCAAGGCTCCTGACCTCGGCGAAGGCAGTGGCAATCGACGTCCACGTCGCGCCATTCCAGCGCGCCGCGACCACCGACTGCGAGCCGCCGAGCGACATCGTCCCGGCGACGACGAGATCACCATTCCGCAGCACGACCAATGCCTTTGCGTAACCCGTGGGGCCGGCTCCCATCGGCAGCCATGCTGTCCCGTTCCACCGCGCAACGCACCCGGTGGTCGCACCTCCGGCGATCGTGAACGACCCGCCCGCGACGACGTCCCCGTTGGCCAGCGCCACCACGCACTCGACCGGGCCGTTCATGCCCGAGCCAAACCCCGACCACGCCGCACCATCCCAGCGCGCAATCCGATTCACGGTGATCCCTCCTGCCTGGAGGAAGCTGCCGCCCGCGACGACGTCGCCGTTCGCGAGCGTCACCAACGCGAAGACGACACCGCTCGTACCGGCGCCGAGCGGCGACCACGTCGAGCCATCCCAGCGCGCCACGCGACTGGCAGGGACACCACCGGCGTTCTGGAAGCCCCCGCCCACGATGAGAGCACCGTTGGTCGCGGGCGTGACACTGCGGACGTGGGCGTCGAGGCCGCCACCGAGAGGCAGCCACGCCGCGCCATCCCACCGGGCAATGCGGTCCGCGGCGGCCGCACCCGCGTTCCTGAAGCCGCCGCCGGCGATCACGTCGCCGCCGGGCAACCTCGCGAGAGTGTACACGGCCGCGTCGAACCCGGTGCCGACGCGCGACCACGCGGAACCGTTCCAGCGCGCCAAGTGACGAACACTCAGACCGCCGGCGTTGGAGAACGCACCCCCGACCATCACGTCGCCACCCGGCAGGACCGCCAACGCCTTGACGCGCTCAAAGGCGCCGACGCCCGAGCCGAGCGCTGTCCACGCCACGCCGTCCCACTGCGCGATGCTTGCCGCCGGCGATCCACCAGCGGTCGTGAACAAGCCGCCAGCCACCACGTCCCCACCGGGCAGGACGCTCAACGCGAGCACCTCCGCGACAAGGTCCATGCCACTCGCAAGCGGGGACCACGCGGCGCCATTCCAGCGCGCGATCTTGCTCGCCGGCTGGCCGCCAGCATTGTTGAACTGCCCGCCCGCGATCAGGTCTCCGTTCGGCATCAGCGCCAACGACAGTACGGCGCCGTCCATGCCGGTCCCGAACTGCGACCACGTCGCGCCGTTCCAACGGGCTATGCGGTTGCCGGGACCGCCGGTGAAGAAGAAGTGTCCGCCGGCAACCAGATCGCCGTTCGGCAGCGTCAGCAGACAACTGACTTGCGTGTGCATGCCGCCGCCGAGCGGCGACCAGGTCGCGCCGTCCCAACGCGCGATGCGGCTTGCGTTGACCCCACCCGCGACCGTGAAGTTGCCGCCGACGACCACGTTGCCGTTCGGCAGCGCAGCCACGGCGAGCACGTTGGCGTTGACGCCGCTGCCCATTGCGGACCACGTGGTGCCGTTCCACCGTGCGACGTTGCTGACCGGCACACCGCCGGCGAGCGAGAAGGCGCCGCCGACCAGGAGATCGCCATTCGGCGCCTCGGCAAGCGCTGCCGCCTGACCGTCGAGGCCGCCACCGAGCGTCGACCAGGTGCCCGTGACCGGGTCGTAGGTGGCGATGCCGCTGGCGAGGATGTTGCCGGCCATCTCGAAGTTGCCCGCGACCACGAGCACTGGCTGCGCCGGTCCGGCGCCGTCGGGATCCCACATCCTGGTAGCGAGCACCTCACCAGTGGTGAAGGACGACATCCGCCACACGCCTGCAACTCCATCGCCGGGCACCCATGCCGCACACTGTGCCCGCAGGCCAGCGACAGCCAGGAGCGAGGTGATCGCAATCGGCAGGGTTCGGTGAGCACAGCGCGTGGACGAGTGACGCATGGGTTGGGTCCGAAGTGGACCGCTTCTAACTCTTTTTCGACAGTTGCTGGTTCGGCGCGGTCGGACGCTCCCAGGTGATTCGCGAACTGTGCGTCGCTGGCGCGTGAAATGTAGTGCCAACGATCGAGATTCTCCCGGTGGCTCGACGTTG
>JBASWX010000753.1:0-7628 GCA_049276695.1 Planctomycetota bacterium
AGCGACGGCCACCCGGACCACGCCAGCCACACGACACCCACCGCCGCCACCGCGGCACCCGTCTTGATCGCCACGCTCATCGCCATTGCTCCCGCTCCGACCGCGACCGTGGCCGCCGCCGAGCCTGTCGCCGCCAGCGCGGCGGCTTCCTCGAATCCCCTGATGCCGAGCAGCGGCAACGCCCAGCCACGCGAACTGCCATGGCGCCGGTCGAGATCGTCGCGCAGCTGCTGCAGCCCACGCCGCAGTCGCGTGCGCACCGTCTCGAGCGGAACGCCGGCGGCGGTGCCGCGGCGCAGCGCCACCATCAAGGTGTCCTGCGCCACGTCGTGCGCCAGGTCGTGCTGCGCGACCACGCTGCGGGCCAGGCCCTGCAGCCAGGCGGCGTGCGCCAACAGCCGTTCATTGCCTTCGCTTTCGGTCACGGTTGCGACGGGAGAGCCCCGCGTCGGGCGCCGGGGTTCAGGATTCTCGCAGATTCCGCCGCGATCCGGACCGCGCCGGACCCGAAGCCAGGGCCAGCAGCGCCTCGACCGGCCCACGCGCACGGCGACGGAACCACCACCAGGAAGCGAGCGCGGCGAACAGCGCGTAGCCGGCGGCGGCGGCGATCCCGACCGCGAGCGGCCAGTCCTCGGCCGGCCACCGGACGCGCAAGGCCCCGTAGACGACGACGATGTGCAACAGGTAGTGCGTCAGCGACGCACGGCCGACCCGGGCCAATGCGAGCAGCGGGCGCGCTGGCTGCGGGCGCGCGGCGAGCAACGCCAGCGCCGCGACCACGGCGACCGCGAGACCGCCGTTGCGCAGCACGAACGGCAGCGTCGTCGGTTGCCATGCGATCTGCAGGTGCGGCGCAAGTGCACCGAGGTCGTCGGCGGCAGCGGTGCTCCCGGCCGCGAGGCCGTGGGCCACGAACGGCAGCGGCAGTGCCAGCAGCAGCCAACGTCGCCAGCGCGCGCAGTCGCCGCGCGCCGACAGTGCCAGCAGCGCGCCGAACAACGGCAACACGAGCCACGGCAACAGCGGGTAGGCGCCGTCGAACAGGTACCAGCGCAGCGTGCACCAACCGAAGGTGTGGTTGGCGGCGTGGGTGTCGTCGTCGCGCAGGTCGAGCGCCAGCCAGTCGTGACCGAGTTCGGCCGCGAACGGCGTCGCGAGCAACAGCGCCACGGCGGCCGCGACGAGCGCACCGCGTCCAGCGCGCAACAGCGGCGCCGTCAGCGCCAACGCCAACGCCATCGGCACCAGCACGTCGTTCGGCCACGCCCACACCCAGAACGGCACGCCGAGCGCGGTCAACGCCAGCGCCCGCCGGAACACGAACGCCAGCCGCAGTTCCACCTGTTCGCTGGTGCTGCGCCCGGCGCACACCCAGGCGGCGCCGCCGAGCAGCACGAACAGCGACGCCGGTACGCCTTCGAGAGCCTGCAGCGTCCAACCGGCGAACGCCGCGGCGATGGAACGGTCGTCGTCGCCGGGCTCGGGCACGAAGTGCAACCACAGCATGCCGAGCACCGCGAGGCCGCGGCCGGCATCGAACGCGAGCTCGCGGGCGGTCGCGGGCGCGGGCGCCAGTGGTGCGCCTGGTGCCTCGGCGACGACGCCAGCGGCGCCGTGTTCCTCGGCGGTCGGCGCACCGACGTAGGCGCGGCCGGCGAGCAGCAGTTCGTGCTTCATCACGACCCCGTGCGGCAGCACGCGGGCCCGTTCCTGGATCTCGGCGCCGTAGAGCACCACCGTGCCGCGTCCGACCGTCGCCCCGGCAGCGATGCGCACGCGGTCGATCTTCAGCACGCGGTCCTCGAAGCTGTGCGCCTGGAACAGCGCGTGCACGGTCGCGCCATCGCCGATCGTCAGCATGTCGGGATCGACGACCTGGGCGAAGCCGTCGCCCAGCAGGCAGCGGCGACCGATGCGCATGCCCATCGCGCGCAGGAACCACGGCAGCAGCAGCGTGCCCTCGAGCTGTTGCAGCAGCGCGCGGCCGTACCGCTGCCAGACCACGTAGTGGAAGTCCCAGCGGCTCGCCCAGCACGACCACAGCCCGTGCTGGCCGGGGCGGACACGGCCGAGCAACAACCACTTGAGGGCCAGCACGGCCGCAGCGAGAGCGGCGCCGCACGCGAGGGTCGCGAAGATCGCGACGACCAGCGCGGCCGCCGGCGCGGCCGCGACGACGTCGAACCACCACAGCGCGAGCCACACCGGCAGCGCCGGCAGCAGGAAGCGCAGGCTCTCCCAGAACAGCCGGTTGGTGTAGCGCAGCGGGCCAGGTTCGTGGGTGAGGCGGCGATCGGCGGCGACCACTTCGCGACGCGGCAGCGCGAACGCCGGCTGGCCGAACCAGCCGCCGCCCGCGGCCATCGTGTTCGCGTCGGCGACGGTGCTGACGCCGAGCAGGAGGTCGTCGGGCAACGACTGGCCACCGTGGATCACCGCGTGGTTGCCGGCGAAGGTGCGCGCGCCGAGCACGCACGGTGCGACCGTGACGACGCCCTGGTGCTGCCACGGCACGCCGAGATAGATGCCGTCGGCGAGGAAGGAACCGGAGCCGATGCCCACGTGTTCGGGCAGCGTGTCGAGGATCGTGCTGACTTCGCAGTCGCTGCCGACGCGCATGCCGGCCAGGCGCAGCCACACTGGCCAGAACAGCGTGCCGGACAGCCAGGTGCCCGCGGCCTCGAGCAGATCGCCGCGAACCTGCAGGCGCAGGTGCATCGCCGACCAGCGGTCGTGTGCGCCGACCGCGACCTTCGGCCCCCACCGCAGCAGCAGCGCCTGGCCGAGCAGCGACACCGGCAGTGCCGCACACGCCATCGCCACCATCAGCCAGACCCAGGATGGCTGCGACGAGGGACCGTCGCCGCACAACCACGCCGTCACCGCGTTCGCCTCGATGCCCGCTTGCGTCGCGAGCAGCCACGCCGCCGAGGTGAACGGCAACGCGACCAGCGGCGCCCACAGGATGCGGGCCGCCAGCAGCACCACGGTGTACGTCCACGGCCGCAGCGCGCCGCGCCGCGTGGTGCTCGCCACCACCGGCTGTACCCTGCCGACCGGTCGCGCTGGCACGCCGTCCCACACCTCGCCGGGCCCGACGAGCGCGTCTTCGCGCACGAACGCCAACGGCCGCACGATGCTGCCCGCACCGATCTCGACACCGGGTCCAGCACCAGCGCGCGTGGCCAGCGTCGCCCCGGCAGCGATGCGCACTGCGCCGACCACCAAGGCACCGCCGTCGAGCTCGCACAGGCCGAGGTCGACTTCGCGCTGCAGCGTGACGTCGTCGCCGAGTTCGAGCAGGTCCCAGCCGCCGCCAAACAGGTCGACGCCGCGGTGGATGTGCACGCGCGCGCCGATGCGCGCTCCGAGCAGGCGCAGCGCCGCGTTCTTCGCTTCGGTACCATCGAGCAGCGACCACGGCACCAGCCGCACGAGGCGCGCGACCAGCCAGTGCCGGAGATGGAACGACGACCACGCCGGGAAGCGGCCGGGCCGGTAGCGGCCGATCAGCAGTTCCTTGGCGGCGACTGCGAGCCAGAGCGCGCCCACAGTCCAGACGCCGAAGGCGATGGCTGCGAGCCAGGGCGCTACGAACACCAGCGCGCCGAGGGAGAATCGGGCGGTGGCCCACGGCACCACGACGAAGCCGGCGAGCCAGGCAGTCGCCGCGGCCGCGGCGAGCAGGGCCAGCAGGAACACCATCTGCACGATCGTGGTGCGTGCCACCGCCGCGGTGGTCGTCGCCGCGGCGAGAGCGGACGCGATCGCGACTTCCGGCGCCGACGCTGGCGCGGTGAGGCAGCGAGCGAGCGCCACCGGCGTACGCTGCACGTAGACGTCGCGCACCGCGACCGCCGCCGCCCCGGCACGCCGCAGCCGCGTCACCAGCAGCGCCGCGCGCAGCGAGTCGCCGCCGAACGCGAAGAAGTCGCCATCGGCAGGGATCGACGCCACGGGCAGGTGCAGCACCGCCGCGAACGCGTCGAGCACGAGCCGTTCATGGCCGTTCGCCGGCACCCAGGTGGCGCTCGCCGCCGACGCGGCGCCCGCCACCGGCGCGATCAGGCGCGGCAACGCCGCGCGATCGATCTTGCCGCCGGTCGTACGCGGCAACGCCGCCAGCGTGCCGAAGCGGGCCGGTACCATCGGTTCGGGCAGGGTCGCCCGCACCGCCGCCGTCAGCTCCACCACCGTCGGTGCCTGCCCTGGCACGGCCGGCACGACGTGCGCAACGAGCATGCGCTCGGCGCCTTCGTCCTGCACGCGGCACGCGACTTCGCGCACGCCAGGACAGCGCGCCAGCACCGCCTCGATCGCCTCGAGTTCGATGCGGTGGCCACGCACCTTGACCTGCGCGTCGAGGCGGCCGCGGTAGCACAGTTCGCCATCGGGCCCGCGCACCGCGAGGTCGCCAGTGCGGTAGACGCGGCCGATGCCCGGCAGCACCGGGAAGCGCTGCGCCGTCAGTTCCGGCAGGCCGAGGTAGCCGCGCGCCAGGCCGGGCCCCTGCAGACACAGTTCGCCGGGCGTGCCATCCGGAACAGGCCGCAGGTCCTCGTCGACGAGCCACGCGGTGTGTGGTGGCACCGGCGTGCCGATCGTCACCGGGCGGTGCGGCTGCACGCGGCCGCGCACCACGGTGACCGTGCACTCGGTCGGGCCGTAGCCGTTCTCGAGCCACACTTCGCCGGCCCAGTCGTCCGCCAGGTCCGCCGGCAGCGGCTCGCCGCCGACGTAGCACAGGCGCAGATCGGGCAGTTCGGCACGCGGCGAGCGCACGTCCATCGCCCGCAGCAGCGTCGGCGGCGGACAGAACACGGTGATGCGTTCGCGGGCCAGCCAGGGCACCAGGTCCGGCCCCGAGCGCACCGTCGTGTCGTCGAGCACCACGACGCAGGCACCGCTGGCGAACGCCAGCCACGTCTCCTCGACCGACGAGTCGTAGGCAGCCGAACTGCCCTGCGCGATGCGGTCGCCGGGCCGCAGCGCGAAGCGGGCGACACCCTGCTGGATCAGGTTCACCGCGCCGGCGTGTTCGATCAGCACGCCCTTGGGCACGCCGGTCGTGCCCGAGGTGTAGATCACGTAGGCGAGGCTGCGCGGCGACAGCCAAGCCGGCCGCGCCGTGGGTGCAGCCGGCAGCGGCGCCACCGCCGCGCCCGGCACCGACACCACCGGCAGCCCGAACCGGGCGACGCGCGACGCACCCGCCGCGTCGGCGACGATCGCGACCACGTTCGCGTTCCGCAGCACGTGCGCGAGGTGCGCGTCGGGGAACGCCGGATCCAGGCAGACGTGCGCACTGCCTGCCTGCAGCACGCCGAGCTGGGCCGCGTACAGCCATGGCGTCGTGCGCGCGACCAACACCGCGACCGTCGCTTCGCCGCGGACGTGTTCGCGCAGCGCTGAAGCAATGCTCACCGCCATGCCGGCGAGCTGCCGGTAGCTGACGACAACACGCGCCGGCCGCGCTTCCCCCGGCGGCGCGTCGATCGCCATCGCGTCGGGGTGGGTCGCGACGGTCGCAGCGAACAGATCCGTCAGCAGCATGGGCGCGCACGGTCGATGCTACCTGGGTCCGCACGCACGACCCGGCTCAAACCGCGCGCCGCCGCAGGCCGACGAGCGGCCCGGGAACGCCGACGCCACCGATCCGCGCCGGCACGCCGACGCACGCGACGGTCGCGATCGGGGCGGCCGCTCCGTATCCTGTTCGCCCCTCCGTCCCCCCGCAACCGCCCCGCGTGTACTCCGTCTTCCTCGCCTCCGCGATCGCGTTCCTGCTCGGCTTCAGTGGTGTGTTCGTCGACTGGTGGCACTGGGGTTGGGGCATCCTGTTCACGGTGATCGCGTTCGTCGCCGCGTGGGTGGTGATCGCGCGGCGCATCGGTGCCAAGGTGCAGCCGGCGATGACGCAGGTGCAGAAGCAGATGGAGGCCGGGCTGCTCGACGCGGCGCTGCAGAGCCTCGAGGACCTGCTGCCGCTCGGCCGCTGGGTGCCGATGCTGCGCGGGCAGCTGCTCGGCAACATGGGCATGGTCGCGTGGATGGCGAACAAGAAGGAGAAGGCGCTGCAGCTGCTCGAGGGCGCTTCCATCCGCGCCACCGACGCGCGCCTGCTGTTCGCTTGCATCCTGTGGAAGAACGGCGACAACGCGCGCGCCCTGCAGGTGCTGCAGGTCGCCGGCGCGGTGAACAAGAAGCACGCACTGCTGCACAACACCTGGGCATGGATGCTGCACAAGCAGGAGAAGAACGACGACGCGCAGAAGCTGCTGGCGGCGTTCCAGAAGCGCGACCCCGGCAACGAGCCGACCAAGGACAACCTGCTGCGGCTGCAGAACCGGACCCGCATGGCGATGCAGGGTTTCGGCATGCACTGGTACCTGCTCGGGCTCGAGCAGCCGCCGCAGACGATGGGGCAGGTGCGGCGCGCCCCGAAGGGCTTCCGCGAGCCGCCGAAGGGCCGCGGCTGACGGCGGGCGCATGGCGGAACCGAGCACGAAGGTGGTCCGCCACCCGCTGCCGGCGCCGCACTGGCCGACGGCCGACGCAGCGGCGCGTTCGCTGCTGTTCTCGCCGCTGGCGCTCGGCCCGGTGACCGCCACGAGCCGGACCTGGGTGCCGGCGATGGTGCCGTGGCGCGCGACCGCGGACGGCTTCGTGACCCCGGACGTGCTCGACTGGTACGGCCGCTTCGCCGACGGCGCGCCGGGCGTGCTGGTGGTCGAAGCGACCGGCATCCGCGACGTGCCGAGCGGGCCCTTGCTGCGCGTCGGCCACGACCGCTTCGTGCCCGGGCTGCGCGAACTGGTCGCGACGGTGCGCGCGCGCAGCGGCGGCCGCACGCGGCTGTTCCTGCAGATCCTCGACTTCCTGGCGATCCGGCGGCGGCCCGAGCCGGCGAAGTTCTTCGCCCGCTTCCTGGCGGTCACCAGCGCCCACACCGCCGCCGTGCGCGAACGCTTCGGCGCCGCCGCGGCGGCGGACGAGGCCGCGGTGCGCGCCTGCCTGGCCGGCTGCGACGACTCGGTGCTGCGCGAACTGCTGACCGCGCGCGAGTTCCGCGACTATGCCTTCGGCCAGCGCGAGGAGGTCAACGACCTGCACCTGGCGCACGTGCGCGAACTGCCGGCCGTGCTGCCCGGACTGTTCGCCGGGGCCGCCGCGCGCGCCCGCGACGCCGGCTTCGACGGCGTCGAACTGCACTTCGCGCACGCCTACACGATGGCGTCGTTCCTGTCGCGCACCAACGTGCGCGACGACGGCTGGGGCGGCTCGCCCGAACAGCGGCGGCGGCTGCCGCTCGAGGTGTTCGCCGCGGTGCGCAGTCGCGTCGGCGCCGGCTTCTGCGTCGGCACGCGCTTCCTCGGCGACGAGGTGATCGCCGGTGGCAGCGATCTGCAGGACGCGGTCGGCCACGGCGTCGCGTTCGCACGCGCCGGCCTCGACTTCTTGTCGATCAGCAAGGGCGGCAAGTTCGACGATGCGAAGCAGCCGCACGTCGGCGAAGCGGCGTATCCGTACACCGGCCCGTCCGGCCACGAGTGCATGCCGACCGTGCGCAGCGACGCGCGCGGGCCGTTCGGCCGCAACGTGCCGCTCGCCGCCGCCATCCGGGC
>JBASWX010000754.1:0-3851 GCA_049276695.1 Planctomycetota bacterium
AGGACCTCGAACAGGTCGACAAGCTGCGCAAGGCCTACGCGGCGATGAAGGACGAGATCAAGAAGGTCATCGTCGGCCAGGACCACGTCGTCGACGAACTGTTCATGGCGCTGTTCTGCCGCGGCCACTGCCTGCTGATCGGCGTGCCGGGACTCGCCAAGACCCTGCTGATCTCCACGCTGTCGCGCGTGCTGTCGCTGAGCTTCAACCGCATCCAGTTCACGCCCGACCTGATGCCGAGCGACATCACCGGCACCGAGATCATCCAGGAGGACCGCGCGACCGGCCGCCGCGAGTTCAAGTTCATGCCGGGCCCGGTGTTCGCCAACGTGATCCTCGCCGACGAGATCAACCGCACGCCGCCGAAGACCCAGGCAGCACTGCTCGAGGCGATGCAGGAGTACCAGGTCACCGTCGCCGGCCACCGCCACGAACTGAAGAAGCCGTTCTTCGTGCTGGCGACGCAGAACCCGATCGAACAGGAAGGCACCTACCCGCTGCCGGAGGCGCAGCTCGACCGCTTCATGTTCATGGTCAAGGTCGACTACCCCAGTGCGGCCGAGGAGCGCGAGATCCTGCGCCGCACCACCGAGGACCGCACCGCCGAGATCAAGGCGGTGCTCGGCGCCGAGGACATCTTCGCGCTGCAGGCGATCGTGCGCCGCGTGCCGATCGCCGACGCGGTGCTCGAGTACGCGCTGCGGCTGACCCGGCAGACGCGACTGACGACCGGCGACGCCCCGGCGTGGGTCAAGGAATGGCTGCAGTGGGGTGCGGGCCCGCGCGCCAGCCAGAACCTGGTGCTCGGCGCCAAGGCGCACGCGCTGCTGCAGGGCCGCTTCTACGTCGCCGCCGACGACGTGCGCGCGGTCGCCAAGCCGGTGCTGCGCCACCGTCTGATCACCAGCTTCGCCGCCGAAGCCGAAGGCGTCACCACCGACAAGGTCGTCGAGCGGCTGCTCGCCGAGACGCCGGCGAACGAGAGCCAGGCGCTGGCCGACGGCAAGCTGCCGAAAGTGATCGCGCAGGGATGACGCGCGGCACCGCCGCGCGGCAATCCTGAGTCCGCTCGCCGCCGTACGACCACTGCACCATGACCGAGATCCCGACCGACTACCTCGACCCGCGCGTGCTGAACAAGGTCAGCCGCCTCGAACTGCGCGCCCGGCTCGTCGTCGAGGGCTTCGTGACCGGCATGCACAAGTCGCCGTACCGCGGCTTCTCGGTCGAGTTCGCGCAGCACCGCGAGTACGTGCCCGGCGACGACCTGCGCCACCTGGACTGGAAGATCTTCGCCAAGGCCGACCGCTTCGTCGTCAAGCAGTACGAGGAGGAGACCAACCTGCGCGCGCACCTGTTCCTCGACCAGAGCGAGTCGATGAACTACGGCCACGACGGCGGCATGTGCAAGTTCGACTACGCGGCGACCGCGTGCGCTTCGCTCGCCTACCTGATCCAGCAGCAGGCTGACGCGGTCGGCCTGAACCTGTTCGACGAGGCGGTGGTGAAGCAGGTGCCGCCGTCGAACACCAGGGCGAGCCTCGGCCAGCTGTTCGGCGCGTTGGAGCAGGCGAAGACGCGCAAGCAGAAGACCAAGGTCGGCGGCGTGCTGCACGATCTGGCGAACCAGTTGCGGCAGCGCGGCATGGTGCTGGTGTTCAGCGACCTGTTCGACGAGCCCGACGCAGTGCTGAAGGGCCTGCGCGAGATCCAGAGCCGCGGCCACGACGTGGTGGTGTTCCACCTGCTCGACCGCGACGAGGTCGAGTTCCCGTTCGAACGCATGACGCTGTTCCAGGGCCTCGAGCAGATGCCCGAACTGCTGTGCGACCCGCAGTCGCTGCGCGAAGCGTACCTCGCCGAGATCGAGGCCTTCGCCGACAGGATCCGCAAGGGCTGCCTCGGCCTGCGCATCGACTACGTGCGCGTGGTCAACAGCATGCCGCTCGACGTCGTGCTCACGTCGTACCTGAGTGCGCGCGCGGCCCGCGCCAAGCGCCGGAAGTAGCGGCGTGAGTTTCCTGAACCCAGCCCTGCTGGCCGGCACGCTGCTGTTCGCGGTGCCGCTGATCATCCACCTGCTGAACCAGCAGCGGCACAAGAAGCGGCCGTGGGCGGCGATGGAGTACCTGCTGCGCGCGTTCCAGAAGCAGCGCAACCGGCTGCGCCGCGAGAACCTGCTGCTGCTGCTGCTGCGTTGCTTGTTGCCGATCGTGCTGGCGCTGGCGATCGCGCGGCCGATCTGGAAGACGGCGGCCGGCCTGTTCGCCGGGGCCGGCATCGTGCACCACGTGGTGGTCGTCGACGGCAGCTACAGCATGGGCCACCGCCAGGACGGCGGCGCCAGTTCGTTCGAACGCGCGCGCGGCCTCGTCGGCAAGCTGCTCGACCGCTTCGAACAGAACAGCCAGCGCAACGACAAGGTCAGCCTGGTGCTCGCCGGCGTGCGCCCGCGCTTCCTGGTCCGCGGCGACCTCGACCTCGCGACCGTGCGCAACCAGTGGCTGCTGATGCAGCGGCCCGACGACGCCGCCGGCGAACTGGTCGACGCGCTGCAGCAGGTGGTGCGCGCGCTCGAAGAGCAGAGCGACCCCGAGGTGCGCGTCTACGTGCTGACCGACCTGCAGGCGCGTGCGTTCGGCAAGGCGCTGGGCAGCCCCGAGCAGGCGCCGGCCCCCGAGTTGAACGACACCGTGCGCGACGTGGTCGAACAACTGCAGCAGCGGGAAGGTCTCGAGCTGCACTGGATCGACACCGGCCCGTTCGCCGGGCAGCGCCAGGGCGGACTCGCCGACAACGTGCAGATCAGCGACCTGCGCATCAGCCAGCCGGCGGCGGTGCTGCGCAGCCCGGTCGAGGTCGTCGCGACGGTGAAGAACCGGGGCCAGCAGAGTGTCGACTGCGAGGTGACGCTGGAGGTCGACGGCGGCGAGCCGCTGCGCAAGCTGGTCCGCCTGGCCGCCGGCGCCGAAGGCGAAGCCGACTTCCAGGTGGTGTTCCGCGAGGGTGGCCGGCGGCGCCTGCGTGCTTCGCTGGCCGGCGACGCGTTGACCGCCGACGACGAGCGCTTCGTCACGGTCGAGGTGCGCGACCGGATCCGGATCCTGCTGGTCGACGGCGAAGCCGGCGGCGATCCGCTGCAGGCGCACCGTTTCCTGTGGCAGATGCTGGATCCCGACGCGACCGCACTGCCGACGTTCGCGGTCGAGACGGTGGACATCGTGTCGTTCCTCGGCGGCCAGTGCACGCCGAAGAACCACGACGTCACGGTGCTCGCCGACGTCGAACGGCTGAACGACCGGGCGACGAAGAGCCTGCTCGAGGCGCTGCAAGCCGCCAAGGGCGTGTTCGTGCTGCTCGGTGAACGTGCCGACGGCCCCAGCTACAACCTGCACCTGCACGGCGACGGGCCGCTGCCGTTCCGGCTCGCCGGCAAGGCCGGCGGCAACTTCGGCACCGCGAAGAACCGCACCGCGACGCTGGTCGCCCCGGAGCACCCGCTGCTGCGCGAGTTCGGCGAGCAGGTGTGGCGCGAGGTGCTGCAGAACGTGCCGATCTGGCGCTGGCATTCCGTCGCCGCCGAAGCGCTGCCGCAGGACGCGCAGGTGATCGCGCGGTTGAACGACGCCGAGCAGACGCCGCTGCTGGTGGCGCGGCCGTTCGCCGAGGGCCGCGTGGTGTGGCTGACCTCGGCGCTGGCGTCGGTCTACAAGCCCGACCGCTGGAACCTGCTCGACGACCCGCAGGTCGCGCTGCCGCTGCTGTTCGGGATCGTGCAGTGGCTGGCGCTGCCGGCGGTCGACCCGTTCGCGGTCGAGGTCGGCGCCGAGCTCGCGTGCTCGCTGCCGGCG
>JBASWX010000755.1:0-4043 GCA_049276695.1 Planctomycetota bacterium
TCGGCGGCTTCGGCGCGCGTGCGCTGCTCGTCGAGTTCGTCGGCGAGCACGTTGCGGCGCCAGTCGCTGGAACGTTCGTGTGGGTCGTAGGTCATGGGTTCACCCGAACATCGCGAACAGGAAGAACGCGACGATCAGCGCGAGCGCGCCGAACTGGTCGAGGCGGGAGGGTTGGTTGCGGTCAGACACGACTGGCCTCCTGGCGCCACTTGCGTGCGCGAACGGCGTAAACGTACCCCCGTGAGATTCCGTAGCGCGCCGCTAGAACCGCCGCACATTCGGAAGACTTACGGATTGCATCGACGTCATCATCGGTAATCTTGATGATGCGTGTTCCGTGTCTCGCTTGGTCCCGCATGTTCTCCTTGTGTGTTCCCCACACAATGTTGTCGAGACTGTTGTTCCCCCTATCTCCGTCAATGTGCCGACACTCACGCTCAGGTGGGCGCTGGCCACGAAAAGACTCTAGGACGAGATGGTGGACGTAGCGCCGCTTTGCGCCAATGTTCACGCTTGCGTATCCATCCTTCATGGGACGCACCACCTTCCTGGTAGGAACGCAGTGTAGCCGGTGCTCCTTGCTTCTTCCCGTGGTGAAGACCTCGCCATCAGAGCTGACCCAGTAGCCTGGGCATCCTTCGATCGCTACGAGCATGGCTGTCCTCCCGCCCGGAGCCGCTGCCCCTCGACCCGCGCGACCGACGCGACTTCCGCCGCAGCCTCGCGCAGCAGGAACACGGCGGTCGCCAAGTGCCCGGCGTGCGACCGGAACGAGTAGTGCGGGTCCGTGAGTTCGGCGAGGCGGTCCTGCAGCGCGTCCACGACCTGCACGGCTTGGCGGGCCTGGATCGCGAGCGCGTCGAGTTCTTCGCGAGGTGAGGCCATCAGTAGCGCCCCCCGAAGTCCCCGAAGTCGCGCTCGTCGCACAGGTCGTCGTAGGCCGCTTCGCTGCGCGCTTCCTCGCGCCGCGCATCCTCGGTGTCGTCGAGCCAGCGATCGAACTGGTCCTGCGCGTCCTGCTGCTGCGCGGCGGTCAGCAGTCCGGCCTGCAGCACCTGCAACGCGCGCTCGTGTGTGACCGGCTCGCCGAACTGCGCCGCGAACACGGCCGGCTCCCAGACGCGCGCGGCCTTCCATTCGATCGGGCCATCCTGTTCGCGGCCCTCGGCAACGATGCCCGCAACCTCGACCATGCCGAAGCCGTTGGGTGCCCAGCCGCGATTCAGCAGCGAGTCGAAGTAGGTCTGGCGAAGATCGTCCTCGGACAGGCCGAGGAGCGGGCGACGCATTGCGGCGGCCTTGCGGGCCTGCTGCGCGTCGAACTCGGTTGCGGGAGAGGCAGTCGGTTGGGTAGCGTTCGTCATGTCTGGAACCTCTGGTTTCGGGCTGGCTCCGGTTGCCGTTGATCCGCCAAGACTGGCGGCAACCGGGGCTGTTCTTGAGTCGCCAAGATTAGCGAAAGACTGTCGCGACGCAAGCGCCGCCAGTCGCTTTTTTTGGCGACCCGTGCTACCGTCCAGGCCGTGGCATCCCGCCCCGCCGAAACCGTCGATGACCTGCTGCGCCCCGTCCTGGACGCCCGCCGGCTGACCGAGTGGTGCCAGGAGGTTGGAATCCGCCCCTGGACGGTCCTGCGGCTCCGCAGGGGCATCGGCGGCAGGGTCCACGCCGGCACCGTCGCGGCGATCGCGACGAAGCTGCGCGTGCCCAGGGAGCGCGTCGAGGCCGCGATCCTGGCGAGCCGGGAAGCCGCCGGGAAGTAGGGGCGGGGCGGTCACGGCTGCGCTCCGTTCGTCAACTCTGGCGGCGGTGCCTTCCGCAGTTGCTGGTATCGGAACGCCGTCACCGCAACGAACCTGGCATGGCGATCGCGATCATGCGAGTCCAGCATTCCCTGATCGACAGCCGCCGCCTTCATCAGTGCGCGACCAAAACCGCGCACCATCGAAGCCGCGCGTCGCTGCGCCTCGATCGACTGCTCCGGGTGCGTCAGCAGCCGCAACGAGTCGCCGTCGTGCTTCACGATCAACTCGTCGGCCTTCACCGTTCGAAAATGCGCCTCGATCGACTCGGCGAGGTTCATCGCGGCGAATCGGAAGTTCGTGTGAGTGCGCGACACCGCGTAGATCTCTTCGATGCGCTCCGCGGGGATGATGTCCCCGCGGTTGAGCGCGTCGAAGTCCAGCGGGAAAGGCGTCGCTTCGGTCACGCGACCTTCTCCACGACGAACCGGCCATGCTTCGGACGCCAGTCCAACAGTCCGACGAGTCGACCAGCAACATCCATGAACCGATCCAGGTCAGACGACTGCAGCACCGTCTCGTCGTAGTTCACGACGAACGACAGAGCCCACTCGCGGAAGATTGGACGCGAACGGATGATCCGATTGCCGTTCTGTCCAACCGATGCGCGCAGCAGGAACTCGCCGGAAGACCACATTGCGTCCGGCTTCGTTGGTCCCTTGAAGACGAGCTTGGCCGGTTCTGTCACGATGAGCGCAGACAACACGTCGCGTCCGCGCTTCTCCTTCGCCGCCGCATCGCGCAGCAGTCGCTCCAAGCAACGCTCAGGCACGTGGACGCCGAGGTCCTCGGTGTAGTAGAGCCCGCCGAACCACTCGCGGCGCGACATCTCGAACAGGTCATCCTCGGTCTTCTTCCGCTTCTTGCTGATCTCGGCGACGAGCTTCGACCATTTGTTGAGCGGGTCGCTCAGTTGCTCGTTGTGCATCACCAGCGGGGCAACCCCGCGAATCGTGTAGCTACGTTCCTTCATCTGTCGTGCGCCTCCTTGGCGCGCGCTTTGGTTGTGGACCGCGTGCGCGAAATGCGACGCGATTCCTTGCCTTGTTCCGAGCCATGCCGATCCACGCCTTGCCGAGCCGAGCCCATGACCTGCCCGACCCGACCGGTCCCTGCCTAGCCCTGTTCCGAGCCATGCCATACCGCGCCGAACCGCGCCACTGCCCGACCCTGCCATGCCCGGCCACGATCTGCCGAGCACAGCCATGTTCCGAGCCTGGCCTTGCCCAGCCGCGCCATGCCCGACCAGACCGCACCCTGCCGAGCCACGCCTTGTCCAGCCACGTCCCAAGCCCAGCCAGGAACCGAGTCTTGCCCATCCCGACCCCGCCGCGCAACGCATTGCCGATGGCGTGCCTAGCCCAGCCTAGTTCCAAGCCTTGCCCTGCCGCGACGAGCACCGCCAAGCCTCGCCAAACCTTGCACCGCCCTGTTCCGAGCCTCGCCAGACCCGACCGAGCATTGACACGCCCCACCGAGCCGCGCCAAGCCACAGCCCGAACCAGCCACGTTCCAAGCCTTGCCGCACCGCGCCACGCTGCGCCCCGCCCCGCCAGACCTGGCCACGTTCCGAGTTCTTTCACGTCCGATCTCCCGCCGTCACCGCGGCCCGCAGCGCGAACGCGACCGCAACGGCCAGCGCCGCGCGCTCGTGCGCCTTGACGCTGCCGAGCGGGCCGCCCGCGTCCACGACCTTGCCCTTCTTCGTCTTCGGCTTTCGGTCGCTGTCGTCGCCATGCAGCAGCACCAACGCGGCCCATGCGGTCGCGTCGTTCTTCACGCGCACGATGCCGTGCGTCGCTTCGGTCAACGTCTGCCGCACCTGCAGCCGCGTCAGCAGGTGGATCTTCTCGCGCCCGATGACGTGCAGCATGTCCCGCCACAGGCAGCCAGCGACCCACGCGCACTCGACGACCTGCGGGTAGGTCGGGCCATGCGCGACAGGCCGTTCGATGACCGCCGCGTCGCACTGTCCGAAGATGGTGGCGGGGATGTCGAAGAACGCATCCTCACGGAACGATCCGCACGCCTGGACGTAGCGCCCCAGGTCGTCGTCGACGTAGAGGCACCAGCCAGTGGTCGCGCCTGGGTCGATCGCCAGGATGCGGCTCAAACCTTCCTCCTGGGCGGCAACCGGTAGCGCCCGCACTTCGGACAACGCATGACGTGGCGCGCGGGACCGTGGCCGGGCACGTCGTAGGCGGACAACAGAACGATGCGGTGGCGGCACTTCACTTCCGC
>JBASWX010000756.1:0-3485 GCA_049276695.1 Planctomycetota bacterium
GGCGACGCTCGGCGTCGGGCAGGAAGGTGCCGATGGCGCCGCCGACGCCCCCGGCGCGATCCTGCGCCAGATCACCGAAGGCGGCGCGGCGGCGCAGGCGGGGCTGCTGGCCGACGATCGCGTGGTCAAGGTCGGCGACGAGGCGATCAAGACCTACGCCGACCTGATCGAGATCGTGCGCGACTCCCGCGCCGGCCAGAAGGTGACGCTGACGTTCGTGCGTGGCACCGAGACCAAGACCGCCGAGGTCACCTACGGCACGCAGCAGGGCGGCTTCAACCAGGCGGCCGGGCGGCCGAACGGTCCGTACAGCGGCCGGCTGTTCGGCCAGGACGCGAACCAGCACAAGAAGCAGGGCGACTCCGGCTTCGAGTGCGGCGGCGTGTTCCGCAGCGACGACCGCGGCGAGAACTGGCGGCGCGTCAACAGCCTGACCGAGCGGCCCTTCTACTACTCGGTGGTCCGCGTCGATCCCCGTTCCGACCAGAACATCTACTGCGTCGGCACGACGTTGTGGGGCAGCAAGGACGGCGGCGAGGACTTCAAGGCGATCAACCGCGGCATCCACGTCGACTTCCACGGTTTCTGGGTCGACCCCGACGACAGTGAACACCTGATCGCGATCTGCGACGGCGGCGTCAACGAGAGCTTCGATCGCGGCGAGACCTGGCAGGTGCACCGCGGCTTCTGCGCGGCCCAGTACTACGACGCCGTCGCCGACAACAGCGTGCCGTACAACGTGATCGGCGGGCTGCAGGACAACGGCACCTGGGTGGTGCCGTCCCGCACGCGCTACCGCGAGGGCATCGGCGCGATCGACTGCGTGACGATCTACGGCGGCGACGGCTTCGGCGCCCAGACCGACCCGCTCGAACCATGGATCGTCTTCGCCACCAGCCAGAACGGCGCGCTCGGCATCGTCGACCTGCGCAGCGGCCAGCAGGCGCGCGTGCAACGCGATCGCGCACCGAGCGGCGAGACGCTGAAGTGGAACTGGGACGCGCCGTTCCTCCTGTCGCCGCACAACCGGCTGACGCTCTACCACGCCGGCAGCCACGTGTTCCGCGGCGAACGCTACGCGCACCTCGACAATCGCGGCGCCCGCCCGGGCCAGGGGCCGGTGCGACCCGCCGACCAGCTGCGCATGAAGCGCGTCTCCGGCAAGCTCGGGCGCACCGACGACGGCACCGCGGTGTCGATCGCCGAGAGCCCGCGTGTGCAGGGCCTGCTGTACGTCGGCACCGACGACGGCGCGCTGTGGCGCAGCGAGGACGGCTGCGTGACCTGGACGCGCCTCGACCAGAACCTGCCGGTGGTCGGCCCGCGCTACGTCAGCGACCTGGTGCCGTCGCACTTCGCCGACAACCGCATCTACCTGACGCTCGATGGCCACCGCAGCGACGACTTCGCCACCTACGTGTTCGTCAGCGAGGACCGCGGCAACACCTGGAAGGACCTCGGGCTCGACCTGCCGTCGCGCGAGACCTGCTACGCGGTGATGGAGGACCCGCGCAACGAGGACCTGCTGTACCTCGGCACCGAGTTCGGCGCGCACGTGTCGTTCGACCGCGGCGACCGCTGGTGGCGCCTGGGCAAGGGCCTGCCGACCGTCGCCGTGCGCGACCTGTTCGTGCAGGACCGCGACAGCGACCTGGTCATCGCGACCCACGGCCGCGGCGTGTGGGCGCTCGACGTCGAGGCGCTGCGCCAGGTGACGAGTGCCGTCGCCAAGAAGTCGGCGCACCTGTTCGCGGTCGAGCCCGCGGTGCTGTGGCGCATGACGAGCCGCGGCCACCAGGGCCACAAGGAGTACCACGCGAGCAATCCGCCGTACGGCGCCACCTTCCACGTCTGGCTGGCCGAACCGCCGAAGGACAAGCCGGTGCTGACGATCCACGACGTCACCGGCACCGAGGTCGCGCGCGTCGAAGGCCACGCGATCGCCGGCCTGCAACCGATCCAGTGGGACGCCCGCGCCGGCCGCAACCAGCTCGCCGCCCCCGGCACCTACGCGGTGCGGTGGTCCGGCCAGGCGGACGTCGAACCGCGCATCTTCCACCTGCTGCCCGATCCGGCCATCGGCGTTGCCGCCGAGGCCGCCGCCGCCGAGACCACCAAGGAGTGAACAACATGCGCTCCCCCATCGCCCGGTTCCTCCCGCTCGTCACCCCGTTGCTGTTCGCGGTTCCGCTCGCCGCGCAGACTCCCGACCAGGATCACCTGAAGGACAACGTGTTCGCGCACCTGACCTGGCGCGAACTCGGCCCCGTGCAGAGCGGCGGCCGCATCGTCGACATCGCGGTGCACCCGCAGAAGAACCGTGTGTTCTGGGTCGCCGCGGCGAGCGGCGGCCTGTGGAAGACCGAGAACGGCGGCCTGCGTTTCTCCGCGCAGTTCCAGGACGCGCCGTCGATCTCGATCGGTGACCTCGCGGTGGCACCCGGCAACGGCGAAGTGCTCTACGTCGGCACCGGCGAAGCCAACAACCAGCGCAGCTCGTACTGGGGCAACGGCGTGCACAAGTCGACCGACGGCGGCAAGACCTGGCGCCACGTCGGGCTCGACCGCAGCGAACACATCGGCCGCATCGCGATCCACCCCGCCGACCCGGACGTCGTCTACGTCGCGGCGCTCGGCGCGCTGTACTCGCCCAACGACGGCCGCGGCCTGTACAAGACCACCGACGGCGGGGTGCGCTGGCAGCGCGTGCACCACCTCGGCGCCGACGTCGGCTTCGTCGATGTCGCGCTCGATCCGCGCAACCCGGACACGGTGTTCGCGGCATCGTACGAACGGCGCCGGCGTGCGTGGAACCTCACCGAGGGCGGCCAGGGCTCGCGGCTGTGGAAGTCGACCGACGCCGGCGCGTCGTGGAAGCAGCTCGAAGCCGGCCTGCCCGAGGGCGTGCTCGGCCGCATCGGTCTCGACCTGTCGGGCGACGGGCGCACGCTGTACGCGACGATCGAGAACCTGAACCCGCGCGGCACCAAGCCGGCGACGGTGGTCACCGATCCGACCGAGGGCGAGCCGCGCGAGGGCGGCCCCAAGGACGCGGGATCGGCACCCGAACTGCCTGGCGAATTCCTGGCCGACCGCACCGCGTTCGCCGAGTGGCAACGCCAGGTCGAGCAGGCCCAGGATCCGGTCCGGCGCGCCCGCAAGCCGAACGTCGGCGGCGAGGTCTATCGCAGCAACGATGGCGGCACCACGTGGAAGAAGACCCACGACGACGACACCGACGTCGGCGGCAGCCCCGGCTACTACTACGGGCAGATCCGCATCGACCCGAACGACAAGGACACCGTGTACGTGCTGTCGGTGCCGGTGCACCGCTCGACCGATGGCGGCAAGACCTGGACGCCGGGCCGCGGCCGGGGTGGCGCCGGCGGCGGCGCCGGGGGTGGCGGCGGCGCGTTCGCGAGCAGGTACGGGTCGCCATCTATGCCCTCATCATCGGCGGTTACGCGTGGTTGACCGTGTTGCCG
>JBASWX010000757.1:0-5836 GCA_049276695.1 Planctomycetota bacterium
TCGGCGGCTTCGGCGCGCGTGCGCTGCTCGTCGAGTTCGTCGGCGAGCACGTTGCGGCGCCAGTCGCTGGAACGTTCGTGTGGGTCGTAGGTCATGGGTTCACCCGAACATCGCGAACAGGAAGAACACGACGATCAGCGCGCACGCGCCGCACTGGTCGAGGCGGGATGGTTGGTTGCGGTCAGCCACGGCGCACCTCCGGCTCGTTGTGCGGCCCGGTTCGCCCGCAGAGCGGGCACGTCCCTTCGCCGCGCCACTCGTGTCCTGGCAGGTTGTGATGCTGCGCGCTCGCCAGCATCGCGCGAGTCTCGTCGGCGCGGCGCTCGGTCCACGCGGCGATGCACTGTTCGCGTAGGTCGCTCACGGCGTCACCGCCCGCCGGAAGACCGCGATGATGGTCTCGCTCGACCAGGACTGGTCTGGCGCGATCGCGCTGCTGTGGGTGAACGAGAACAGCACGTAGCCACGCGCGAGGTTGACGCCGATCACGTGCTCGAACAGTGAGGCGATGGTTTCGCGGTCGCTGTTCGGCCACGACTTGCAGACCTCGGCCACGATGAATTCTTGCGGCACCGGGATGGCGATGGCACTCGTCACGGCGTCACCACCCTGCCGCTGCCGGTCTTGACGAACCGCTCGCGCTGCGCTTCGCCCTTCGCGATCGCCGCGACCTCGTCCGCTGCCGCGCGCAGCAAGTAGATGCAGGCGGTCAGGTGGTCGGCGTGCCGCGCAAACGAGTTGTGCGGGTCGGACAGCGCTTCGAGCCGGTCGCGGAGCGCGTCCACGACCTGCACGGCTTGGCGGGCCTGGATCGCGAGCACCTCCAGTTCTTGTTGCGGGCTCATGACCCACCATCCGCTTCGGCTTCGCGGTGCGCCAGCGTGTGCAGGTCGCCACAATCATCGCCGTGGCCAGCGAAGATCCGGCCGCACGTTGCGCACTCGCTGGTGCTGTCGTCGACCGGGGGCTCCTCCGCGCACTCCATGTCCGCGTCTTCGCACGGCACGCACGCGACGTCCTGCTCCATCAGGTTGCCCGTGCGCATCATGGTGATCTGATCGTCGGTCAGCGGAACTCGGTTGCCGCAGCGTGGGCACTCGGAACCCAGCACGCCGGCCAGGTCGATCAGCTTCATGCATGGACGAGCGCTCATCGGCAGCAGTCCTCCTGGTCCCAATCGCACCGGTCGATCATCGCGTCGGCCCGCGCTTCCTCGACCCACTGGTCGACCGCCTCGCGGTGCTCCTTCGTGTCCATCCACTCGCTGCGGGCCGCGATCTCCTCAGCGCGCGCGTGCGTGATCGGGGCGCCGAAGTGCTGTTCGAACGCCAGCACGTCATCGACCTCGGCGCGCTCGACGTTGGAGTCCTGGTCGACCCGGATCGAGAGGCCGCGCCACGCGACGGTCGGGCCGTCGGCGGATCGCTGGTGCGGGGTCGCGAGCTTCTCGGCCGCGAGCACGGCCTCGGCCGCGTCGTTCCAGTCGGCGCAGGGCTGGCACAGGCCGCCCCACTTCGCGGTGCCGATCGTCAGGCCGGCGCAGCGCGCGCACGGGAAGGGCGAGGAGCGGAAGGTTGCGGTCGGAAGGCTGGTCGCTACGTTCGTCATGGTCGGGTCCTCTGGGCTCGGCGTGGCCTCGGCTGCTGTTCCGCCCTGAGAAGTTGGGCAGCGGCCGGGGCTGTTCTGTTCGTGGCCAGCATCGTCCTCGACTTGTCGCGAGTTGTCAACTGTCGATACTAGCTTTCCTGGCCCGTTCCTGGCACACTCCCGGCCGCCATGCCAGCCAAGCGGAAGCCCGTCCCCCCGGCCGAGACGTTCGCCGACCTGCTCGACGCGGTGGCCCCGGGGGAGGGGTGGGCGGCCTTCGCACGGCGCGCTGGCGTCAGTTCCAGGACGGTCTGGCGGCTGCGGAGGGGGGAAGGAATCGAGCCCTACAGGGGCACCCTGCACGCCCTGGCGCAGGCCCTGAACGTGCCCGAGGCTCGCGTCCGCGCCGCAATCGAGGCGAGCCGGGCCGCCACCGGGAAGGGCTAGGTCGTGGCCCGGCCCCGGCGCTCCCGCTACGCGCGGTGGAGCCTGACCCACCTGGCCCGCCCGTTCGTTGGCGTCCTCGGCTCTGGCGGCTTCGCGCCCATCTGCGGCATCACGCTGGATGGCCACCCCCTGCTCGCGCTCGATCGTGGGTTGGTCGACTGCCCCGAGTGCCAGAACGCCGCCTTGCGCGAGGATCGGAAGGCGCGCGAGTTGGTCCGGTCGCTGGCGTCGCGAATCGCCGCCGGGAAGGGCTGAGCCGTGCCGACGGTCCCCATCTTCACGATCGACGCCGGCACCGGCGACCTCGCTGGTCGCTGGCGTCGCGGCGGCGGCGACTGGTTCGGCAGCCTCCGACGGCACGCCGCAGCGACTGGCTGCCTCAGGATCCAGGCGGACGAGTCCATCGCGCTGGCTGGGATCGGCGACACGTGCTTTCTGCTCGGTCGCGCCGGCAACGCAGCGGCAATCGGCTGGCTGTTCCCCGGCGCCGCCACGCGGCCCGCGCTCCGCGACCTCGCGCACGAGCTGTTCATCGAAACCGATCCGCTGTCCTGGGTCGGCGTGGTCCTGGCCCGCAATGGCGACGGCTTCGTCCAGGTGGTCCCGAAGCATTGGGACCGCACTCGCGGACTCCGCGCCGCCGGCAAGGGCTGACCCGTGGAAGCCTGGGGCATCGCGGCGAACTTCGTCGGGCCCCGCGTGTTCCGCTGGGGCGCGAAGGTCCAGGTCGTGCTCCAGACCGGCGGCGACCCGGCGCGCGTCAAGGTCGTGGGCCTGAACTTCCACGGCCGCACGGTCGAGTGCTACGTCGCGCTGCGGCACCTGCGCAGCTTCCGGCCGGTGTGGCTCGGCGAGGTGCCCGCGAGCCACGTCGGCTGGCTCGTCTACGCGACCAAGGCCGAGGCCGCCGAGTGCGCCGCGTCCTTCGATCGCGCGTGCGCGTTCTGGACCAAGTGCCCCATGGTCACGTGGCGGGAGCACCAGGCGATGGTGCGGGCTGGCGCCGGGAAGTAGCTGGCTCACGCCGACTCCTTGGCCGCCATCGTCAGCACCAGCGGCTGCGACAGGAGCTTGCCCATCAGGTCGCCGAACTCGCCGTCACTCGCGAACCCGAGCTGATTACGGGTGCTGGACTGGAACAGGTGCGCCGCCGCGATCACGGCCAGCAGCTTCGAGTCCTGCTGCGCGACCGCCTCACCGACGATGTGCTTCGCACGATTCAGGTAGACGCAGGCGCCGTTCGCATCCACCCGCGCGGCGTGCGGCGCGTCCGGTGCATCCTCCCAGTCGATGTTGACGCGACCACCGCCACGCCTTCGGCCGAGCACGTCGCCAAGTCCATCGACGATCGCGGCGCGACGCACCTTGCGCTTCCGCTTCTTCTTCGGCTCCTCGCGCTTCTCGCCGTGCTTGTGCGGCCTCTTGGGTTCGCCGTGCCCTTCGACGAAGCACGAGTTGAGCAGGCTTGCGGTTGCCCCTCGCAACGCCTCACTGTGCAACTGCTGCGTCGAGTTCCTGAGCTTCTCCAGCAGTGGTCGCAGACGCTCCAGGATCGCGTCGAGCAATTGTTGCCACGCATCATCGGTGACGGCCGACTTGTTCTGGCCGAGCTGCCAGTGCGCGTCGAGATCGACGAAGCCAGCCCAGCCGGCGGTGCTGAAGTCGCCCGCCCCGCTCTGCGTGTCCTGCAAGATGACGCGATGTGAGAAGCCATAGGAGAGTCCACGGCGTCCGGACTTGTCATCGAGTGCGAGGATGCCGGCGCGCACCCGCGCCTTGCGGTGCTCGATCGCGACGTCGAACTCGATCGACTCGGACCACACAGGATCGCGCGGCGCAGCAAGCGGGCGTTGCCGACCACCGGCGATGTCCAGCCGGATCTGGCGACCGGCGCGTAGTGCCGGCGAGAACGTGAACGCGAGCCGCTGCAGCATCGCTTCGAAGTGATCGCTCGCGAGGAAACCGCGGCCCTTCCCCATCTGGAACGTGATGCGTGTTCCGCGGCCGTCCGGCAGCAGCGCCGCGGCCTCGTCTGTCGTCAGGTCGACCGGCGGCTCGATTCGCCATGCGCCGCGCTTGACGATCTGGTCCCAGCACACGCCGATGCTTCGGATGTGCCCGTCGCTACTCGTCACGATCTTCGTCGTGCCGTCGCGCCGCGCGAGGTAGTAGCTCGCGTGCTTCAGGCCGACGCCGTAGCGACCAAGCGCGTCCCCGCGTTTCTTCGGCGAGTCGCCGGACACGAACATGCGGTGCGGCTCGTCACACCCAGCGCCGTCGTCGAGCACGGTTACGCGCCGCTGCCTCCTGTCGATCTCGACGACCACGCGCGACGCCTTGGCATCGAGCGCGTTGTCGATCAGTTCGCCTAGCGCGCCCTCCCACTCGAACCGTTCGCGCTCCAGGTCGGCCAGGATCTGGTTGACGTGCGGCGAGATGTCGACGAGTTGCTCAGCTTCCATTGCGAACCTCTTGTTCGATCAGCCGCAGACGCGCGGCGATTCCGGCACGCAACTTCGGGTAAGCGAGCAAGGCCGTGCCGATGGCTTCCTCGATCGCCTGCGAGCAGTCCTCCAACACTTGCGCCTCAGTGCGCTGCGCCTTCTTGCGCGCCGCCCGGTCGCTGTCGTCCTCGCGTGGTTCTCGCGCGGCCGTCGCCTTCGCGGCTTGCTTCGGCGTGATCTCTCCCGCGTCGACCTTCGCGCGAAGATCCGGCGTGGCGGCGGCGTAGTCCTCGGCAGCTTGAACGTGGCGACGTGCGGTGCGCTCGTCGATGCCCAACGTCTTGGCCACGGCCGGCAACGTCTTTGGAGAATCGGACACCGTGTCCGATTTCTTCGGGCGCCCAGGGCCGTCTTGCTTCTTCGCTCCGACGCGCGCCATGTAGGCAGCGAGCGCCGCACCCTTCTCGTGCGGCTTCAGGTGCCGCCGGTGGAAGTTGAGCGACATGACGAGCCCGAAAACGTCCCCGGCTTCCTTCGCCGTGACGTTGCGCGTCTTCGGCTCGATGCCGAGTTCGTGGCACGCGCGCATCCGGTTCCGCCCGTCCACCAACTCGCCGTCGACCAGCACGATCGGTTCGCGTTGACCGTTCGTCCGGATGTCCTCAACCAGCGCGGCGAACTCGTCGTCGCCGTACATGGGGAACAGGTCGCAGGCGCTGTGAGACAGCACCTTGCTTGGTCCCTTCGCTGTCGTCGTCATCGTATTGCCTCCCGCCCTCCCGCCGCCACCGCCGCCACTTCCCGCACCACGATGACCGCGCCCGGCACCTCGCCGTCCGCGACGTAGTGCTTGCTGCTCCCGTCCTCGACCACCAGCGAGTCGTCGATCAGGATGCCGACGTCAACCAGCGCGTCGAAGGTCGAGCGCAGCAGCTTGTCCAGGTCGCCGCTCGACTTGGTCGACGGCCGCGAATGCCGCGGCTTCTTCGGGCGCTCGAACAGGAACCGGATCTCGACCCTGACCGGCCCGTCGAACCGCGGCGGCGCCTCGCGTGTCGCGAGGAACGCGGCCTTGACCGCCTCGCGCCACGGCGCCACGCGCTTGCTCGACTCGATCATGATGCCGCGGCCGACGTACTTCTTGCTGCCTTGCGGCGCGGGTCGGCCGAAGACCTGGAAGTGCGCGATGAGGCGCGGCGCCGTCGCGAGTTGTTCGGGGCGCGCGATCACGCCTTCCTCCTGGGCGGCAACCGGTAGCGCCCGCACTTCGGACAACGCATGACGTGGCGCGCGGGACCGTGGCCGGGCACGTCGTAGGCGGACAACAGAACGATGCGGTGGCGGCACTTCACTTCCGC
>JBASWX010000758.1:0-2628 GCA_049276695.1 Planctomycetota bacterium
TTGGCCGCGGCGGCACGCGCACCGCCGTCGCGCGCGTGCAGCGACACCTGCAACGCGTCGACCGCGGTCTTCTGGTCGAACACCGGCTTGTCGCCTTTCGCCAGCAGGGGGATCAGGCGGGCGCGGCGCGCCAGCACGAGCTCGCCATCCCCGGCCTTCTTCATCGCGGTCAGCGCGTTCTGCGCCCGGTCGCCGTCGCCGAGCCGCAGCACCGCCGCCAGCGCGCGCAGCATGCGGCGGCCGACGACGTCGTTCAGGCCAGCGCCTCCGAGCATCGTCAGCAGCGGTTCCAGGTCCTGGGCGCGCGGCGCTTCGGTCACCGCGTCGAGCGCGCGGCAACGCACCGCCAGTGCGGGGTGCGCGACCAGCGTGCGCAACGCGTCGGCGCGGTCGGCCGCAGCCTCGAGCCACGCGACGCCGGCCGATTCGCGCAGCGCCGCAGCCTGGTCCTGCGGCGGCTTCGGATCCTGCAGCACCTTCTTCAGCTTGTCGGCCTCGGCGAACGGCGGCTGGCCGCGCAGCACCAGCGCCAGCGCCTCCTGCGCCGCGACCTGCGTCTTGCCCTTCGCCTTCTTCCAGATCGAATTGGCGCCCTCGAGCGGATCGATCGCCGCGACTGCGAATGCGGCGGCGCGCCGGATGCGCACGACGTCGCCGTCGACCGCGAGATCGATCAGGGCGCGCAGCGCCGCCTTGCTCTTCAGCGTGCCGAACGCCGCCGCGGTCCGTTCCTGGATCTCCCAGTCGCGGTCGCTCAGCAGCGGCATCAGCAGCGTCTCGGCGTCCTTCTTGCCGGAAGTCGCGGTCCAGTCGATCGCGGCGAGACGCGCGGCGACGTCCTTCGCCTTCAGGTCGGCGGAGCGGTCCGCCGGCGGCGCCTGCGCGTTCAGCGTGGCCGCGGCGATCAGGAGGGCGAACGGGAACGAGGCGAACTGGGAGCGGCGGGACATCGTGGCGGCAGCAGGCTAGTCGCTCCGGCCCGGGGCGTAACGCGGCCCGACGCCAATCGTCGGCGCAGCGCGGGCAGGATTGCTACCGGCCGGCCGGCGTCGCCGGCGTCGGGGCAGCGGTCAGCGGTCGGATCGCCGGCAGCACACGGTCCCAGCCGCCCAGGTCCTCGATCGTCCACAAGTCCTCGGGTTGCGGGAACTGCCCGGCGGTGGCAGCCGCGGCCGCGACCGCCCGGTCCACCGGCCGCAGGCCGCAAGCTGCGAACCGGCGTTGTGCCTCCGGCGACCACAGGTACGCCAGCAGGGCCTCGGCGGGCCCACGCACCTCGTGGGCGTCGACATGGCGATCGAGCAGCGCCGCCGGATGTTCGACGAGCAGCGTCGAGGCGGGCACGACGCGTTCGTCGCCGTGACCGAACATCCAACCGAGTACGATCTCGCTCTCGTAGGTGATCGCGACGTCGCCCAGGCCGGCCTGGAACGCGCGGAACGACTCGCAGGTGCTCTTGTGCTGCTGGACCACGTTCGCCAGGACGCGGACGACGAAGGCCCGGGCGGCAGCGTCGTCGGCGGCGGGCACGCCGGCGTGGCCGCGCAGCGCGGCGCCGTACACCGCGCACAGGTTGCTGATGCCGCCGCCGGAAGTCGCCGGGTCCGGACTGACGACGCGCACGTCGGGGCGGGCGAGGTCCGCCCACGTCCGGATGCCCTTCGGGTTGCCCTTGCGCACGCCGAACGCGATCGCCGAACGGCACACGATGCCGCCGTTCGGTGCCTCGCGCCAGCTCGCGCGGACCAGCCCGGCATCGACCAGTCGGTCCATGTCGGGCGGCAGCGCCAGCATCGCGAGGTCCGCCGCGAAACCCGACATGACGACGTCGGTGAGCGCCTCGCTGCCGGCGAACACCGGGTTGAACGAGATGGGCTGTTCGTGTTCGCGCCGCCACTTCTTCGCGAACGCGGGCAGCTGCTTGCTGCCGAGCACTTCGCGCGTCGCCGAGAAGCCCGCGATGGCGAGCGTCACCGGCGGCCGTGGCGTGGGTCTGGCGACCGCGGGCGGCGCATCGACCGCCGGCGTCGTCACTTCGCCGCACGCGGCGACGAGACCGGCGAGAAACGCCAGCAAGGCGAAGCGGGCGCGGCAACTGCGTCGCGCCACGGGCGTGGCGACCAGATCCGGCGTCATGGGTTCGGTATCGGCAGTTGCCGGGTCCCGGGTTCATGCCGGCCCGCTCCCGGTACGCGGTCGAGGCGGTCGCACCGGCGGCACGGCGGCGTCGACGCGCGCCCAACACGGGATGGCTGCCGGCGGCTACGGCTGCCAGGGTGGCGGCAGCAGCCGCCGCTTGCCGTCGGCGCTGCGCGGTACTGCCGCGGCGTCGGGTGCTTCGAAGTCGCGGTCCCAGAGCTGGCAGGTGACTTGCTTGTGCTTCTGGTCGAGCCCTTCGCAGTAGTTGGTGAACAGGCAGCGCCGCACTTCACCGCCGCGGCCGAGCCGCATCTTCTGCCACCAGTCCGGGTCGGCGAGGCTCTGCCGGGCGGCGGCGATCGCGTCCGCTTCGCCGCGCTGCAGGATGCCTTCGGCCTGCGCGAAGTCGCAGATGCCGCCGGCGGTGACGACTGGCGTCGGGCAGCCGGCCGCGCGCACCGCGGCCCGGATGGCGGCGGCGAGCGGCAC
>JBASWX010000759.1:0-4641 GCA_049276695.1 Planctomycetota bacterium
GGCCGGCACTGGCGGCGCGTGCTCGATCTGCAGCCCGGCGACAAGGAGGCGGCCTCGGCGCTGGCGCTGCAGGGGTTCGAGGGTTTCGCCGGCTCGGCGACCGAACTGGCGATGCTGCGGCGCGCCCGCACCATCCGCACCGCCTGCGACTGGTTGAACCGCACCGCGTTCCCGGTCGCCGACGAGGCCGGCAAGCACGCGCTGCTGACTGCCGCCAAGGTCGAGCACATCGGTGTGCGTAGCGAGCACTTCGCAGTGTGGGGCAACCTGCCGCCCGCCGACCTGCGGCAGATCGCCGCCGACTGCGAACGCGCGCTGCTGCTGGCGCACACGCTGCTCGGCACCTGGCGCGGCAGCGTGTTCGTGCCGGCGCGGCGGCGCGACATGGTGTTCGTGCACCAGCCGGCCCAGTACGCCGCGATCCTCGACCAGTGCGCCAGCCAGTTCGAAGCGGCGCGGCTGCAGTTCCTGAAGGGCGAGGTCGACCAGGCGTTCGTCGAACACGGCGGCCGCCAACTGCGTCTGCACAAGGCGCACCTCGGGATCGAGGCCTCGCGCGACCAGGCGGTGCGCGGCGTCGTGCAGGACGCGGTGGGCGTCTACACCGAGGGTCTGTACGAAGGCCTCGGCCATGCCGCCTGCGGCTTCCTGTTCGGCCGCACGCTGACGTTCCTGGTCGAGCAGCAGAAGGCGAAGACCGTCGCGTCGTTCCAGCCGCGCATGCTGGCGCCCGACATGGCGACCTGGATGAAGATCGCCGAGGAGTCGGCGTGGGCGAAGAGCGACACGCGGACCAGCGAGCTGGTGCTGCTGTCGGCGGCGCGCTTCACCACCGAGCAGCGCGTCAAGGCGTGGGCGATGTGCCACTACCTGATGCACTGGCGGCCCGACCTGCTGCACCAGCTCGACCAGAGCCAGAACAAGGACATCCGGACGCCGCCCGAGGTCGAGACCGAGTTCATGCGCCGCACGACCGTCGATCTGCGGAAGGTCGACCACGACTGGCGCGAGTTCTGGGGGCGCGGCGGCGAACTGCGCAAGGCGATGGCCGCCGAGGTCGTGCCCGCCGACGAGAAGGCGCCGGACCGGGCGCCGAAGCTGCGCGCACGGTCGGTCGTCGACGCGGTCAATGCCGCGCGCGCCGCTGCGATGCGCGGGCCAGCCGGGTTCTTCGTCACCGCCAGCGCCGACGTCGCGACGGCGATCAAGTTCGACGAGCAGCTGGGCAAGGCCGAGGCGGAACGCAGCAAGAAGCCGAAGGAGAACATCGCGCTGCCGGCAGCGCCGGCGTGCATCGGCCGCACCGTGCTGTGGTCGCGCCAGCAGGAGCCGGTAGCGGCGGTCGCCGAGTGGTTGCTGCGGCCGTCGGCGCGCGACCTGCTGCTGCACCCCGGCCGCGAACTGTTCGGCGGCTCGACGTGCCCTTCGGTCTGCGTGCTCGACGCCGCGTTGCCGGCGCTGCCGACGACGACCGGCCTGCCGTTGTGTTGGCCGCGCGACGGCCAGCGCGACGTGCCGGCCAGCGTCGCCGTCTCGGCGCTGGGACCACGCGCGATCGCGGCGCTGGTCGCTGCCGGCAAGCAACCGAGCGACACGGTCGGCATCCCGGTGTCGCTGCACTTCGCGCGCGCGATCGACCCCGCGGTGCTGGCCAAAGTCGGCTGCCGCGTCTGGTCGGGCAACCACGAACTGGTGGTCGTGCCGGTCGTCTACGGCGGCGGCGCCGACGATGGCGACGGCGCCGACGGCGTGGTTGCGTTCGTGCCGTTGGTGGCGTTGCCGGCGAAGTCGCGCGTCGAGGTCACGTGGGAACTGCCGCCGGGCTTCCTCGGCAAGGACGAGACGTTCCCGATCGTCGGGTTCGCGGTGCAGTGACGCGGTGGTGGTACGCTGCCCGGCGTCCCCACCCCTCCCGTTGCGACTCATACCAGCCGTGGGCCGCGAGTACGTCGATCTCGGCAGCTGGCGTGAAGCTCAGCAGCGCGGTCACTGGCCGCCGTCAGCACGCCGCAGGATCCGGTCGCGCACCTCTTCCCACGAGGAGCCCTGCCCCGGGGCGAGCTGGTAGGCACGCAAGCGTTCCCGTAGTTCACGGATGTGCCAGTCGGGGACCGGGACACGGTTGTTGTGGGTGGCGATCCGATCCCAGAGCGACTGCACGTAGTCGATCTGCGCGTCGATGGGGAGCGCGTCGAAGTCGGCAGGGGGTTGGCCGGGGTCGACCATCGATGGAAGTGTAGTGCCCAGGATCCGGGTATGGGGCGACGCCCGGGCGCAGCGAACGCCGCAGCTCCGAAGCCTCCTGGTGCGGGGCTTCACCGGCCAGAGAGCAACTCGCGCGCCGGCTGCCACAGGTCGAAGTGGCCCTGGTCGGGCAGCGCGTGCAGCGTCGAACGGGAACCGAGCCGGGCGTGGATCGCGCGCGCGCCGGCGATCGGCAGCGCGTCGTCGCGTTCGCCGTGAACGATGACGACCGGGCAGCGGATGCGGTCGAGGGCCGGTGCGGCGTCGAACAGGTCGTCGGGCAGGAAGCGACCGAAGAGGCCGTGGCGCATCACCGGGATGCGTTCGCCGGCGGCGAGCAGCACGAGGCGAGCCGGGATCTCGCCGGCGTCGGCGACGGCGGCGGCGAGCTGCGCCGCGAGCACCGAGCCGAGCGAGTAGCCCCAGATCTCGATGCGTTCGGGCAGCACGCCGAGGCGGCGCAGGTGGCGCCACTGTGCTTGCAGGTCGGCGGCCAGTGACTCCGGGTCAGGGGTCCCGCCGGAGGCGTCGAAGCCGCGGTAGGCGAAGAACAGCAGGCCGAGGTCGCGCTCGCCGCGCAGCGCGTCGAGTTCGGGCCGGAAGCCGGCGAGGATCGCTTCCGAGTTGCCCGGCGCGAACAGCAGCCAGCGCGCGTCGGGCGAACGCGGCGGCCGGCACAGGCCGACCAGCGTGACGCCGGGCGCGACTTCGAGCCGTTCGACCCGCCATCCGCCGGTCGCGAGCGCTTCGACCTCGGCAGCCGTGGCGCGGCCGATCCAGTAGGCGAAGCGGTGCAGCTTGCCGGCGGCGATCCAGACCAGCGGCAGGCCGGCGAGCACGAGAAGGGCGACAACCACGCGTGGTTTCACGAGGTCAGGAATCTGGGCCCGATCGGCAGCAGCGGCGGCATGCTACGTCGGGTCGCGGCGGGCGGCGACACTCCCGTGGCGTCGGCTCTTCACCGCGGCCGGCGCCGCGGACTACGCTCGTTGGTCCCTGGTCGCGACGGGGGCCGAGCCCGTATCAAGCCGCCCTCGCGTGGCCACCGATGCACCCATGGCAATGACGTCTCCCCTCGCTGCCGTCTTCGTCGGGTCCGACACGCTGCTCATGCAGTGTCTCGCGACCTGGCAGGAACGCGGCCACCGCGTCGCCGCGGTCGTCACCGACGCCGACAAGGTGCGGCGGTTCTGCGTCGAGCAGGGCTGGCGGCACCTCGATGCCGGCAGCGATTGGGTCGGCGCGCTGGCGGGCGAGGCCATCGATCATCTGTTCGCGATCACCTGGCTGCGCCTGCTGCCGGCGGCGGCGCTGGCGCTGCCGAAGCGGGGCGCGATCAACTTCCACGACGGTCCGTTGCCGCGCTACGCGGGGCTGAACGCGACCTGCTGGGCGATCCTGCACGGCGAGAACGAGCACGGCATCACCTGGCACGAGATGGAAGTGGGTGCCGACAAAGGCGCCATCCTGCTGCAGCGCCGGTTTGCGATCGGGCCCGACGACACCGCGTTCACGCTGAACGCGCGCTGCTTCCAGGCGGGGCTGCAGTCGTTCGGCGAACTGGCCGACCAGCTCGCGGCCGGCACCGTGCAGCGGCGGGAACAGGACAAGGCGCAGCGCACGTGGTTCGGCAAGACCGCGCGGCCGGAAGCGCTCGCGGTGCTCGACTTCACGCAGCCGGCGGCGGTCGTGGCGCGCACCGTGCGGGCGTTCGACCACGCCGGCTACCGCAACCCGCTCGCGATCGCGAAGGTGCGGGCGACGGGCGGCGTCTTCGTGCCCGGCGGCGTCGAGGTCGTCGCCGGCAGCGGCCAGGCGCCAGCGACCGTCGTGGAAGTCGGCCCCGACTTCGTGGTGATCGCGTGCGGCGATGGCGACGTCCGTCTGCTGCACCCGCGTTGCTTGCGTGGCTCGCCGCTCGGCGGCCAGGCGCTGGCGGCTCTCGGCGTGCGGCCGGGCACAGTGCTGCCGCGCCTCGACGCCACGGAACGCGCGGCACTGACCGGACTCGGCAACGCGGCGGCGCGCGGCGAAGACGACCACGTCGCAACGTTGCGCGGCCAGCAACCGCTGCCGGTACCCGGCGGCGGACCCGGCGACGAGCGCGTCGAGCCGGCCGAGCTGACCGTCGACCTGGCGCTGGTGCCGGCGGATCGGCGCGCGGCGACGTGCTTGGCGTTCCTCGCCCGGCACGAAGCGCGGGCCGAGTTCACGGTCGGCGTCGCGGGCGGCGGATCGGGAAACGCGGAACGGCTGTCCGACCTCGCGGTCCCGAGCCCGCCGGTGACGTTCGCGTGCGACCCGGCGCAGCCGGTCGAGGGCGCGATCGCGCGGCTGGCCGATCAGCTGCAGCGGGCCCTCGCGCGCGGGCCGCTGCTGCGCGAGCTGGTCGTGCGG
>JBASWX010000760.1:0-25299 GCA_049276695.1 Planctomycetota bacterium
ATGACGAAGGACGCGACTGGCACGATCAAGATCGTGCAGGGCGATACCTTCGGCGTGCTGTTCGACGGCATGACCACGATCCACAAGTGGTACACGGCCGACGAACTCGAACTGGTCACCGACGACGAAGGTGGTGGCGGCGAGATGGAGATGGGTGGTGACGAGGGATCATAGAGGTGAGCGACGAGCCAGACGACCTGACGCAGCGCCCATGCATCGTGTGTGGAGCGGACTGCCTGGAGCGCGACTTCCTGGCCGCGATTTCGCAGTTCTTCATGCGGGGCAAGCGAGGCGAGCAGCATTACCTGTCGCGGAACGCTAGCGACGGCGAGCAGGACGAGTCGGAGCGCGCCGACTTCATCCATCGTGAGTGCATCCCGTTGTGGGCCGAAGGCATGTTCGTGCGGCTTGAGTCACCCGCGATGCTGCCGGGGGATGCGTGACCTCGTTCGACCTGCTACCGCCTGACCGTGAGCAGTCCATCCGGAAGCTGCTCCGCGAGCGCCTCGACGAGTGGCTGCGGCTCTCGTTCCGCCACGACATCCTGGTGGCGCGCGCGGTCGAGGGCTTGCGCATCGAAACGGCCGCGCTGTTCGACCGGGAGGTCGTGCGCCCTTTGCTGCTCGCGGTCTCGTCGGCGCTGCCGAGCATCCAGCCGCGTACCGGCAACGTCGTGCAGGACCTGTTCCCGGAGGTCGCGCGGTTGCGCGCCGAGATCGAACGAATCGCGGGCGCCGGCGTCGCGGTCATGCGATCGTCGACCGAGCGCTTGATGGAAGACCTGGCGCGCCGCGAGATCCGGTGGATGGCCTCGACCACGCAGGCCGTGACGGGGCAGGCGATCGGCACCGAGAAGGTGCTTGCTCTGCTGAACGCGACGCCGGACAAGCTGCGCCAGAGCGTGTGGCTCGGCGACAGCACCGAGAAGTGGTTCCAGAAGGCGCTGGAGCGGCCCACGGCTGACGCGGCGCGCGCCTGGGTCACGACCGGCATCAAGCAGAGCCTGACGACCGACGAGATCGTGCGCGGTCTCGTGGGCACGCGCACGCAGACCGGTGTGCTGGACCGGCCGCGCGCGACCGCGAAGGCGTTGGTCCGGACGGCCGCGACACACGCGACGACGACCGGGCGCCAGGACTCGTTCCAGGCGATCGGCGTCGGGTACTGGCGCTTCACGGCAACTTTGGACCTCCGGACCACACTGGTCTGCTCCGCGCACGATGGTGAGATCCACCGCGTCGGCGAAGGGCCCCTGCCCCCGTTGCACGTGAACTGCCGTTCGGTGGCCGCTCCCGTCATGTCGCCCGACGAGGAGCCGATCGGCAAGCGCGCGGCGCTCGGCGGCCGCGTCCCCGCGACCACCACGGTCGAGGACTGGTGGCGTCAGCAGTCGGCGGCCGACCAGGACCTCGTGATGGGCAAGACCCGCGCAGCGGCCTGGCGCGCAGGCAAGCTGTCGCTGAAGGACATGCTGGGCCGCGACCTGCAGCCCCTGACGCTGGACGAGCTGCGCCGGCTGGACAGGCTGTGATCGAGCGCCTGCGGGCCATCCGGTGCCTACTGCGCCGGCCCCGTTCAGCCCGGTGGATCCGGGCGCGGTTGAGGCTGGATCGCGGAGGTCCTGAACGGCGGGTAGCATGCGCGCACCATGCAAGCGCGCAATGCAGTTCTCCCCGCCGGCTGGGTCCAGATCGGCACCGAGATCGTCCTGGCCAGCGAGGTCATCGCGATCGAGAAGGACCAGTCTGGTGAAGACCAAGCCATGCTCTGGCCGACCATCCTGCACCTGCGCGGCGGCGCGACCCTGCACGTCGAGGATGGTGATCGTGTCGCGATCGCCTGTGCGATTGCGGCCGCGACGATGAAGCGTCGCGCGCCGGCGAAGGCTGGCGTGCTGGAGTAGCATCCGGGCCCCGTGGTCCCGCCTCCCGACGACTTCCGGTTGCGACGCTTCGACGAGCCAGAGCCGGACTACGTCCAGAGCATGCGCGAGTGCTGGCAGGACTCGGTGCACGCCCGCACACTCGTCGGGCTGATGGCGCAGCAGAACCTGCGCTTCCTGCCACTCGCCGGCACCAGCAACCACGGCGTGCCGTGGGCGGCGATCGTCGTGCAAGGTGAGCCTGAGGTGACGGCGCTGCGCGAGGCGGCTGATCGGCTGCGGCACTGGCTCGAGCGACACCGCGACGAACATCGCGACGGAGCCGACGGAAACTGACCTTGGAAGGCCGATGAAAACTACGTCCGTAGGCATTTGGCAAATGCGATGCTGAGCAAGTGATCGCGGTCCCCTTGCCGGGACCATGCTGACGATCACTGCCACGGCCGACAAGGTCGACGAGATCCCGGAGGCGCTGCGCTCCACCGCCAAGGAAGAGAACGGCAAGTTCACGGTCCAGACGCTCCCCGATGGGTGGGGCCTCGACAACGTCGCGGCGAGCGCGCAGCTGCGCAGCAAGCTGACGAAGGCCGAGCAGGACGCCAAGCGCGCCGCCGAGCGCATGAAGGTGTTCGCGAAGGACGACAAGGGCACGATCTACGAGCCCGACGAGTTCACCGCGCTGCTGAACGAGCACAAGGCGCTGAAGGAAGCGCAGGGCAAGGCGCCGAACATCGAGGAACTGCGCAAGCAGATCGCGGCCGACTACGACGGCCGCTACAGCAAGAAGCTCACCGAGGCGGAGAAGCGCGCGCAGGACCTCGACCGCGAGCTCGACAACACGACGCTCGACGCGGTCATCAACCAGCTCGTCGCCGAGATGCGGCCGAAGGACGGCAAGGCCGAGATCGCGCGGCTCCTGCTGCAGCAGAAGCTCGGCATCGACCGCGCCGATGGCAAGCGCGTGGTCCGGGTCCGCACGCCGGACGGCAAGGACTGGCAGGCCAGCGCGAGCGCGGTCGACGGCTTCCTGCCGCCGAAGGACTTCGCGCTGAACGTGCTGCGCACGCAGCACGCCGACATGTTCCAGGGTGACGGCGCGTCCGGCGCCGGCGCCTCGAGCGCCAGCGGCAACGGCCGGCGCAACAAGTACACGTTCGCGCGCTCCCGGATGAAGGAGCACATGGACGAGTACTACGCGATGGAGAAGCAGGCGAAGGCCGACGGCGGCCAGACGGTCGTGATCGACCAGAACGCCTGATCTCGACGCGCCGCAGTTCTTTCTCACTTGACGACTTCATTGGCTGACCCGGGGCACGCCGGGCCGACGGACGCGGAGCGGGGACGCACGCGCGAGGTTGGCGGCGAAGCCGGCGAAGCAATCGACCGCGTCTGAATCAGACCGGCGCGCGGAGCGGGGACGCACGCGAGGCCACTGACGAAGAGCGAGCACGGCCGAGGCCAGGGGACTGGCTGAGGAAAGCGCCCGGGGGACCGGGACCACGCGACAGCGGGCATGCGCCCGCGGCGATCCGCAGTGGCTCCTGACTCCCGGTGTTCGCAATGGCCAACACGCTTGGCAACTTCAACGTGCCGTTCTACGCGGCAGAAGCGCTCAAGATCCTGATGAACTCGATCGGCACGCCGCGGCGTGTCAATCGTCGGTTCGAGGGTGAGCGCCAGTCCTTCGGCAAGGGCGAGGTGGTCAACATCCGCCGGCCCTCGACCTTCACGGTGTACGACGCGCCGATCGCGGCGGGCTCCGTCGACGACCTCGCGACCGAGTCGGTCGCGATCACGCTCGACAAGTACAAGGAGACCAAGTTCAAGGTCACCGACAAGGAACTCGCGTTCACCTCGGACGCGATCATCAAGCAGCACATCGCGCCGATGGCGTACGCGCACGCCAACGCGATCGACGCCGCGATCCAGGCCCAGGCCTTCAAGTTCCCGGCCTGCCAGCAGATCACCGCGTCGAGCATCAGCGACGCGAGCGTCCTGACGAAGGCGGACCGCATCCTGAACGAGAACGGCGTGCCGACCGATCGGCGGCACTACGCGGCCAACCCGGCGGTCTGGGAGAAGTGGCTCGGCCTCACCGGCTTCACCAACTGGCAGGGCGCCGGCCCCGAGGGCGTCGACGCCCAGCGCAACGCGGCGCTCGGCATCAAGTACGGCTTCAGCCCGTACCCGACCAACAACGGCCTGAGCGTCGCGGCCCAGACCTCGCCGACGATCACGGCCGGCGCGGTCAACGGCGCGCACGCCAAGGGCGCGACGTCGGTGGCGCTCGACGGCACTGCGGTCAGCGGGACCTTCAAGGCCGGCATGGTCATCCAGATCGGCACGGCGGCCGCGACCGAAGGCGCGGCCTACAACGCGCAGCTCTACGCGGTCACGGCCGACGCCACCGCCGCTGGCAACGCGGTCACGCTGTCGATCAGCCCGCCGCTGCGCGCGGCCGTCGCAGACAACACGACCTTCACGCAGAAGGTCAACGCGGCCGCGGCCGCGTTCCGCACCGAGCTCGCGTTCCACGAGGACGCACTCGCGCTCGTGATGGCGCCGCTGCCCGACCGCGCGATGGGCGCGGACGTCCAGACGGTGACCGACCCGAACAGCGGTCTGAGCCTGCGGCTCCGCCTGTTCTACGACGGCAACGCCAGCGCGCACTACTGCGCGATGGACGTGCTGTACGGGATCCAGGTGCTGAACGCCGACATGGCGGTCCGCGGCATCGTCGTCTGATCGAAGCGGGATGAGGCAACGGCCCGACCCCACTCCAAGGAACTCTCCAAGGCAAGTGGTCGGGCCGGGCTCGGCGCGAGCATGGGCGCGCCGGGCTTTTTCTTCGCGAAGGCGAGCGGGCGCGGCATGCCAGACTACACCCACCTCTACGGGATCTTCGGCGACGGGCACGTCCGCGGGAAGACGAGTCCGGGCCCGGTGGTTCTGGACCCGATCGCGGGCCAGTCGTTGGCGTTCACGGGCGCGTCGCAGAACCCGGTCCTGAACACCGTGGTGCGCGGCGCGACCAGCGGCGCGGCTGCCCGAGTCACGGACGTGGCGAACGTTGGGTCTGGCGTCGTGACGATCGAGCTGATCCTGCCGTTCGCGTTCCGCGCCGGCGAGACCCTGAACTTCGACAGCGGTGGCACCGCGACCTGCAGCATCCTGGTCGACCCGACCTTCCATCCTGCGGCCGGCCAGTACCTGCCGAACCGGTTCGACGCCCTGACGAACGCCTACGTGCCGGATGACGGGGTCAGCGACACGCCGTTCTACGACCGCGGCGCGAAGGTCGCGCAGGAGATCACGCTCGCGTCCGGGTGGACCGGGGCCTTCAACAAGGGCGACCGCTGCACGACAAGCGCGGGCGGAGCGTTCACCGTGCAGTACGGGATCGCGGGCGCCGGCGGCACGCTGCTGCTCAGGATCATCCGGAAGAGCGGGACGATCGCCGCGACCAACACCGTGACCAACACGACGGTTGCGGGCGGCGGCACGATCAGCGCGGTCGCGGCCGATCCGGCGCAGGGTGCGTGGGTGCCGTTCCATCTGCTGCCGAACGTCAACGGCCAGGGCGCGTTCTACGAGTTCATCCCGCGGGGCAACGGCGGCCCGAGCGTCGGGCCCGAGACGTGGCTGCTGCGGAAGGCGTGGGAGAAGCACGTGGCGAGCGCGACCGCCAACGACCGCGGCACCCGTCTGATCCCGTTCTCGACGTTCGACCGGCAGCCGACGGCCGCGATCCTGGGTGGCGTCTCGATCCAGACCGTGACGTGCACCGGCGCGTTCCCGAGCACCTGGACGCTCGGCGAGACGGTCAGCGCCGGCTCCTGGTCGGGCAAGCTCCAGAGCTACAACGCCACAACGAAGCGCCTCTACGTCACGAACACGAACGGCCAGGTCCTGGCGGCCGGCACCGTGACGGGCGCGACCAGCGGCGCGACCGCGACCGCGAGTGGACCAGCCTACGGCTTCATGCCGGGCAGCGTTTACTGGACCGACCTGGTCGCCGAGATCACGGCCGCGATGGCCGCGAGCGGCGCGCTCTACGCGAGCTCGCCGGCCCGGTGGGAGAACGTGTTCCTGATGATCTGGGAGGCCGAGCTCGCGCCGTTCGCGACGGGCGGTTCGACCTGGCCGACGCAAGAGACCATCATGGACCACTGGCGCCGGTTCATCACGGCGCTGCGCACGCAGCTCGGCCGCGCCGACCTGCCGATCACGTTGTTCCAGAACGACGTCCGGTCTCAGAGCGCAGGTGTGCTCGGCGGCGCGTTCATCCTGCGCACGATCTTCGCGCTGCTTGCGAACGAGATGGACGGGGTTGGCATCGTCGGGACCGACGGGTTCCAACCGGCCCAGACCACGGGCTTCCCCTACACGACCAGCCTGCTGTTCCTCCGGACCGAGGACTACCTCGAGCTCGGGCTGCGTGCGTGGCGGGCGTTCGAGTTCCTGCTCTACGTCCCGCCCCCGACGAACTTCGAACCGCTGGTGCTCGTGCTCGACACCGGCCAGAGCCACATGGTCGGGGGCATCTCGCCGACCATCCTGGGAATCGACATCGATCCGGACCTCTACCCGTCGGTCACGTTCCCAGGCGTCCAGACGATCGACCCGAACGTCATGCAGTGGAACGCGGACGTCGGCACGTGGCAGACATTCGACGTTGCGCTCAACGGCAACCCGTTCCTGGCCCAAGCCGGGTTCAGCGGGTTCCAGGCATCGCTCGCGCAGCGCCTGCGCCGCCGCTTCTCGTCCGACGCGACCGGCACCGCGAGGGTCGGGTTCATCCACCTGCCGATCGGTGGCGTGGCGGCGAGCGCGACCGCACCCGGCGCCCTCATGACGCTGGACCCGCTCGGCGTCGCCGCGATCACGGTGTCGGGCAGCTACACGATCACGCCGATTGCCGCGACCGCGCAGGACCCGGCGCTTGGGCGCATCACCGCGACTGCCGGCACGTTCGTCAACTTCGTGGTCGGTGGCGCGGTCCAGATCAACGGCAGCCTGCTCGGCAACATCGGGTCGGGTGGCAACAACCACACGACCTACAACCTGTCGCAGATCTACCGGAAGGCCGCGGACCACTCGTGGATCGAGATCCGGTTGTCCGCGCTGGTCGCGGCCGCGTTCGTCGCCGAGACCGCGACGTTCACGGTGCGGTTCGGGCCGCTCGCGGTCTGGCCGCTCGTCGAGCAGCAGGTGCGGGCCGCGCTGGAGAAGTGCGTGACCCAGCTCGGCCTGATCCCGAAGCCGACGATCTGGAACCACTGGCAGAGCGACGCAGACCTGTTGGATCCGTCGGGCTTCGAAGCCGCGACCAAGCGCATCGCGGACGCGGTCAAGAGCATCTTCGCGCAGCGCATCAAGGGCGAGACCAAGATCGCGACCATCCTGATGCAGCAGACACGGCGCACGCCGGTCGCGTGCCCCGACGCCAACATCGAGACCGTGATCGCGGCGCAGGCGTCGGTCGCGACCTACATCGGGAACGCGGCTGTCGTGAGCACGGACAAGCTCCCGATGGCCTCGGCCGGCGTGTTCCCGCGGGTCACGCGCTTCCACAACAACATCCACCACACCGCGCGCGGCTACATCATGGCGGGCTATCTCGCCGACGCCGCGCTCGACGAGCTGGACGGGATCCCGAGCCATCCCGATGGGGACGCCGCCGTCGATTTCGGCGCGATCGACGGCGGTGGAGAGGACGCGGGCGCCGACAGCGGTGGTCAGGACGGCCCGGGCGACCCGGTGGTGGTCGAGACCGGCGAGGGCCTGGCCAACGCCGATTCCTACATCTCGCTGGCCGAGGCCGAGGACCGGATCGCGATCGCGGGCGCGCCGGCCGGCTGGACCGCCGCGACCAACGCGCAGAAGAATGACTGGCTGCGCAACGCGGCCGCGATGGGCCTGGATCTTCTGCTCGAGTCGCGGCTCCCAGGCATCCGAACGCGCGAAAGCCAGGGCTTGGCGATGCCGCGACTCGGGCTTTTCGACTCGCGCACTGGCCGAGCTGTGGCACAGAACGTCGTGCCCGAGGCCTGGAAGCGCATGCAGGTCGAGTGGGTCATGCTGCTTGCTCAGAGCATCGACCCGATCCGGGTCATCAACCCGGCCAGCGACAGCGACGCGAAGCGGCTCGCGATCCAGACCACCGACAAGCTGCCCGGCGGCCTGGAGCGGTCGCGCAGCTACGCGCCCGGGTCGCAGCCGGCGCTGCCGATCCTGACCCGCATCTGGCTGCTGGCTGGCCCGTACCTCGAGGACCTCGACACCGTGGGGCTCGCGTGAGCGCCACCGAGTGGATCGCGATGGCCGAGGAGATGCTCCACGACCCGGAACTCGGCAGCACGATGCGCTGGAAGCGCATCACGCGCACCGAGAACCCGGCGACCGGCGAGGTCACGCAGCAGACCGCGATCGCGTCGTTCATGGGCGCGCTCGTCGAGCCGGTCAAGCTCCGGCTGTTCAGCGACTCGACGCTGGCCTCGGCAAGCACCGCCGTTCTGGCGCGGCCGCAGGACTTTCCGTCGTGGACGCCGACCAACCTGGACGAGGTCGAGATCGCAACCAACCAGTGGCTTCGGGTCCTCGAGATCAAGACGGTCAGCGCGCCCGGCGGCACCGCTGCACCGGTCCCGGTCCTGATCATCGCGGCATTGGGGGCAGCATGAACTGGAAGGAGTACGCCGCGTACCTGCGCAAGCAGGCTGACAAGCTCCCGGCCGCCGTCGCGATGCCGGTCTTCCGCCGGCGCGCCGTGCGCGTGCTGCAGCTCGCGATCCAGAACACGCCGGTCAACACCGGGCGGCTTCGCAGCGGGTGGCACGTCACGGTCGACACGCCGAGCGGCCAAGTCCCGAGCGGCGTTTCGTTCGGTGCGAGCGCCAGCGCGGTCCTGAAGGATGGCGAGAAGGTCATCAACGAGTGTGAGTTCGGGCGCGGCGTCTGGATCCAGAACAACGTGCCGTACGCGCCGGTCATCGAGTACGGGCTGTTCCAGCCGCCCGACCCCGGCCCCAGCAAGGCCTCGCACGTCCCGAAGTCGAGGCGGAAGCGGGTCGCGGGCACCGTCTTGGTCTCGGGCGGGTTCCACGTCTCGGCGCCGAACGGGATGCTCGCCGACGCGGTCCAACAGGTCGAGGAAGCGGCCAAGGCAGGCATCCTATGACGCTCGCCGCCGTCGAGAACGGGATGCGCGTCGAGGCGAAGGCTTGGGCCGACCAGCAGAGCCTCGTGTTCGCATGGGACAACGCGGACACGAAGGACCCGCACGCCGCCCGCACGCTGGTGTGGGAATGGCGGCCGGCCAGCCAGGAGCAGCTCACCAGCCACACCGTGCGCCACCTTGGCGCCGCTGTGGGCTCGATCTACGTGCCGGCCGGCACCGGCATCCTGGCGGCGCTGCAGCTGGCAGAGGGGCTCGAGGCGCGCTTCCGGGGCCGCCTCTACGCCGGCGGCGAGGTGTTGCCCGAGATCCGGGTCGACAACGGCGGCCGCCGCGGCCCGAGCCACGTCGCGACGGTCTCGGTGCCCTGGGAGCTCATCGAGCGGCGAATCCCTGCCGGCGCCGTCGGCATCTACTCGACGCCGGGGGCGGTCGCGGCCTACCAGGCGCTTCGCGATCTGTGGGAGACCAAGGTGCGCGCGCCGCTCTCGCTGCCCTCGTACTTCGACGACTCGCCGCCGGCCGCGACCGAGCCGCCGCCGTGGGCGCTGGTCGGGTTCCGGCTGCTCGACCCGGTGCCGCTCGAGGTCGGGACGCAGCGGGTTCCGGGCCGCGCCATCGCCGCGCTGAACCACGCGCCGGGCATCGGCGTGAAGGACCAGGAGGCCGCGGTCGACGCGATCACGCGCGCCTTCCACCAGACCGCTCTCCGCGGCGTCGTCTTCGGGACCCCTTCGGTCACCCGGGTCGGCCGCACCCCAGTCAACACCTGGCAGACGAACGTTCGGCTGCCATTCCACTACGACGTGAGGACCTGACCCAATGGTCACGATCAAGAAGAACGCGGCGTTTGCCTACTACAAGGAGGCGGCGAACAAGGCGGCGCCGACCTTCGCGAACTCGGCCGGCTCCCGCCTGCGGCTGCTCCGGATCGTCAACGAGGACCTGAACACGGTCTTCCAGCGCGACGAATCCAACGAGGTGCGCGGCGATGCGCAGTCGAGCGGCTCCGTCATCGTGAGCGCGTCGGGCACGGGCTCGATCGCGTATCAGTTCAGCCTCGACACCTTCGACGACCTGGTCGTCGGGATGCTGTTCGCGGCCGACGACTTGGGCACCGGGCGTGAGGATGGCTGGTTGCAGGGCGGCTTCACCGCGCTCGCGAACATCCTGGCCTCGCCCGCATCGGTCACGTTCGATGGCGCGGACGACAGCTTCAACTCGGCGGCGGCATTCGCGCGTGCCCCGGCGGCCGGTGAGCGCATCTACGTGCGCGGCTTCGGCAACAAGAACCTGGACACGGTGTTCGTGGTCAAGACGGGCTCGACCACGTCGAAGATCCCGGTCGAGAACGACACGGGCGACTCGAACGGCGTCGACTCGTACGCGGGCGTGACCGGGACCGTCGTGGGCTCGGCCGTCACGATCGCGCCGGTCAAGGGCTACACCCGCAACGGCACGTTCGACCGTCCATTCGGCCTGGTCCGGATGTACTCGGACAGCAGTCTGGCCGGCACCACCAGCACGGACGGCCTGGCCTCGTGCGACTGGTCCCTGTTCCGCGGCGCCTACATCACGGGCTTCCAGATGGCGTGCGCGCCCGGCCAGGCTGGCTGGACGGGTTCGTTCTCGGTGCTGTTCTCGGACGAGAACGCGATCACGGACGCATCGGCGAGCACCAACGCCGGCGGCTTCGACATCGACAACTGGAACGAGGTCGAGGTCCTGAACGCCAACCCGCTGACGAACGCGATCACGGGCCCCGTGATGATCCGGCTGCGCAAGGACGGGGGCGCGCTGTCGACCGCGACCCGCGTGGACCCGCTCTCGTTCAACATCAACGTCAGCAACAACGCGAGCGAGGTGCAGGCCTGCCGCAACCGCGGCGCGATCGCGATCATCCAGGGCACGTTCGGCATCTCGGTCGCGATGTCGCTGCTCTACATCGACTCGGCCTTCCACAGCGCGATGCTGGCGGACAGCTACTACGAGGTCGAGATCGGGGTGGCCGACGCCGACGGCAGGTGCTGGCTGTTCCGGTTCCCGAAGGCGCGGCTCACGAGCTCGCGGCCGAACCCGGGCAAGAACCAGCCGATCGCGCAGGCCCTGGAGTTCAAGTGCGAGGCGGGTGGCACCGGCTTCGTCGGGGCGGCCGGCACCGGGCGGATGATCGAATGCCTCTCGTTCTATGTGCGCGACGCGGGGGCCGCGTAACGACCGTGCCGTCGTCAGTGGAACTGCCTGGCAGCGTCTCTGCTTTGCCGTTGCGTCGCTGCAATCGGTGTCAGCAGGACAAGCCGCCGGTGCAGTTCCACCGACGGCGTGCATCGGCCGACGGGCTGCAGCACTCCTGCAAGGAGTGCGACAAGAAGCGCATTCGAGAACATCAGGTGGCGAGGCCGGACCTCGTTCGGGAGTATGCACGCACTTCGTACTGGAGGAATCGCGAACGGGCCAAGGCACGTCATCGCGCCTGGAAGGCTGCGAACCGCGAGGTTGTCCGTCAGCTGCAGCGGTCGTGGTACACGAAGAACAGCGATTCGGTCGCCGCGAACAAGCGCCAGTGGGTGACCGAGAACCGAGAGCGATCGCGCGAGAGCCTTCGTGCCTGGCACGCCAGGAACCCGGCGAAGCAGCGGCAGTACCGCCACGCTCGGCGAGCCCGCATGAGAGGGGCGTTAGGTGAGTTCGACTGGCAGCTCGCCTTGGAGATCTACGGCCACGAGTGCGCGTTCTGCGGCACGCGCGACGACCTTTGCGCCGACCACGCGATCCCGCTGGCGCGCGGCGGGACGAACCACCAGTGGAACATCCGGCCGCTCTGCAAGCGGTGCAACCGGCGGAAGTTGACCTTCCTGGACTGCGAACTGCCGGAGTCAGTAACCGGACCCCGCAGGGTTCGCTCGCCGGTTTTCACAGGAGGCATGCTGATCTGACCATGCAAGACCAACCGACCAGTCAGGCGCTCGCGGCGAAGCCCCCGCGCCTGTTCGACGCGCTCCGAGTCGACCCGAAGAAGGCGGCGGACGGCGTCTGGATCCCGCCGCTGCCGAACGGCGATCGCCTCAAGGTCCGGAGGTTCACGAGTCCCGAGCACGCCAGGGCCTACCTGCAGGCTGCCGCCGACTACAAGGCGAAGCACGGCGAGAAGGCGATCGAGACGGCGGATGGCCAGGCGAACGTCGAGGCGGTCGCGATGGCGACCGGCCTGATCATCGGGTGGGAGATCAAGAACCAGCCCGACCTTCCCTACGACCCGGCCGCCATGGCCGCGGCGCTCGTGGACCCGGAGCTCGCCGACGTGCGCCGGCACGTCGTGATCCACACCAGCGACACCGAACCGTTCCGACCCGATGAAGCCGTGGGAAACTGACCGCGTTCCTTCGCTGGTGGCGGCTCAACCATGCCGCGATCGCCGGCATGGAAGCGATGGAACGCGACAACGCCGCGAGGGTCGCGCGTGGCGCGCAGCCACGTCATCTCCACGACTCCTGGACGAACCGGCCACGCCTGAACGTGGCCGAGCAGCTGATCTGGGCCGAGTTCCTGCGGTTCGCGCGCTTCTGCGGCGGCGACCCGCGGCCGCCCGACGCGCTAGCGTGGTTCGACATGCGCGGCGTGGCGCAGGCCGAGCGCGAATGGCTGGCCGAGGTGTTCAGCGCGATGGCCGCGGTCGTGCGGGAGCGCCCGGACGATGACTGAGCAGCTGCCAGGCCTCGAGCTGTTCCTCTCGTCCGAGAAGGCGGTCGAGGGCGCGAACAAGTTCCGGACCGCGGTCGAGTCGGCCGCCGCGGCCGTCGAGCGCATCGGCATGACCGTCGATGCGCTGCAGAAGCTGCTGGACAAGCTCGGGCCCGCCGCCCAGAAGACCGCACCGCCGGTCAAGAAGGTCGGGGACGAGGCGGGCGAGGCCGGCAAGAAGATGAAGGGGGCGGCGCAGGGCACGGACGACTTCCGGGCCCGGCTCGGCCTGCTCGGCTCGATCGCGTCCAAGGTCGGGCTCAACTTCGGGACCCTCACGGCATCGATCGGCGGGTTCCTGGCGCTGCGCTCGGCGGTCGGGGTCATCAAGGACACGGAGGACAAGCTCCGGATCCTGGAATCGGTCACGGGCGCGACCGCGGGCCAGATGGAGAAGCTCGCGGCCGCCGCCAACACGCTCGCGATCAACTCGCGGTTCTCGTTCGGCGACGCGACCGGCACGCTGATCGGGCTCGCGAAGGCCGGCGCGACCGCGCAGCAGGCCGTCGCGGCCCTGCCCTCGGTCAGCAACCTGGCGCGCGCGGGCCTGCTGTCTCTGGGCCAGGCCGGCGACACCGTCATCAACACGATGGCGCAGTTCGGCCTGACGATCGAGGCGTCGGGGCGCATCGGCGACGTGCTGGTCAAGGCGGCGGACTCGACGACCGCGTCCGTGGACAGCCTGGCGGACGCGCTGGTGCGCGTGGGCCCGGCCGGCAAGGAGTTGGGCATCTCGCTCGAGACCGTCACGGCCGCGCTCGCGACGCTCCAGCAGGCCGGCGTTCCTGCCCGCGTCGCGGGCACCGGGCTCGCCGAGATCTTCAAGCGGTTGGCCGACCCAGTGAACGGGCCGGAGGGCGCGGCCCAGGCGATCCGGGACCTGAACCTGTCGCTCAACGACGTCAGTCCGCGCAACTTCACGAAGGCGCTGGACGAACTCGCGAAGGCTGGTCTGACCCTGCAGGACGCGACCGCGCTGGTCGGGACCGAGTTCGACCTGCTGCTCACGACGCTGGTTCGCGGTCGCGAGTCCGTGAAGGCGCTGGAGAGTTCGCTGCAGAGCGCTGGCGGCGACGCCGCGAAGAAGGCCGCCGCGACCGTCGGGACGCTCGGCGATTCTCTGGACCGGCTCTCGAACGCGAAGGACCGGTTCTTCCGGGAAGGCGGCAAGGCCGGGCTGTCCGCGGCCCTGTCCGAGATCGCGCGCACCGGCACCGACGCGTTGAACGTGCTGAGCGGCGACGCCGAGGCCATGAAGGGCGCGGGCGCAGCTGGCCAGATCCTGGCCGGCAGCGTGAAGGTCGCGACGTCCGCGATCGCGGGCCTCGTGACGTTCGCCGCGTTGCAGCGGGTCGCGGCTCTGAGCACGGGCATGTATGGCGCTGGCAAGGCCGTGGGGGCCCTGACGCTCGCGATCCGGACCAACCCGGTCGGCGCTCTGGTGTCGGCGCTGGCGGTCGCGGGCACCGCGTTCTCGCTCTTCGGAAGCTCGGTCCAGGACTCGTCGGCCAAGCTCGACGCGTTCAGGAAGGCGGCGGGGGAGGCCGAGGCCACCGCGGAACGGTTCGAGCAGCTCCGGCTCGCGATCCTGCAGGGTGCCGCTGGCTCGGCCGAGGCCTTCACGAAGGCGATTCAGGCACAGCTGATCGCGCTCAACGACGCGGTCACGAAGTCCGGAACCCGGAGCTTCCCTGCGCTCGAGATCCTGAGCGCGCTCGAGGCGGAGGCACCGCAGGCAGTCGCGCGCGCGAAGCAACTGTTCCAGGACCTGAAGACCGCCTTCGAGAAGGGTGAGGCTGGCACCACCGCTGCGTTCGAACTCCGCATCGAAGCCATGAAGAAGGAGCTGCGGAGCCTCTTCGGCGTGGAGCTGAAGGAGGTCCTGCAGAACGTGCCCGGTGGCATCTTCGACCAGCAGAAGCTGCTGATCGCCGGGTTCAGCATCGAGTCTGCGAACGCGATCGAGGCCGTGAGCAAGGCGCTGGTGAAGGCGACCGGCAACGCGAACGCAGCGCGTGAGGCGCTCGCCGGCGCGGCCGCGGCGTCGAAGTCCCTGCAGCGGGGCGGATCGGCGAAGGACAACCCGGAGAAGGAGCGCGCCGACGCCCTGTCCCGCCTGATCCAGGACAAGGCGCGCGAGGTCGAGCTCGCGGGCCTCGCGACCGAGCAGGCCAAGAAGGCCAAGTTCTTCGAGGACCTGACCAACGCGGCGTTTACCGCGCGGCGCGGGCTGCGGCTGCAGGAGTTCTTCGACCTGGTCAAGATCGGGAACCAGCTCAACGCGAACGCGAAGGCCGCGGCCGACGAAAAGCGCGCCGAGACCGCCAAGAAGATCCTGGAGAGCTTGCGCGAGGAGAACGCGTTGCTCGGCGAGCAGGGTGCGGCACGCGAGGCCTTGAAGAAGGAGCAGGAAGTGCTCGGCGCGCTTGCGGCCGCGAAGGTCTCGACCACGTCGGCCGAGTACCAGGAGGCCCAGTCGCTGCTCGCGACCTACCGCGACCTCGTGAAGGCCGAGGAGGACCTGGCCAAGGCGAAGCAGGACCAGAAGCGAGAGGACCGGCTCGACCGCCGATCCGACGACGCGTTCCGTCAGCTGAAGCAGGAGGAGGACGGGTTGCGCCTCGTCGGCGCCGAGCGCGAGAAGTACCGCCGCGAGATCGAGGCCGAGAACGATGCGCGGCAGGCCGGGCTGAAGGTCGGGAGTGCCGAGTACCAGGACTTCGTGCGCCGCAAGGTTGCGGCGGCCGAGTTCGCGGACAACGCCCAGCGCATCGGCGGCGCGTTTCAGCAGGTCGGGAGCGCGGCCGGCAGCGCGCTCGAGCGCCTGATCATCGACATGGAGAACGGCCGCGACGTCGCGAAGGCCTTCTTCCAGGACCTGCAGCGCATCGCGGTCCAGCAGTTCGTGACGAAGCCGCTGGCGCAGTTCATCGCAGAGGCCGCGTCGAGTGCATTCGTTGGCACAGCCGCCAAAGGTGGGGGCGGCGAGACCGTTGGGACCACCGGATGGTTTGCGGCCAGCGTCAAGCCGCAGCTCACCGGCGGCCTGATCCCGGCGATGACCGGCACCGTGGTCGACGACTACGGCACGCTGCAGCGCGGCGGCAAATCGTACTCCTTCGCCGAAGGCGGTGGCACCACGCCCGAAGCGATCTTCCCGCTGCAGCGCGACGCGCAGGGGCGGCTTGGCCTCGTGGCCGCCGACGGCGGGGGGCAGACGACCATCAACATGTCGTTCCCCGGCGTCCGCAACGGGAGGGACGCGCGCGACGTGCGGGCGACGGCCGGGCAGCAGCTGCGGCAGGCGCTGGACTCTGACCTTAGGGGTCGCCGCGGACTGCGGCCGAGGGTGACCTGACATGGCGAACTCGTGGGATAACTGCCTCCTTCCGCCGGGCTACGCGTACGGCTTCTCCGGCGGCCCGGCGTTCGACACGCGAATCGTGCGCATGGACGGCGGCGGCGAGCAGCGCGTGCAGTCGCTGGAGGAGCCGCGATGGCGGTGGTCGGCGTTGCGCAAGAACTTCGGCAACGGCGCCGACGTGTCGGGCCTCGTGTCGTTCTTCCTGGCGCGGCGCGGCGCGCTGTACGGGTTTCTGTTCGTCGACCCGGCCGACCGGACGACCAACGCGAACGGCATCGCGGCGCCGACCGGGATCGACCAGGTCATCGGCATCGGCGACGGCACCCGCACGAGGTTCACGCTGCGCAAGCAGTACACGGACCCGGGCGGCATGACGGCGCGCACCTATCCGCGGAAGGTCGTGCCGATCCTCGGGACCGCGTCGGCCGCGCTGGCGCGCCTGCTCGGCGTCGACGCGGGCGCCAACATCGCGCCGGTCGCCACCGTCGCCGGCACGCCGGATGCCGGCGCCACGTTCCTGCCGCTGACGCAGGCGGTCGAACTCTCCAGCGCCCCCGCCCCCGGTGCCGTCGTGCAGTGGGGCGGATACTTCGCGGTGCCGGCACGCTTCGCCGACGTCACCGACAAGGGCATGGAGGCGACGATCACGGGTTTTCTCGGCGACGAGGCGCCGTTCGAGATCGACGGTCTCTCGTTCGATGACCCGGTGCCAACGGTGCCCGGCGGCGCCCCGTACGGCTACGAGCTGCTGTCCGGCTCGGCGAGCAGCGAGGTCAGCGCGCGCGGCGGCTTCTACAAGGAGGTGCCCACCACTACGACGGTCAACCTCTACCTGGACGACCTCATCAACTACCCGACAGGCGGGCCCCACATGCTGATCAACAACACGGGGGCGTTTACCGCGACGCTGTACAACTCGCTCGGCGGCGTCGTCGGGACGATTCCGGCCGGCACCAAGGTGTGGCTGTTCGTGAAGGACGACGGGTCGGGCAACCGCTCGCCGGTGATCTTCTAGGGCCATGGCCGTCGACGTGAGGGAGCTGGCGCACTTCGGCGGGTGGGTCCGCCGCGCCGTCGGCGGCGGCGACCTCGCGTGGACCGACCCGTCGGAGCGAGTGCAGGAGGTCGTGCCGTCGATCGCGTCCGGACTGATCCTGCCGCCCAACTCGCTGGTGCCGGCCGGGGTGCCGTACTGGGTCGTGAACTCGGGCTCGGCCAGCCTCACGGTGAAGCGGCCGAGCGACTTGGCCACCATCGACACCGTCGCGGCGAACTCCGCGTTCGTGTTCGTCCGCGGCAACGGGTCTGCGTGGACGTCGCGCGGCATCGGGACGCCGCAGTTCGGCGGGGTGGTCACGCAGGTCGTGTACGGCATCGACGTCTACACGAACACGCCGGACCTCAACGTGCTGCGCCGCATCGTTGAGCAGTACGGGTACAACGGCGTGAACCCCGTGGTGGTGACGGTGCGGATCCGCCCTGGCGCCGTCGTCGGCTGCACCGGCACGACGCGGTCGCTGGTGACGGGCACCACGTGGAACGGAGTGTCGTGGGCCGCCGGGTCGAACTGGCTGCTGGTCGTCGACGCCAACGCGTACGTGACCGGACCTGGCGGTGCAGCTGGTCGCGGCGGCGTCCCACTGACCGGGGCCGCGGCCGGGTTTGCTGGGTCGGCGGGAGGCCAGGCGATCCGCACGACGATTCCGATGCGGATCATCTGCGCTGGCCGCATCGCTGGCGGCGGCGGCGGTGGCGGTGGTGGCGGGTCCAGCCTGACGGTTTCGCTCATCCACGGCGGCGGCGGCGGCGGTGGCGCCGGCGGCACTATGGCGTCCAACGGCACGCTGATCGGCGCCGCGCGAGGCGGTGCGACGATGCCCGCGCACCCCGGCTACGTCGGCGGGCACGAGGTTGGCGGTAATGGCGGCGGCGGCTTCTTCTTCGGCGGCAACGGCGGCAGAGGCGGCGGCCTCGCGCAGGTCGGGACGAACGGCGGGAACGGGCCGACGACCGGAGGCACCGGCGGTGCGGCTGGCGCGGCGATCAGCTACCTCGCGGCCGCGGGATCCCCGACCATCATCCAGGGCGCCGGCAGCATTGTCGGGTCGATCATCAGCGAGGCGTCCTGATGGCCGGCATCCACTACCTTGGCCCGCAGCAGATCGAGGCACTGCGCCCGCGCGTCACGTTCACGATCTGCCACACGTGGCAGATCGACCGCGTCGACGGCGTGGTGATGCGGTACGCGTCGCACGACAAGTGGCTCCGGGTCCGAGGGAATGACTTCGCGCCGATCGGCCCGCAGGCGTCCGACATGGAGCAGGTCGAGGGCGGTGCCGAGTCCGACTTCGAGGTGGTCGGGTTCCTGTCGGCGTCCGGCATCAGGGCCGCGGACATTCACGCGCGCCGCTACGACGGCGCCAGGCTCACGCACCACGTCGTCGACTGGCAGCGGCCGTGGATGTGGTTCCGCAAGCACGTCTGGTGGGTGAAGCAGATCAGCGAGGACAACGGCCTGTTCCGCGCGCAGGTACAGGGCGTCGAGCGGTTTCTGACGATGCCGGCCGGCCGGTTTTACGAGCGCGAATGCGACAAGGTGCTCGGGTCGCTGGAGTGCGGCGCGACGCCGCGGTCCCTGAGCGGCGTGGTCGTCGAGGTCGTCGCGTCGACCGGCTCGCCGATCATGGAGCAGTCGCGGAACACGATGGGCATGCGGTTCACCAGCGGGTCGTGGGTCTGGTCGCCGGCGATCACGGATGGGCTGCTGCGGCAAGGCAAGGTGCTGTGGACCAGCGGGCCGAACGCCGGCACGTCGCAGACGATCGCCGAGCAGATCGGGCGCGAGGTCACACTGGAGACCGAGGCGCCGTTCCCGATCAAGGCAGGCGACGGGTGCACGCTCTACAGCGGCTGCGACGGCTCGCTGATCACGTGCACCCTCACGTACAACAATCGCATCAACTTCGGTGGGCAGTACAAGATGCCGAGCACCGAAGAAACCTACCGCCGTCCACTGGAGGTGTGATGCGCACCGCCCGCGAGTTCGCGTCGATGGCCGAGGCGCAGGCAGGCGTCGCGCGCTGGCGCAAGTATGGGCGCGACCCATCGGTCGGGTTCGACTGCGGCGGGTTCCTGCTGTGGTTGCTCGCCGCTACAGGTCACGACGTCGACGCGCTGATGCGGTCGCGCGCGCACGACGTCGCGATGCCCGACCCCGCATGGGTGCGCGGGCTGTGCGACAGGTTCGGCGATCTCGTCCCGCCGACCGACAACGGAGAGGGCCGCGTCGGGCTGTGCGCGTTCGGCACCGTCGAGCCGCGTCACCTGGTGGTCATGCTCGCCGACCGCCGCATCGCCCACGCTGACGCGCAGGCGCGCGGCGTCGTGGCGGTGCCGTCCAGCTGGCTCGACGACCGGCTCGTCGCCACCTACCGCGTGCGCGGACTGGAGTACGGAGCACCATGGCAACCGTAGTCCTCGGCGTCGCAGGCGCCGCCATCGGCGGGCCGTACGCCCCGATCACCGCAGCCATCGGCGCCGGCATCGGCGCGTACATCGACAACACGCTGGTGTACCCGGCCCTGTTCGGCAAGCCGCAGGGGCAGCAGCGTCCGGACTCGCTGGAGGGGTTCCAGGTCAGCACGACCGACCCTGGCGCCCCGCGCTGGCAGGTGTTCGGCACGCGCGCGTGGGTGCCATGCCACTACCTGTGGTCGCTGAACCTCACCGAGGACATCGCCGGCAACGGCCAGTCCGGCAAGGGCGGGCGCCCGTTCGTCTCGACGGTACGCGTCGACGCCGGCATCGCGGCGTGCGACGGCCCGGTCACGCACATCGACACGCTCTACGCGGACGAGCGCCCGTTCTGGTCGCGCCAGTGGAACCGCGTCGCGGTCGAGGAGAGCCGCTGGACGATCGCGTCGCTGGCTGGCCCGTACCTCGGCCAGACTGGGCCGTTCCTGAGCATCATGACGATGGACCAGGACACGGTCGACTTCTCGGGCGTGTTCAGCGTGCGCGACTACTACAGCGCCGGCATCTACAACGCGCCCGACCTGATCCTCGCAGAGAAGCTGACGCCGACCGGACTCAACGGCTACTACAAGCTCGTCGGCGTCGATGCGCACGCGGCGAACAGCCTGTCGGAGGTCGTTCTCAAGCCGCTGCAGGGCCAGACGCCGGCGACCGGGACGGCGGGCACGGCGGTCGAGCCAGGCATCATGCGGCGGATCGACCAGGGTGCGTACGGCGACCCCACCGGCAGCTCCTCTTTGAGCGGCCTGGACCGGTGGATCATCGCGACGGCCGGCGTTGCGCCTAACGGCGCCTACCGGATGACGCTGGCAATTCCGGCCACGATCTACTCGCCGACTCAGAGGTCGTCGGTGCCGGATAGGATCGTCGTCGGCGGCGTGTACCAGATGCTGCAGTTCTCGCCGGACCTCCCTGGTCGGTGGCGGTGTACGGGCTACTCGGTCACCAGCAGTGGCGGCGGCGGCAACCAAGGCAACTGGGTGTTCGAGGCAGTGGACGGGCAGACGCCGAGCGGCACGTACACGGCCGGCTCGGTCTCGGCGCCGGCGATCATCGTGCGTGACACGTCGGGCGGCTACCTCTACTTCGACACGGTCCAGACGTGGACCGAGTACCCTGGCATCATCACGCAGGCGGCCGACCCCACGTTCGCGGCCGCGACTGGCGACGCCGGGCCTCCGGCACACCGCGGCATCGCGCACCTGTCGTTGTCCCGGTGGAACCTCGCCGCGCACTACAACATGGTGCCGCGCGTCACAGGTATGATCCGCAGGGTCAGCGGCGACAGCGTCGGCGCGACCATCCGGCGCATCTGCGAGCGCACGGCGCCGCCTGAGAACGTCGACGTCAGCAAGCTGCGCCCAAAGCCGCTGCTGGGCTACGCCGTACCCGGCGGCATGCCGGGGTCGCAGGCGCTGCAGCCGATCCAGATCATGCATGGCGCGGTCCCGCAGGAGCGCGGCGGAGTCCTGACGTTCCTGGACGAGCGCGACCTGCCGATCGTCGCGGTCGCGACGCGCCACCTGAACGCCAGGCCTGCCAACGAGGACACGACGACGCGCGGCTTCGTCGCCAAGGCGGTCGACGAGGCCGACATCCCGGAGCGCGTCATCCTGGAGTACATCGACCCGGCCGAGGGTGGCAACGAGGCCGAGAGCGACGGCAACAGGGCGCCGCTCAGCCGCAACCGCGGCGGACGCGACACGATGAAGCTCAACCTGCGGCCGCTGGTGGTGTGGCCGCACGAGGTGAAGCGGCGGGCCCGCGAGATGCGGCGGCGCATCCGCATGGAGACGATCGGCGGCGAGATGCGCCTGCCGCCCGGCTACATGGACGTGCTGCCGGCGCACTGCCTGACGTTCGCCGCGAACAACAACGAGGAGGAGCTGCTGCTGGCGACCTCCACGATCGACCACTACCTGCGGTTGCGCGATGTTCTCCCGTTCAGCCTGCGCGTGCACGTGCGGTTCGCCAACGGCCAGGTCGCGACGCTCGCCGACAACGGCAACGGGGCGCTCGACGGTCTGCCGACAGGCATCACCGCGTCGGTGAACGTCGTCACGTACGCCACCGGGCGCGTCCAGCTGACGACGTCGGTTGCGATCGACACGAGCTCCGACCATTACGTCCTGTTCGCGTACCGCTACGAGAAGCAGTGGCTGGTACGGGCGCACAAGGCGCGGCTGCTCGGCTACGACTTCGGCGTGCAGTGCGAGGTGGTGAGCACCACCACCGACCAGCCGCTGCCGCCGTTGCCGCGCGAACTGCCGCCCAGCATCACCGGCCCGATCGTACCGGGCGTGCCGGCCTACCGCGTCCACGTGCTCGACATCCCGTCGATCTACGCGGGCCAGTTACGCGCCGTCACGATCCCGATCGTCGCGGGGCCGCCGCCGGGCGGGGCCTGGCGCGGCGCCGTTGTCTACCAGTCGCCGAACGGCACGGACCGGTGGGTGGCGGTGGGCCAGATCCAGGCGCCCACCACCGTCGGGTCGCTCACGACCAACAACCTGCCGACCAGCTCGACCGCGAACCTCGGGATCGTGGACTGGAAGACCTCGCTCGCGATCGAGTTGCCGAACGGCGAGACACTGGACGACGCCACGACCGAGCAGATCGCGCAGGGCATGAACTGGCTTCTGGTCGGCAACGAGATCATCGCGTTCCACGAGGCCGAGGCTGGTTCGGGCTCGGCCTGGACGCTGCGCGGACTCGTGCGGGCCATGCGCAACACGAAGCTCGCGGTCGACACGCACGCGGCGGGGGAGCGCGTCGTGCTACTGTGGTTGCTCGGGATCCACGGCCTGATCTACGAGCCCGTCGGCGGCTTCACCGCGGCCAACCGGACCTACCATCTGCGCGTGGTGCCGGGCGGCGCCACGGTCGACGACGTCTCGACAATTACGACGTTGGTCAGGGGCCGGTCCGCGCTGCCGGCCGCGCCCACGACTGCGCAGTTCCTGCTGACGCAGAAGGTCGGGTCCTACGTGCAACTCGAGTGGAAGCGGACCGCGATTGACCAGACCACGATCTTCGGCCCGTCCTACATGCAGGCCGGCGAGTTCGAGCGCTACGAGGTCGTGGCGTTCAAGATGAACGAGGCGCAGCCGCTGTTCGCGTCGCTCGGCGTCGACGCCGCGATCTCGCTGCACGCGACGCAGCGCTGGTTCGTCGGGAACGAGGCGATGGGCACGCCGCTGGTCGACCCGGTCATCCAGTACGACGAGACCACGATCGCGGCGCACGGCTACTCGTTCGACGACGACCCGATCGGCTTCGTGGTCTACGCGATCGGCCCGGCTGGCCGGTCGGACCGCAGCGACCTGGTCCAGATCGTGCCGAGCACCTGATCATGGCCAACAGGGTTCGCTCGCGGGTTTTCTCGTTCGCTATGGGTTGGGCTCATGGCTGACCCGATCCTGAACCTCCCGGAGCTGAACGAGGGCGACCCGCTCGGCTACATCCGGCAGAACAACCGGAACCTGGTGTCGGACTGGTTCGCGGCCGGCGGCAAGGTCACGGCCAACAACATCGCTGGGCCGCCCGGCACCGTGAACCGCGGCGAGGTCTGGATCCTGTCGGGCTCCGGCACCGGGCAGTGGGCCGGCTACGCGGTCAACACGCTCGTGTTCGCGCTCTCGGACCAGCCGGCGAGTGCGGCCGGGTGGCACTTCCTGACGCCTCGCTACGGGATGCTCGTGGCAGTGGTCGCTGGCTCGCCGACCGGGCGTCTGTGGTGGAACGGCACCGCCTGGACCGTGGTGTAGCCGATGGTCGTGCCCGAGATCGTGCAGGCGCCGCGCGTCGTTCGTGACGATGCCTCGATCTCGTTCAAGAAGGCGCAGTCGCAGGCGGTCGCGGCCACGGTCAACGAGCACCTGGTGCGGCTGCAGGAGATGACCGCGGCGCTCGCGGCCAAGGCGCCCGTCGACGCCGACTACCTCGTCAGGACGGCGAACGGAACGCTCACCGCCGAGCGCGCCGTGACCGACACGGCCACGGTTGCGTGGGACTGGGCAACGGCCGGGCAGGCGAAGGCCAACGTGCCGGACGCCTCGATCGGCACGGTGAAGCTGGGCGGCGACATCACGACGGCCGGCAAGGCCTTGCTCGACGACGCCAACGCGTCGGCTCAACGCACAACGCTCGGACTCGGAGCGCTGGCCGTGCTCGGGACCGTCGGAACCTCGCAACTCGACGACGACGCCGTCACCTACGCCAAGCTACAGAACCTCGCGGCGGCGTCGAAGCTGCTGGGCCGCGGCAGTGCCGGCGGCGCCGGCAACGCCGAGGAGATCACGCTGGGCTCGGGCCTGTCGATGTCCGGGACCACGCTCTCGGTCAGCAACCCGCCCATCGACGCTGACGCGATCACCGACTCGATGATGCGCGACTCGGCCGCGCTGTCGGTCATTGGCCGCGCCGCGAACTCGGCCGGCGACCCCGCCGATATCGCGGCGTCGAGCGACGGGGTGGTGCTTCGTCGTAGCGGGACGACCTTGGGATTCGGGAAGATCGAGACGGCCGGCATCACCGATGCCACGGTGACGTACGCGAAGATCCAGAACGTCTCGGCCACCGACAAGCTGCTCGGCCGGTCGACGGCCGGCGCCGGCGCCGTCGAGGAGATCGCCTGCACGCCAGCTGCCAGGTCGGTGCTCGACGACGCGACGGTCGCGGCGATGGTCGACACGCTCGGCGGTGCGAGCAGCACCGGGACGGGAGGGCTGGCGCGCGCGACATCGCCGGCCTTCGTCACGCCCAACCTCGGCACTCCGAGCGCGATCAACCTGGCCAACGCGACCAATCTGTTGCTTGGGGTGGCGTGGTCGCCGAGCAACGAGAGCGTCTACTTCACCGACTGGCAGGAGACCAACAGCAAGTGGGCGAGCGTGGTCGGGTCGAGTGGCGCGGCCTACTCAACCGCCGGCAGCTCGGGGCATCCTGGCGTCCTGCGCGTTTCCAGTGGCGCCACTGCTGGCGGCTACGTCACGACCTACGACTCGGCCAGCTCGACGACGCTGTGGAACGCGACGACGTGGGAGACGGTCGTCTATCTGAGCGGGACCTGGACGAGCGGCGGCAAGGTGCGGATCGGGTTCAGCAACGGGACCGCGACCACCGACCCGTCCAATGGCGTGTTCTTCGAGTACGACCAAGCGCTCTCCGCGAACTGGCGCATCCGCTGCGGCAACGCCGGCACCTACACCACGACGACCAGCAGCACGGCCGTCGCGTTCTCGGCGTGGCTCAAGTTGAAGATCACGTGGGACGGGACCACGGTCACCTTCTACGTCAACGGCACGTCCATCGGCACGATCACGACGAACGTGCCGACTGCGGTGCTGGCGCAGTCCTACTTCGCCTATGGCAACGTGACCAACGCTTACGCGACGTGCGACGTCGACTACACGTTCCTCCGGCAATCTGGGCTCGCGAGATGATCATGTGGATCGACAACGCATCGAACACGTCATGAGCACCACCACCACCATTCTTGCCGCCAGCGGCATCCTTGGCGCCGGCACTGCCGTCATCACGCAGAGCGAGTCGCTGACCAGCGGCCAAACCTGGACGCTAGTCGGGATCCTCGGTGCGGTG